>SXOA01000062.1 GCA_005778405.1 Planctomycetaceae bacterium
GATTTCGCCGCCGGGCACGCGCGGGACCACCGAGTATGAGCCGTCCCGTTGGATGTTGGCCAGGAAGCGGTCGTTGGTGTCCTGCAATGTTGCGTGATTGAGGATGCTGTCATTCCAGAGGCTGGCGAGGATCGACGCGACCGCCGGCTTGCAAATTTCGCAGCCCAGCCCGTGCCCCTCGCCGGCGATGAGGTCGTCGAAGGTCTTGATCTGCTTGATTTTGACGATGTGGAAGAGTTCCTGGCGAGTGAAGGGGAAGTGCTCACACAGGTTCCTGTTCACCGTCTTGCCGGCCGCTTCAAGCTGGCGGTTCAGAATCGACGTCACCAGCGGCACGCACCCTCCGCAGCCGGTGCCGGCCTTCGTGCAGGATTTGACTTCTCCCAACGTCAGCAGGTTTCTTTCCTGAATGGCCGTGCAAAGCTCTCCCTTGGAGACGTTGTTGCACGAGCAGATCTGACAATCGTCGTCCATTGCATCCGCGCCGCCAGCACCATCCTTCTTGCCGACGATCAGCTCGCCGGGAGGCACTGTCAGGAGTTTGCCGCTTTTGGCGAGCGAGGCCAGCATAGTGTAATCGTCGGCGTCGCCGACGAGCACTCCGCCGACCAGCTTTTTGCCGTCAGGGCTAAAGAGGAGCTTTTTGTAGACGCCGCCGAAGGGATCGTCGTAAACCAGCGGGCGAGCCCGTTCCGCTGGCGCTTCGTAGTCCCCAAAGCTGGCCACGTCCACTCCCATCAGCTTGAGTTTCGTGGAAAGGTCGGCTCCGGTGAATTGCTTCTGGCCGCCACAGAGATTGGCGGCGGCGACGTCGGCCATTTCGTAACCGGGGGCGACCAGGCCATAGACCATGGCGCGATGCAGGGCGACTTCGCCAATCGCGTAAATCCTCGCATCGCTCGTTTGCAGATGGTCATTGATGGCCACGCCTCCCCGCTCGCCAACTTTGATGCCGCACTTGCGGGCCAATTCATCGCGGGGGCGGATGCCGGCGGAAACAACGATCATGCCGACATCGAGTTCGGAGCCGTCGGTAAAGACCATCTTTTCCACCTTCTTCTCCCCCAGAACCTCCTTGGTCGCCTTCTGCAAATGCACCTTCACGCCCAGTGACTGGATTTTCTGCACCAGCAGCCGCGAGCCGGGGTCGTCCACCTGCCGGGGCATGAGCCGCGGGGCGAACTCGATGACGTGCGTTTCCAGCCCCAAATCGAAAGTTGCTTTCGCCGCTTCCAGGCCGAGCAAACCGCCCCCAATGACCGCAGCGGTCTTTACCTCCTTGGCGTGAGCGATGATCCGCTCCAGATCGTCTATCGTGCGGTAAAGGAAGACCCCCGGTTTATCAATGCCAGGGACCGGCGGCACAAACGGAAACGAGCCAGTGGCCAGGACGACATAATCGTACTTGATGACCAAGCCCTGGTCTGAAGTCACAATCCGGCGCTCCCGGTCAATTTCGCTGGCTCGGTCGCCGACATGCAGCTCGATTCCCTGGTCGCGATACCAATCGAGATTGGCGAGCATCAGCTTCTGGGCGCTGCGGCTGGCGAAGAAGGACGTGAGGCCGACGCGGTCGTAGGCGGCTCGCGGTTCTTCGCAGAAGGTGACGATACGGAAGCGGCGGCCGGTGTCGTACTCGATCAGTTTCTCGCAGAAACGGTGCCCGACCATGCCGTGGCCGATGACGACGATGGTTTGTTTGTCGAATCCAGATTGGGCGATCATGTGGTATTTCTCCGTCAGTCAAGTCTCAAAACCCTCACCCCGGCCCTCTCCCAAAGGGAGAGGGGGATAAGTCGGCAACTTCGGCTCGCCGCACATTCACCGCGCAATTCTTATAGGAAGGCTGGCGGGAGTAAGGATCAAAATGAGCCAGTGTGAGCTGGTTGGTAGTTTCGTAATGCATGGGAAGGAAGCACAGTCCGCGTTGCACGGTCGGCGTGACAAACGCCTTGGCGACAAGGCCCCCCCGTTGCGATTCGACGACGACCCGCTGGTTGGAGGTGATTCGCAGCTTGCGGGCGTCTTCGGGATTCAGCTCGACGTAAATTTCCGCCGGATAAAGCTGGCGGAGGACGGCTGATTTCTTGGTTCGCGTTTGCGTATGCCACTGCGAAGCGGTGCCGCGGCCCGTGAGCAGCAGGAAGGGATACTTTTCGCTAGGAGGCTCGGGCATCTCCGCCGGCATCTCGAACAGGAATTTGGCTTTGCCGTCGTCGTGATAAAAACGCCCTTCGGCAAAGAGCCGCCGCTGCGTGCCTTCATCGCGCTCGCCCGACGAAGGATAAGGCCACTGCACTCCGCCGCGCTGGTCGATCATGCGGTAATCTTCGATGCCAGTGATGTCGCAGGGCTGGCCGCGCGAGAGCTCCTTGAGAATCTGGAACACCTGCTCGGGGCTGGTCCAGCGCGAGAACATTTCACCGCAGCCCCAAGCGTCGGCAATCAGGCGAAAGATGTGAAAATCGGCGAGCGCCTGACCAGGAGCAGGGACCACCTTCTTAATAACCCCAAACCGCCGCTCCGAGTTGATGAACGTTCCTTCCTTTTCCCCCCAAGACGCGGCAGGCAACACCAAGTGCGCGAGCTCGGCGGTTTCCGTGGAGTGGTACATGTCCTGGACCACCAAAAAGTCGAGCCGGCTGAGGATATCGCGGACAGCGTGCTGGTTGATCCAAGAATGGGCCGTGTTGGTGGCGACGATCCAGAGCCCCTTGATCTGGTCTCTCAGAATCCCTTCGATGATCCGGTCGTAGCTCCAACTGGGCTGCGTGGGAATGCGTTCCTTGTCGACCCCCAGAATGCCAGCCACCTTCTCGCGATGCTGGGGATTCTCAAAGGCTCGCCCACCGAGCAAGTTGGTGGTGTTGCTGAACAGCCGCGAGCCCATCGCGTTGCATTGTCCCGTGATGGAATTGGCCCCCGTTCCCGGCCGGCCGATGTTGCCCGTCATCAGTGCCAGGTTAATGATGGCCTGGGCAGTGCGGACCCCTTCGTAGCTCTGGTTGACTCCCATCGTCCACCAGAACGAGACCCGCTTCCCTTCATGGATCAGTCGGGCTGATTTTTCCAGGACGGCAGTTTCGAGTCCACTCACTTTGGAAACATACTCGGGCGTAAACTGCCTGACGTGCTCGGCGAAAGCTTCGAATCCCGTCGTGTGCGCGGCGAGAAACTCCCGATCGATCCATTCTTCGCGAATGAGAATGTGAGCCAGGCCGTAGAGCAGCGCCAGGTCCGATTTCGGCTGGAGCGGCAGGTGGAGCGTGGCCGCCATCGCCGTTTCCGTCGTCCGCGGATCGACCACGATGATCTGCGGCTCGTGGGGGTTGCGGCAGATTCTCTGCCACATGATCGGGTGCGCGATGCAAAGATTCGAGCCGACCAGAACGATCACGTCGGATTCTTCAAAGTCCTGATAGGTGTAAGGGGGAGCGTCGAAGCCAAAGGACTGCTTGTAGGCGACGACCGAGGTGGCCATGCATTGCCGCGTGTTGCCATCGCCATGCAGCATCCCCATGCCGAACTTGGCGAGGCTGCCGAGGAAGGCCATTTCCTCGGTCGGAATCTGGCCCGTGCCGAGGAAGGCGATGGAATGGGGGCCGTGCTTGGCTTGAATCCCTTTCATCCGCTGGCAAAACGTCTGGAGCGCGGCGGCCCAGGGGACCGGACGCAGCGTTCCACCGGCATCGCGCAAAAGCGGGGTCGTTGCCCGATCGGGAGAATTCAATACGGTCAGCGCTTCCCAGCCCTTCGGGCAGGCCATGCCAAGGTTCACCGGATAATTCGTCGTCGGTGTCAAGTTGACCGCCTGCCCCTCTTTCAAATGGATGTTGAGTCCACAGCCGGTGGAACAAAAGCCGCAGACCATCGTAGTGGTGGCATCGGGCTGCTTGCCGGCGGGAACTTTCCCTAGTCCAAAACGGCCGGGAGTGAGCAAAAGGTCGCGAGTCAGCGGACCGGTCGGCTGCCAGAGCAGATCCGCGAGGACCGAGCGTATTGTTTCGGCGGCAGCGGTCATGCGGCGGGAGTTCCTGGCATCTTGGGGGCGATGACGGCGCTAAAGAACAAGTAGCGTTCCAGCACTTCGCCGAGAAAGCAAATCCCTAGGGCCAAGACCATCGCGACCGCGATGAACTGGGTTGAAAGAGTCTGCTGTGGATCGAGGAGTGGGGCGAGGAACAGGAAGCCGGGCAGGGCGATTCCACCAGCGACTCCACAGAGAAATCGCTGGCTCGTCCGGCGGGCAAGTTCACCCGTGGTTAGCATGGCCGTCCGTTTAAGCGGAGTCAGCCGGCGGCTGAGCAGGTGTGAGAATAGGGAGGCTTCAAACAGGAGTTTGACGACGGCCACCAGCGCCAAAATACCACAGAGGTTGCGGCCATAATCCGTCATGATTTGTGGCACACTCAACGACTCCGTGAAGGCCGCAGCCACAAACGCGATAAGGAGCGAGGTGGGAATTCCGAGCAGCGCGCCGGTCAGCAGAAAACGCAGCCCCGTTCGCGACCAGTGCCAGAGCGGCCGGCGGGTGCTGTCGTAGACCATCACGGAGCAAAAGACTCCCGTTAAGCCGGTCGCGACCACGCTCCAGCCCAGCAGGTCATTCGCTCCCCGGGAAATGTTGATGTTCCAAACCGAGAGCCACGGCAGCGCGGCATACAGCGAGGCCAGTGCCGCAAAGGCCCCGAAGCAGACAATCTCGCGGCTGAGCCAGGAGGTCAGAAGGCCGATGACGGCTCGGAAGGCGAACAATGGCCGCCCCAGGTGGAACAGCGAAGCACCCATGCCGAGCATTCCGAGTGCGAAAGCGGCAATCAGATGCACGGCGCGAGTTTGCTCGATAGTTTCCTGTCCGTTGACCGCCAGAACGCGGCCCAACAATTGTTCCACGACGAATGTACCGACGGACATCTGGGTGAGCACCAGCATCAGCACCAGCGGCCAGTGGGCATGTTGCGGCGAGGCCGCGTAGTAATCCGCCGGCAGCAAGTTTCGCGGGAGCGGGCGGCGGGTCTTGAACGTGGTCGTCGGCAGCGTGTAGCTCGGAGCGGCAGCGCCGGGTAGAAACTGATTGGCCTCGCTCTCTTCGATGATGGCCTGCTTGTTCACCAGCGTGATCCGAATCGCCCCATTCGGGCAAGACTGCACGCAAGCCGGAGCTTCGCCAACTGCTAGGCGATTCTGGCACATGTCGCACTTGCGGACGATTCCTTTGGAGTGGCTGTATTTGGGAACGTCGTAGGGGCATTTCAAGATGCAATACTGGCAGCCGATGCATTGGTCATCGAGATGTTTGACAATGCCGGTGGCCGGATCCTTGACATAGGCATTCACGGGGCAGCCATGCAAGCAGGCAGGTTCCAGGCAATGATGGCAGGCGCTCGTGACATGCTGAATCACCGGCAATTCGGCCGAACCGCCGCTCAGCAGGCCGACGGAACGCCAAGTTTCGTCCTCTTCCAAGCCGTTAAGATTGTGGCAGGCAACCACGCAGGCTTTGCAGCCGGAGCAGGAATCGAGATCGACCTCGAAAGCGTACTGCTCCCCGTCCCGAGGAGCCGTGAGCGGAATGAGATTGCGATAATACTTTTCCTGGTCAGGGAGTGAGTCACATTCATGGTGCCGAGCGAACTGCTCTACCGCCGTCAGCTGCTGCTGATCGCGCAGGAGCTCATCGAGCAACTTCAGACCGGTGCGAGCAGGCGCACTTGGCTCCAAGAGTAAAGCGGACATTAACGAAAAGCACTTCCTGCTCGGGGAAAGGTCCAAACAGCCGCATGGCCTATGCGGCGCCAATCATCCGCCTGGAAGAAGCGCCGGGAATTGATTCGCAAGTCCTATGCCACCAGGGCACAAGTAACGAAGGGGAGGAATCGGCCCGCAAAGCTAGCCATGATGGCTGCGACCTTCTGGGGCCTGCACCATAATTGGGCAGTCATCGCCAACTCCGCAGGCATTGCGCTCTGCTTCCACTTACGACTATGGCCAGATTCTCGAAATCCTTGCCGGCACTTGATTTGCAAACAAGTGCGCCACGAAGAATCCTCATGGCACCATCACAGGGCTCTTGTCACGCAAGCAGTTTCTGAGGCGGGATTGTGCCGCACGTCGGACTCTTCACGCATCGTTTCGTGCATCCCGCCTCCCATCAGAAAGCTTCTGTGCTGTCGATCTCTCCCGCGCCTTCCCTCGCCAGCCCGCGCTGGCGCGTGCTCATTCTCTCGACCGTCGCTTTCACTTTGATGTTCAACGTCTGGCTGATGTTGGGCGTTCTCGGAATACCTATCCGAAAGGGACTCGAACTCAGCGATTCGCAATTGGAGTGGCTGATTGCCGTTGCGATCCTTTCGGGCGCACTGTTGCGGCTGAACTTCGGCATTTGGACGGATCGGTTTGGCGGCCGAAACATGATGGTCTTCCTGTTGCTGTCCTCCGCGATACCGACCTATCTGTTCAGTCTGTCCGATTCGTACATGGAACTTTTCATGTGCGCGGCGCTCTTTGGCATGTCGGGCAACTCGTTTTCCGTCGGCATCGCCTGGAATTCAGCCTGGTTTCCGCCACAGACCAAAGGGACAGCTCTGGGGGTGTTCGGGGCCGGTAATGTCGGTGCCGCGGGGACCAAGCTGCTGGTGCTGTTCGTGCCCGCGATCCTGACTCTGGTTCCGGCCGCGGGCTTTCTGTGGGGCTGGATACCCGGCGGCTGGCGGTTCATTCCGTCGCTCTATGCGGTGCTGCTCGTGATGATGGCCGGAGTCATTCTGCTGGTCGCTCCCAAAAATGATCCTCGTCCGGCGCAAGGCCGTTCGATGCTCTCCTTGATGTCGCCGCTGCGGTACTTGAGAGTCTGGCGTTTCAGCCTGTACTATGTCGTCGTGTTCGGTGCCTATGTCGCCCTCTCGAGCTGGCTCCCGAAGTTCTACATTGATACCTACAAACTCTCACTGCACACCGCCGCGCTCTACACCGCATCGTTCATTTTCCCCGCGAGTCTTTTGCGGCCACTGGGAGGTTACCTGTCGGACAAATTCGGCCCGCGCGTCGTGACTTACTGGGTCTTTGCTGTCATGACCGTGGCGCTCGCCATCCTGGCGATTCCCAGCGGCGAATATCTGGGCGTCGCCTATTATCCCTCAGCCGGAGTGTTTGCCATGCTGATGTTTGTCGTCGGCTGCGGAATGGGGATTGGCAAGGCCTCGGTTTACAAGTACATCCCCAATTATTTTCCGCAGGATGTTGGCGCCGTGGGCGGCCTTGTGGGATTGCTTGGTGCCCTGGGGGGATTCTTTCTGCCACCACTGTTCGGCGCTCTGGGCCGCTGGTCCGGCGTGCCCCAAATGGCTTTCGTCGCACTGCTGGCGCTCACTGCCGGTAGCCTGGCGTGGTTGCACGTGGCAGTTGTCCAGATGCGCGGCGCATCCCTCTCATCGGCAGCGAATCTCTTGCCACCTCCGGCTCTCTCTGGATCCCTGGAGGCGGAAAGTTCAACCTGATCTCAATCGGAGGTTCGATTAGCTCTTGTGAGAAAGAACTGGCCGCCAAAAACAGACTTGGGCGACGCTTTCCCAACCGCAAGAGATTGCTTAGAGCTTCGTCGTTTCTCGATACATAGTGTGCCTTACCCAAACCGAAGCGCAGGAACAATCTCTGCCCGAGCGGCTTGAAATGCTGGGACAATACCGGCAACAAGTCCCACCAGGAGCGCGACAGCGAGCCCCGTCAAACCGAGCGAAATCGAGGGCAAGAAGGTGATCAAGATCCCCTCGGTCCCCAGGGCAAAGTTGCTCGTGCTCAAAATGATCAAGGCCGTTCCAATCCCAAGAGCGCCACCCGCAACGCTGACCAAGAGGCTCTCGGTGATCACAAAGGCAAAAATGTGCCATCCCGTGAAGCCCATGGTTTGCAGGACGGCATGCTCCTTGATTCGGTCCTGCACGCCCATGACGGTCGTCGTGGCGACCAGACCGAGTACCAGGGCAACGCAGGCAAACCCCAAATACTGCGTGAATCCGACCAACTCGACCAGGTCCCCGACCGCGCTGGCCTGAAATACTCCCTTGGTGCGGGTGTTGGTTGCTATGGGACCCGAGCGAAAAAGGTCGTCGATTGCCTGGCTGGTCGACTGCGGATCTGCGTTGTCTTCGAGTTTTACTTCCAGCTGAGTGACCGTTCCAACCGAGTTCAAGCCTTTGGTTCGCTGTAGGAAATCGAGGTGCGTGAAGATCATGTTCTCTGTGGATTGATCGGGCGAGCGAAAGATTCCGGTTACCGTGACGGTCAGCATTCCGATAGAGAACTTTTGGCCGACTGCGAGTCGCCGCCGTTGGGCAACGGACTGGCCGACGATGGCCGCATCCTGCTGGCGCTCGAACGTGGACCAGTCTCCTTCCAGCAGATCGAGCGAACGCACTTGCCGCAGCTTGTCCGCCGGCAACCCATTGAAAACCACCACGTCCAAACTGGCGCGGCAGTTATTCATGTAGACCTTGATCGGCACAGCGCTCTTCACGCCGGGCAGTCGCTCAACACGACGTGCGTAATCTTCCGGCAGCTTACTGGTGCTCGGACAAAAGCGGTTGGCTTGGAAGGCAATCAGGGTGTGGTCATGCCGGCGGTCGTTAAGCAGCCGCGTCAGTCCCTCTTGGACCGCAGTGACAAACGAGAACACGAGGAGCGCCACCGCCGTGCCACTGACGGTGAGCAGCGTGCGCGTGCGATGCCGCCAGAGGGTCTTCAGGACATAGGGGAGAAAACGGAACATGGCAGGGCCTCAGGGAGTAGTTGCCAGCGAATTTGTTGCGGCGAGTTCCAGCAGCTTTCCCCGGTCCAATCGCAGTTGCCGAGATGCGATGGCGGCTGCATCCGGATCATGCGTAACCATCAGCAGGGTCATCCCCAGCTCACGATTCAATCGCTGCAGCAGGACGAGGATCTGCTCGGAGGTTTCCGCATCCAGGTCGCCCGTGGGCTCGTCTGCCACCACCAACGTGGGACTGGCCACAATCGCCCGCGCTATGCCGACTCGCTGCTCCTGCCCGCCGGAAAGTTGGCGGGGGTAATGCTCCGCGCGATCGGTCAATCCCACCGCTTCCAGCGCGACGCTCACACGTCGCTGGCGTTCACTTCTGGAAAGGGGCAGGAGCAACAGCGGCATTTCAATATTCTCGTAGGCGGTGAGCACGGGAATGAGATTGTGGGTTTGAAAGATATAGCCGACGTTTTGGGCGCGCCAGCGGGCCAGCCGAGTCCGCGAAAGCTGAGTAATATCGACGCCATCCACCACGATGCTCCCGGCAGTTGGCCGGTCAATTCCGGCGATCAAATTGAGGAGCGTACTTTTTCCGGAGCCGCTCGCGCCCATCAGCGAAACGAAGTCACCTCGTTCAACCACCAGCGATGCGCCTTCGAGGGGCGTAATCGTTTGGTCTCCCTTGATGAAGCGTTTCGTGACGGATTCCACATGCAGTAGAGCCATGGCTTCGCCTCTATATCATTTGCCACCGTGAGGGGGAGTTATCGACGCTTCCATTCCGTGGGCTGCCGCTCTATTCTTGACAGCCTCTTTGCCAAGCGAAATGTCTTCCCGGACAATGCGAATTCGCTCCCCTTCCTGGAGAGTCTCCCGACCGTTGACGATCAGCCGGTCGCCAATCGACAGCCCGCTCAACACTTCGACGAGCTCGCGGGAAATCGGCCGACCGAGCTTTACCTTTTGCTGGCGTGCTATCCCATTGGCAAGATCGGCAACCCAGACGCTGGCTCCATCGCCGGTGCCCTCAATGAGCGACGAAGGCGCGGCAATCCTGAGGGCCGCAACACCTTCACCGCGGGGCTTCGCAGTCTCTGCCGGCGCGAGGAAAGTCACTTGGACCAACATGTCCGGCTTGATGACCGAGGGAGGCTTGTCAATGGCCACCTTGATCTGAAGTGTATTCTTCTGGATGTCGGCGATGGACGTGGCGGTGATCACTTTGCCCGCTATCGGTTCCTTCACCGCGGGTGTCTCAATCTGGACGGTCTGCCCGACGATCACCTGAGGCACGTCTTCCAAGCGCACATCGGCTCGCACTTGCAGGGATTCGGGGTCGTACATCGTGACGACCGTGCTTGCGTCGGCCATTCCAGCCGGCGTCAACCCCATCAACTTAGCGCCTGGTCGGGAAGTCAGGGCCAGGATTTTGCCGTCCACTGGCGCACGAATCACCGCGCGTTCTAAGCGTAATTTGGCAATATCCAGTGCTGCTTCGGCTTGCGCGACCTGCGCCTTGGCCCCGGCAACACTTGCCAAGGCTTCAGTCGCTGCGCGCTGTTCATCCACCTTGAGTTCCAATTGTCGCTGCAACACGTCGCGCCGTTTGATTAACGCGGTTTGCTCCCGCTTGAGAGCCTCCGTTTGGCGGCTGAATTCGTCGAGCTGCGCGACGGCAACTTTCAGGTCATTTTGGGCGCGCTGGACCGTGATGGCCGGCACGGCGTCCTTGGCGGCCGTTTTTGTCTCCACTTCCTGCTCGGCAAGTGCCTTACGTGATTTTCCGGCATCGATTTGTGCTGGCAGGCGGGCCAGGTCGGTTTCGACCTTGGAAAGCTGCGCTTCGGCATCGGCCAACTCCGCCAGACGCCCAAGGGGATCGTGCAGAAGCTTCTGGGCGGCTGCCGAGGTCGCTTCTGCCGCGTCTAGCTGGGCCTGCCGCAACGCCAGGTCGGCGTCGGCCTGTCGAATCGCCAGTTTGGCGTCCTGATCGATCAAGTAGGCAACGGGTTCGCCCGCCGTGAGCGACTGCCCCTCAATAACCGTCATTCGCGCCACAACTCCCTCCGTGAGCGCGCTGACGGTGATTGGGGTGGGACGAGGTTCGACCCATCCCGCCGCTTGGAAGAGCGGAGTATCCGCCGCTTGAGACACCGCGCGGGTCGCGATGACCGGTACCACGGTTACCGATGTAGTCGGTAACAGCCGATCACGCAGGGACCAGCCCAGAAGCGCGGCAACGCCGATCAAGAGCGTGGCCGGCACCACGTAACGCACGAACAGGTTGCGTGGCCGTTTGACACTCGCCGAAGCGCGCGGCGAACGGTCGACGGCCAGTTCTTGCAAATTCACTTGTGCGGACATAGTAGTTCTCAACGTTTTACGTAAATGCCACGGGCGAGAACGGTCAGGTTGCCGGCTTCATCGCGCTTGGCCTTGCCACGGATGGTGACCCGCTGGAGCTCTTTCACCCCCAGCAACTGCCGGGCATCGGTGGAGACAGTTTGCCCTGCCTCGTCCACGAATTTGATGGTCGCCTTGGACTCCGTCAGGCGATCCGTATCGCAGCAGTAATCCCAGGGTGTTTTGCAACTGTCACCCTCCCGTTCGCTGCACGGCACCAACGACGAATCGACGATGAGAAAAGCGGCCCGGCCTTGGACCCACGGATCCACATCGCCTCCGATTCGGCCCGTAATCGTCACATCGTCGCCGTCCTGGGAATCCTTACGAGTTTCGATGACCGTCTTGGCGTCGGCCGGCTCTTCGGCGAGTACAAACCGCGCATCGGGGACCGTGGACGGCGTCAAGTTAGCGTCTGGCTTGGTCAAATCTCCAGACGAACCGCAACCCGACACAGCGGCGGCAACGACGATCCATGACAGTAGCAGATAACGCATGAACGACTCCTTTAATAATGAGTAGGGGAACATTTTTAGATTGCTTTCAAGGCATCGACGACTGGCATTCGTAGCGCGCGCCACGCGGGAGGCAGCGACCCAACGACGCCGATCGTCACTCCCGTCATCAAACCAACGATCAGGGCGGTACTGTCCATCCGCAATGTGAATGCACCCATCGTGAACCGGACCGCAACGCCTTGCAGTAGAGCCAATCCAATCGCGGAGGCAACCAGCGACCCAGCCGCAGCCAGCAGCGTCCCTTCCTGAACGATGGAGAGGGCAATGGCCCGCCGCGAGAAGCCGAGCGTTTGCAGCATCGCCAGTTCTCGCACACGCCCGACCACGGCTCCGTACATGGTGTTCAGGCCGGCGAACACCCCGGCTCCCGCCACGAGTACCACGATCAGCCAGGCCACGGTCCTCACCGGACCATAGTGGCGCTGCAGGGAGGCATAATAGGCCGTCTCGGGGGTCGCTTGCCATTCCAAATCGAGCCGCTCTTTGCAAAATTCGGCCAGGTCGATCAGGCCGGCGGGTTCGGTGACCGAGACGGCAACCAGACTGAGATCCTGCCGCTTCATGGCTTGCTGGAGATCCTCAAGAGGGCACCACAATTCGGATTCCAAGGCCGATCCGCCCGACGAGAATTCACCACACACGGTCCAGTCGCGGCTCTCAAAGCGGAGTTTCTTGCCGGCGGCGAGGTCGACGGGATCGCGGCCCATCTTGGCGGCAGCTAGCCTGCCGACCAGCACTTCTCCCGCGCGAGGCCAGTGGCCGGAGACCAACTGGAATTTTCGACGCACCAGCGGTGCGGACGGAGTAACACCGCGGGCCAGCCCCATGGCAACTTCAGACTGACTTTCGGTATGGATCTCCGTCCCCAGATACAACTCTGGAGAAACGTACCGCTCACCGAATCGCGACTCGATGCGTGCCAGGCTGGCCGACAGCAGGGCCGGACTACGGCCGGGCATTGTCGAGTTTTCGATGTTCTCCGCAGCGCCCAGCGAATGCACGAGCGCAACGAGTGGATCGCCACTAATGACTAGCGATGCTTCGAGTCCACGCACAAACGAAACAACCACAAGCACGAGCAGGACAACCGTCCCAAGGCCCAGCATGGTCAAAAAGCTCCGCCCTGGTCGTCGCAATAAATTGCGGACCCCATAATCCCAGGGTAGCGGGCGGAAGAGCATGGTCATCATCGCAAGACGCGGGCAGCCAGAAATGTTCGCGCGCTAGAACGCCGCAAACGTTGTGGGCGAAACTACGAGCCGCCAGAGTAGCGACTCGCCGAGAACGACTTACAAGCGCAGAATCTGGGCGCGAGAAACGGGGCCGCCAGGTGGCAAGCGATCTCGATGAATGAAATGGCGCGAAGTTCGTACTAAAACCAAATCCAAGGAGGACGTGTCACCGGGAATCCAATTCACAACCGGTGGGGAGCCAACCAGAACGCCGCGAGCGGAATGGGAAAGCACCAGCTGTCGTACGAATTTTTGGCAATGGCACCGTTCGGAACCCGCTACCTGATCTCCGGGATTTTGCGATGACTCAACCGGTTGAGGGGCGCAGCAGCAACAGTCGCTGGAAGTATGAAGGCCGGCAGCGTCACAGAGTGCAACGACGGGCTCATTTTGAGAACAGTTGATGCAGTTCTCGCCGCTGGGACAAATACACCCCACCCGTGGTAGACCGCTCACGACACCCACCAGGCCACACAGGACCAGTGCTAGCGGACGACGAAAGTAACGGGCATATCTCACGGGCATTCCTCGCGACTGATTCATTCTATCGTATGACGCAAGAGGGGAACAGCGAAAAAACCAGGTTGACGCTGCCCAACGGGCAGTTGGAAGTCCTTACCCATTCATCCTTTGGGACAAACATCAGCCGGAGTGTCAAAATCTGCGGGTTAAGCGGAGCTTGGCGCGGATTCCGGTGGTTCCGAACTCAACGATTTTGACGGCCGATACCGATCGTGGAGGACTGTCGTGAGAACTTGGCCCCATCGAGCGCTCTCGCTCGCCATCGACCAGCTCATTCCCAACATCTTGTTGCTGGGAGTGTCGATTGTTGCCGGCGCATCGGCCCATGCGCAAACGATAGTACCTCGGAAACCCAACGTGTTGCCTCAGAGCCACGTAACGGAGACTGGGGCCCTTCATCCCGAGCTGCTGCCACCTCCTGTGGCTGTCGACGAGCCGGGTCATGACTCGCTTTCACTGCTGGACTTGCTGGCAATTGCGGAGCAATACAGTCCGGTTCTATCCCAGGCTGCCGCTGAGATAGAAATGGCACAAGGCCGTACTCGGCAGGAAGGACTGTACCCCAATCCTGTCGTTGAGGGTGGCGGAATGCAGCTCGGGGGGAGCGAGAGTCAGTACTATGCACAGCTCAGCCAGGAAATCGTGACTCACCACAAATTAAGACTTAGCCAGGCTGCCGCCGGGCAGCAGGTGACACAGGCCGAGTTGCGATTCGTTCGCGCCCGGTTCGAATTGCTGACCAAGGTCCGCAAGGGCTATGCCGCGGTCGTTGCCGCCGACAAGCGGACACTCGCCTTAACGAAACTCGTGGAACTGGCCAGGAAATCACAGCAGGCCGCCGACCGCCTGTTTAAGGCTGGCGAGGGTGCGCGACCGGACGCAATTATGTTTGACATTGAACTCGAAAAAGCGGAGGTCGCCTTGGAGAACGCCGAAGTGACCGCCGTGGGAGCGCGGCGGCAACTATCGGCCATCATGGGAGTTCGCGATTTGCAGCTTCATCGGTTGACGGGTGAGATCGCAACGTCGTTTCAGCGATTGGAGAACGAGATCGTCGTTGACGGTTACGTTCCGCAAAATGCCGACGTACGCCTTGCGGAAGTGGAAGTCGAGAGGACGCGCTTGGTGGCCCGCCGAGCAGAGGTCGAACCTCGTCCGAATGTGACCGTAACGGCCGGGTATATGCAGCAAGTCACGGGAGTTCAGGAGATGGCGATACTGAATTTCTCGATGCCAATACCTGCCTGGAATAGAAACCAGGGAAATATTCGAGCCGCTCGGGCGGATATTGGGCGGGCGATGGAGGGCGTCCGGCAGTCGCAAAATGACGTAGCCCGCCAAATGGCCGATGCGACTTCCCGGTTTCGTGTGGCCCAGCAACAAGTCGCTCGCTACGAAAAACGAATCATTCCCAAGGCACAGGACGGTGTGCGGCTCATTCAGCAGGGCTTTGACACGGGCCAATTCGACTTTCAGCGACTACTCCAGGCTCAGCGGTCGCTGGTCGAGTCCGACTTGGGATATGTCGGCGCCCTGACCGAACAGTGGAACGCAGCCGCGGAACTAGCTGGCCTGGCCCAGTTAGAGTTCTTTCCGTGAGACCAGAGTTGCCTCCGCAAGGGACGCGTTCCATGGACTTGGAAATCGACATCTCTCGTCGCGTCGAATGACCGGGCGCTCTAACTGGGCAAGTCGATGTTGTGATAGATGTCCTGCACATCGTCGCATTCGTTCAGCATGCTGATGAGCTTTTGAAACATAAGCAAGTCTTCCGCACCAAGCGTTTTGCTGGTCTGTGGGAGGAAGCTGATTTCTTGGACCTCCAACTCGGTTCCTGGAAACGCTTGCAACAACGCAGTTTTGGCTTTGTAAAACTCGCTGGGAGGGGCAAAGAGCGTCAGTTTGCCATCTTTGGATTCGATCTCATCGATATTGACATCGGCACCCAGTAATGAGTCTAGCACTTGCTCTTCATTGTCTCCCTTGAAGGAAAGAATCGCGAGGTGGTCAAACCACAGGGCGACAGAACCGGTGGCTCCCAACTTGGAACCGCTCTTTGTGAAACAATTGCGGATCTCTGAAATCGTGCGCGTGTTGTTGTCCGTTAAACAATCGACGATGACCAGGGAGCCCCCCGGACCAAAGCCTTCGTAGCGGGCGGACACGAAATCCTCGCCCCCTGCACCTCGGGCCTTCTCAATCGCCTTTTCAATGACGTGGGCGGGAACCTGGTCCCGTTTGGCTTTCTCCACCAGGCTTCGCAATGGCACATTGACATCGGGGTCCGCGACGCCACTCTTGGCAACAACGTACAATTGCTTGCCATACTTGGAGTACAGCTTCGATTTCTGATCGGCCGTCTTGAAGATCGAATTCTTGCGATTTTCGAAGTTTCTTCCCATAACAACTTGTCTTCGTCCTGTGGCTGAATACGCGGAATCCTTGGAACGGTAACACGTTTCAGGATACCTATCCAGGTGGTGCAACGACACGTTTGGCAAGCTGGATCGTCACATCACCAAGAATTCCACCTTCTGGTCGATTCTAATCGCCGGGCACGGCGCGATGTCAACCGACACGTGCCAATTGAGTTGCAGCCGCCCCTTTTTTGGAGCGATTGGTTCACCGCCAAGTGGGCGGCAACGACCATGTCGAAATCTTCCTCCAATCTCGCGGGACAAAGCCAGGGCGCCTGGGAACTCTCAGGCCGTGGCCGCCAAGCAGCATTTGCAAGTGACGGATGAGCACTTTCATCACTGCGCAAAATCCGGCGCACCTGAGGCGCAGAAACAAGCGCAGCCAGCCGTTAACGGGTACTGCACCGTGGGGGACAACTCACAAGTTGCCAGTCCCATGGTGTGCAAGAGTCCTGAAGAAATCAGGACTGTGCAGCACAATTCACCGCTTTCCACCGCGAACGATGCAATGGATAAAATCTGTACAGTGAGCCTGTCGGGACTCGAACCCGAGACCTACGGATTAAAAGTCCGTTGCTCTACCAACTGAGCTACAGGCTCTCACAAAACGGGGGGCTGGCGATGGTGCCGCGCCGACGTGTCTCACTTTATCGCATCTGCGTCGGCTCGCAAAGGCGGCGCAGCGGACTTGGAAGGGAAAGGGGCGAGCTTGTGTTTGGATCGCTAGGGCGAAATCTCGGTCTTGGGAAGTAATGATTTCAGCCGCTCGCGACCTGCCGAGGACAGTTTGGCCTGGCCGAGGTGGAGTTTGTGGAGATTCGTCAGACCAGCCAGATGGGGAATCGAAAGGTCGGTGACTTGATCGGAGTCGAGGTACAGTTCTTCCAAAGTGAAGTTTTTCGCCAGATACCGGATGCCGTCGTCATCAAAGATTCCCAGGGTCAGCATCAAGAAGCGGAGATTGGGCAGTTTAGCTATCTGTTCCAGGGTCTGATTGCTGGCCGCGCGGTCATAGACGTCAAGTTGATAAAGTTCCTGCAACTCCCCAAGAAATGGCAGGGCCGCCTGCGTGGTTCCGGGACCATGGATGTGCAGTTGCCGCAAATTTTTTAGGCCCGCAAGGTGTTTGAGACCTGGATCCGTGACATTCGTGTGCACGATTTCCAGTCGCCGGAGGCTGGTGAGCTTGCCAATTTCGGCGAGTCCGGCATCGCTCGCGGGAGATGAGTGTAGGTTAATCGATTCGAGTTGTTTCATTCCCTGCAAATGCGCGAAGCCCGAGCCCGTGATCTTGGACGAGCAGATAGTCATCCGCCGCATTTTGGTTAGACCGGCGAGGTGCTCAAAGCCGTCGTCACTGACGGCGGTGAGACAGATGTTGAGCCGTTCCAGATTGACGAGATCCTTCAGATGAATGAGCCCCTTACTGGTGACCGCGGTGCCGGATACTTCCAGTCGCCGCAACTCGATCTGATCGGCAATCAGCTTGAGCCAGTCATCGGTCACGCGGTCGGAGAGCGGCTTAGGCGTCGGTTCTTTGTGGCCGTCCGTTCTTTCGTTGAGTTCGATTTCAATGATCCGGCTGAAGGAAGCGAGTCCCTCGTCTCCCACGATCTGGCGTAGCCAGTCGGGCGCGGTGACTTTGAGCGTAGCCCTTCCTCCCAGTCGTTTGATTTCGGCGAGAAGCCTATTGTCGCGAGCGTGCTTTGCTGCCGCGCGCTCCCAAGCGGGAAGGAGCTTTTGCACATCTTCGCGAAGCCGAAGGTCCGCAATGGAACCGGTCAGCAGAATCATGTTGATTCTGGCCTCAGCACTAATTCCGTCTAAGTCCAGCGGCGCTTCCTCGGCGATCTTCGCAATCGCGGTCAAAGCACCCGCATCGGGATGCGGCCGCAGCGGGAGGATGTTCAACATCCGCTGCGCTTGCATGGGCTTGCCGGGATGGCCTGCGAATCCTTTGACACCGACCTTGGCGTGAAAGACTCCGGGGGGTTCGCCGGTCGTGCAGAAGATTTCGTCGTGATTCGGGCCGCCGAAAGTGATATTGCTCACCACCTTGCTCGGCAGCGGCAGGTAGGCGAGCACTTTGGCCTCGGGGCTCAGTACGGTGATCCGGCCCTTGCCCGTTTCTGGCCGATGGAAATCAGCCACCCACAAATTGCCGGCGGCATCAAACGCACAGCCGTCTCCTCCCGAGCCGCCGAGATCGAAGAAGACCTCGGCCTTGCCCAGCAGATCGTTGTCGGCCGGGACGGCATAGCGGAGGATTTTTTGGGACTGAGATTCAATTACGTAGAGTAACTTTCCGGCGGGATCGACATCCAGGCCATTGGGAAATGCCATCCCTGTCCCCACACGATGCACACGGCCGTCTGGCCGCAAACGAAAGACACTTCCAATCGGGGTCTTTAGCGACGAGCCCTCGGGGTCGGTCCAATAGACGTTGCCGCGTGCGTCCATCGTCACATCATTCAAGCTCCGGAGAGCAGTTGTTTCAAACTGATCGGCGACGACGGCCAGTTTGCCTTCGGGCGACAAACTCAGGATCGCTTTGTCCTTGTTGTCGCAAATCAGGATTTGGCCGTCGCCACGGAGCAGCGTTCCGGCCGGATTGATTTCGAGGAACTTGTGAACCTTGCGATCGGAATCGACTCTCTGCAGCGCACCGCTGCAAAAGAAGACTTCGCCCCCTCGCCAGGTTGGCCCTTCGGAGTATCCAGGTGCCTCTGCATACTGCTCGAATTTGACTTTCGCCAGCCGTTCGGCCAACTCGCCCGATGGTTCGTCGGCAAAGCAAATGCTGACCGGCGTTATTACAAGGGCGAAGGCCCAGCCTATCAGACTGCAAAGTCGAACAGCCAAATGCGGAATGAGTTTCGTCATAGGAAGTTTCGGGTCTGTTTCTTGTTCAATGGCATATGCCGCATCGTGTTTTACCCCGGCGAAAGGGGGCCTGCTACCGCCCGGCCTGGGCCCGGCAACTTTTCGGGAAACACTTGTCTGGGGAGAGCCGTCTATATTTTCAGACCCTTATTGCTGAGCCGCTCGGCTCCAACCCGAATTGCCAGGAGTCCGCCATGTTTCCAGAATCCGTCTCTCGCCGTTCGTTTGTTGCCGGAATGGTTTTTGTCGGAACAGGGGCAGTTTGCAAACTGGTTGCCGATCAAGATCCAGGCACCCAGGTGAAGCTGCCGGATTCGGCACAGCTTGGAGGGGCTCAGCGCTATCTGACCTATGTCAGCACCGACAAGCCTATTTATCGCACGGGAGACAAGATCTATGTGCGGGGTGTGATCCTGCATCATGCCACCCGTCAGGCTCCGCCAAAGGAAGCAGGCCTGCAAGCTGTGATCGAGATCATCGGCCCCAAGGGGGATACCGTCGCCTCTGGTGCGGTGATGGCGGAAGACGGAGTCATCGGTTTTAGCTGGCAGGTTCCCGACGATCAGGCGGGGGGCGAATACACGACCAAGGTGAGTTTTCCGTTCCACGGCCATACGCCGTCCGTGCGGAATTTCGACATCCGGGCTTATCGCGCCCCGCGACTGAAAACGCAGATCAAATTCCTTCGCGACGGTTACGGACCGGGCGAAGAAGTGGTTGCGGCATTGCACGTCGAGCGGGCCGAAGGGGGCGTTCCGGTCGGCGCTAAGGTGACGGTGGTCGCTCGAGTCGATGACAAGGAAGCCTATCGGGGCGAAGCGGCCATGGGTGAAAATGGGGACTGCACGACCCGCTTTCGGTTGCCGGAGAATATCGTTCGCGGCGAAGGAACGCTGGCGATGATCGTGGACGACAGCGGCGCGGTGGAGACGGCGACCAAGACCATTCCGATTCTCTTGCAAACGGTCGATCTGACGGTTTATCCCGAAGGGGGCGAGCTGGTGGCAGGGCTGGCGAGCCGCGTTTATGTCGAGGCTCAGACTCCCGCCAAGAAACCGGCGGACTTCACCGGGGTCATCGTGGATGAGAGCGGCAAAGAAGTTGCCCGCATCCGGAGCGAGCACGAAGGGCGAGGCCGCTGCGAGTTTATGCCCTCCAAGGATGGAAAGTACGTTCTGAGAATCACCGAGCCGGCGGGCATCAAGACGCAGTTCCCATTGCCAGCGGTGAAGGCGGCGGGGGCTGTCGTCCGCGCCACGAAAGATCTGTTCGAGAAGAACGAGCCAATCAGTGTGCAAATCGCTTCCACGACCAGCGAAGTCGTGGCCACCTTGAGCCGGCGGGAAAGCGTCCTTGCTCGCCAGGCCGTGATGGCCGGCGACAACGGCAAGACCGTCACGTTCGACGCTCCCGATTCGGCCGACGGCGTGCTCACCATCACCGTTTGGGATACTGCCGGCCAACCGCTCGCCGAGCGGCTGATCTTTCGCCAGCCGGCCAGGTCGGTGCGAGTGGTGCTGACGCCCGATGCAAAAACTTATTCCCCCGGCGGCAAGGCCAAGCTGAACATCAAGACGCTCGACGAAAAAGGTTCGCCGACAAGTGCCGTCGTCGGCCTGACCGTGACCGACGACAGCGTGCTGGAAATGGTCGACAAGCGGGAGCAATCCCCGCGTCTGCCGGTGATGGTTCTGCTGGAGAGCGAAGTTCGCGAGCTAGCGGATGCTCATGTCTATTTCGATGCCAAAAATGAAAAGTCGGCCCTCGCCGTGGATCTTTTACTTGGAACGCAGGGCTGGCGGCGGTTCGCCCTCGTGCACTGGCAGAAATTCGTCGAGCAGCACCAGGACCAGGCCCGCCGGGCGCTCGCGCTGCTCTCCCCCGTAGCCGTTCGCGACTTCAGCAGGTTCAACAACAACGAGAAAGCGGACGGCAAGATTCGACTCTTCGCGGCAGCCGCCGAAGGAGCTCAGCCCAATGACGCCTTCAAGGGTGTCGCGGTGAGTTCCGTGCGCTCTGCTCCGCAAAAGAATCAGGAGGCCAAGGAAGAAGCCAAGGAAGCCAAGCAACTCGTGGAACAACTGGCTAAGAGCGCATCCGTAGCCGTCAAGGGTAAGCGTGAAGCAGAGCTTGACAAGAAGGACAGGCGTGCGGCTGGCGGCATCGCGGGTGCCGGCGGCTTTGGCGGCGGACGTTTCGCCGACGAGCTGCATATCGCCAACGACTTTGTCTTTGTCCGCATCTATGCTCACGAATTGCGGCCCGATCGCAAACCGGGCGACCGCGTGGACTTCACCGAAACCCTGTTCTGGCACGCGGGTCTGAGGACCAATGAGAAGGGGGAAGCCAGCATTGAATTCGCCCTGAATGACTCGATCACGACTTTCCGCACCTTCGCCGACGCTTTCAGCACAACCGGCGGGCTCGGGAGCTCGACGACCGTCCTGGAATCGGCCAACCCGTTCTACCTGGAGCCGAAGTTGCCGCTGGAAGTGACGCAGGGGGACAAGCTGCTGGTTCCGGTGACTTGCGTCAACACCACGACGTCTTCGCTCGGCAGCGTAAATCTTTCGGTCGATTCGAAGCTCTCCAAGCAAGCACCCGAGGCAAAGTCCACGGTCAAACTCGCCGCCGGGGCTCGCGGCCGGACTCTCGTGGAAATGCAAGCCGGGCCACACAACGGGCCGATGCAAGTCGTCATGACTGCCCACGCCGGCGGATACAGCGACAAAGTGACGCGACAGGTCACCGTTCGCCCCGCAGGCTTTCCCATGGAAGTGGCCGGCGGTGGACTGCTCGATAAAGGGGTCGCGGCGAAGCACGAAATCGTGATCCCCGCCGACATGGTCGAGGGGAGCTTCGAATCGAAGATCGAAGTCTATCCCACGCCACTGGCGGCGATGACCGAAGCGCTCGCCGCTCTCCTTCAAGAACCATGCGGCTGTTTCGAGCAGACCAGTTCGAGCGTCTATCCGCTCGTCATGGCTCAGCAGTATTTTCTGTCGCATCAGGACGTGCCGTCGTCCCTCATCGAAAAGAGTGCCGACATCCTCAGCCGCGGCTATGACCGGCTGCGGGGTTTCGAGTGCAAGAGCGGCGGCTTTGAATGGTTCGGAGCCGATCCAGGGCACGACGCGCTCACCGCGTATGGCCTGATGGAATTCACCGACATGAGCACGGTCCGTCCGGTCGATACGGCTCTCCTGGAGCGGACTCGTACCTGGCTCCTCGCCCAGCGCGACGGCAAAGGAACGTTCATCCGCAAGACGCACACCTACCACACCTGGCTTGCCGAGCCGGAAGTCTCGACCGTTTACAACGTCTGGGCATTACTGAGCGCCGGCATCGACGCCGACCTCTCCACCGAGGTGAAATGGATTCGCACCCAGGCGGAGAAGACTCTCAATACCTACGTAGCCGCGCTCGCGGCCAATGTCATGCTGCTCTCCGGCGACAAGGAGGGGACCGCGATCATGCTCGACAAACTGGCCGGCAAGCAGAACGACGACGGCTCGCTGAAAGATGCCACCGTCTCCGTCGTCGGCAGCACGGGAGAGGCCCTGGCAATCGAAACAACTGCGCTCGCGGTGCTCGCCTGGCTGAAAAATCCCAGCTTCGCGGCCAACGTCGAAAAGGGGATTCGCTATCTCGCCGAGCAGTGCAAGGCGGGCCACTTTGGCTCGACGCAGTCGACGATCCTCGCCCTCAAGGCTATCGTCGCCTACGACCAATCCCGTGCGACTCCCAAGGCGGCTGGCAAGCTGCAGCTCGTGCTGGACGGCAATCCGCTGGGTGACGCGGTCCCGTTCGACGAGAAGACACAAGGGACCATCTCGCTGCCCAAGCTGCCGGTGCTGCCTGCCGGCAAGCACAGCATCGAAGTCAAAATGGAAGGGGGCTCGCAGATGCCGCACTCCGTGGCCGCCCGCTTCTCGCGCCTGAAGCCCAATTCGTCCGAGCAGTGCAAGCTCCATCTGGAAGTCTCGCTGCGAGATTCCAAAATGTCCGAAGGGGCCGTGACGGAAGCCCGCGTCGTAGTGACGAATCGCTCCAACGAAATCGTGCCCACGCCGACCGCCATTATCGGCCTCCCCGGCGGCCTCGAAGTCCGCCACGATCAGCTCAAGGAGCTGGTCAAAGCGGGAACCATCGCCGCCTACGAAGTCCTCGGCCGCGAAGTTGTCCTCTACTGGCGAGCTTTCCAAGCGGAAGCTCGCATCACGCTGCCGCTCAGCCTCGTCGCCGCCATCCCCGGCACCTACACCGGCCCTGCCAGCCGGGCGTATCTGTATTACACGGGCGAGGACAAGCAGTGGGTGGACGGGCTGAGGGTGGAGATCAAGCCGATCGCGTGACACCCGGACGTCGAAAATCCTTGACTCGCGAGAAAAACTCCCCGTATGATCGAAGAGTGTGGTCAGGCGCATCGCCTTCGGTCGCATGACCTTTGGTTGTCTTGAATGGGCGAGTGAAACGATTGGCAATCATCAGTGATCTCGTCGTGGCACAAGATAATAACTAGTTCGGCGGCTACATCATGAATCTAGATCGACGACAATTTACAGGCGCAATGATAGCGACGCTCTTCCTGCGTAAAGGATGGGTTGACCAATCCGAGCTGCCTGTATGCCCCGATGATTTTTCGTGGACTCGATCCCCTGCGCTCGAGGCATTCGTTCCTTGCCCACACGGTTGGCATTTTCATGAGGTCGACAACGACGGCAAAACTTCTAAATCCGCCTATTTTACGCGCGAGCCATACGCGAAAACGAAGCAATTCAACACGGGCTTTGTCGTGAATGTTGTGCGTGGCATGAATGGCGACATTTCGATGTGGTGTAACGCAATGGTGAATATCTGTCTGGAGGGAATCACGCCGCTGGAACAGTTTGAAGATTCCAATGATGAATATTACACCTGCGGCGTCGAGAAAATTGATCCGCCGAAAGGTTATCGGCAAAAGGAGTCTCGTATTCGGATTGTCGGAGTCGGCAATAAACAAACTAACACTTTGTATTTGGTGCAATTTGAAACGCCCGCAGATCAATGGGAATCTGACTGGCAAATCGGTCATCAGATTTACGAAATGTTCAAGATAAACCATACCGTCTAGACAGAATCGCCGGATAACAATCGCATGCACCGGAGCCGCCGATCCAGTCGGTTGTGACGCTCTGTGGCATATCTATCCATCCGCTGGGTGGACTGGCATAGCAGTTGGTCGTAGCGGTCGCGCCGAACCAGACGCTGCAGCTGACGGTGGGGCATGATTCGTTTATCCTAACCAAAGCTCGCCAGTGCCCCGCCGCTGCTGAGCGGCAGGGTTGGAACCTCTTCACTTGACGTCGCATTACCCGAGGTAAGTTATGTCTTGTCGTATTTCCGCGCTGGTTCTGCTAGTGCTGGCGACCGTCTCTGGTGCGGAAGAGCCTGCGAAGCCGGCGACGGAACAAAAGCGTGAATTCCCGCCCGTTCCCTCCATCGCGGAACTGTGGCGAGAGCCGGCTATTACCGTCGGCTTGCAGAAGCAACTGCTGACGGACGACTATGTCATCTCGCATCGCCACAACATCCATCGCGATCTAAATCCGATGGCAAAGGCAAATGGTGGCAAGCCGGTGCTGGTGCGAGACAGGCCGTGGGAGCAGGCGAATTTATTCCAGGTGCAGTCAGTGCGGCGAGAAGCGAACAAGTTTGTGATGCACTACGGCTATGTGGGGCCGGTCGATTACTGCTGCCGGGCGGAGTCGGCCGACGGAATTCACTGGACGAAGCCGAACCTGGGGCTGCGGGAATATGAGGGGGCCAAGGAGACCAACCTGCTGGATTATCAGGGAGTCGTCGCGTTTTTCGATCCACACGAGACCGATCCCGCCCACAAGTTCAAGTCGCTGTTCCGCCCGCTGGAATCTGGCAAGCTGCCACATGCGGCCTGCCTGGCTCATTCCAGCGATGGGATTCACTGGCAGCCCTACAACGACGGCAAGCCTGTCACCGGCCGAGCGGCGGATACGCTGAGTCAACTCGCCTGGGACGAGCGGGCCAAGCTATATCGGCTGTTCACGCGAACGGATTTCGGCGGCGCTGGAGGCGAAACGGAAGTCCGCGGGGCTCGGGAGATGACCAATCCGGACGTGAAGGCGGACCCAACGAACTGGACGACGGTGCGAGATTGGATTTTCGACCGTGAAGGACCGGCAGAAGTGAAGAGGCGGCAGATTCACACGGTCAACTTCTGGCAGCACGAGGGGATCGACTTCGGCCTGATGGTGGTGATGGAATGGCCCGCCTTCAACATTCCGCAGGTCGACGCCAGCCAGGACAAGCGGCGGCACGAACGGGACATCTGGAACGTCTACCTCGCCACCCGCCGCGGCGGCCACGAAGCGGACTGGGATCTCTCCTGGATCTATGCCGAGAAGCCGCTAATCGCTCGCGGGGGCGAGGGGGCGTTCGACAAGGACATCCTTCACAATGCACCCAGCATCGTCACCCACGGCGACCAGCACTGGCTCTACTACACCGGCTGGCCCAACGGCCACATGCGGCATCCGTACCTGCCGGCGATTGGCCTGGCCACCGCGCCGCTTGACCGTTTTGTCTATATCGAGCCCTGGAAGAAGAAGGAGGCGGGCTGGATCATCACGAAGCCGTTCAAGCTCGAGGGAAGCCAATTAGAACTCAATGCGGACGCGAGCGAGGGCTCAATTGCGGTCGAGATACTGAATGAAGATGGCGATCCGCTGCCTGGCTTCGCTCGCGCGGACTGCGAGCCGCTGGCCAAGGTCGACGGAATCCGGTTGCATTCGCGCTGGAAAGAGAAGGAAAGCATGAGGACTATCGTCGGCCAGACGGTGCGGCTGAAAATCCATTTGGATCGAACCGAACTGTTCGCGTTTCAAGTCAAAGAAGCCAAGTGATCCTCCGGTGAGTGCAGCCAGTTCAAATCCGTTCGGCGATCTCCCCGATCCGCCACAGTCCTTGCCCACCGGGCCATGGGCCGGTGAGATCGTCAAAGCGGAGGACGTGGAATCCGGTCCGCCCGATCCGGGAGAGCGGATTTCGATTCTCTACCTCATGATTTGGACCGCGGGGAGCGCGGTGATCCTGGCGTTTTACCGGCAGGCGATGAGCCAAACGACCGGCCAGGAAAGTAGCCCGCTGAATCCCTCTTGGCTACAGACCATTTCAGCCCTGCTGATGAGTCCGTTGCAAGGGGCCGGCGTCGCAGCCGTCGGCCTGATGGTCTGGCGGAAGTTCAGCGGCGGCCGGTCGTTCCCCAATCAGCCGGGGCACTGGCTGCTCGTGATCTCAGGAGTCACGTCGCTGCTCAGTTGGCCGGTCTACATCATTAGCCATCAACTGTTCCAACACAGTTCCGCGAGCTACCTGATGTTCTACCGGCTGCCGCTGATGTTCGCGTTCTATGCCGTGGCGGCGTATGCGATGGCGAAGATGCCAGGCGAGAACCGCTGGCGAAAGATGTTCCTGGTGTGGATTCTCGCCAACATGGTTGCCCTGCTCGGCATGTGCTGTTTTTCCGGGAGCTTTATCCGGACGAGCTACTCTTCCCCGTTTCCCATGATAAGGCTGGCCGATTTGTCCATCGGTGTTCTGGTCCCCTTGGCGTTTCTGATCACCGGAATTCTCGACAAGGTCAGCGGCGCGAAGCGGGATCACCTTCACTGGGCGGGGG
Source organism: Planctomycetaceae bacterium (assembly GCA_005778405.1). Classification (GTDB taxonomy): domain Bacteria; phylum Planctomycetota; class Planctomycetia; order Pirellulales; family Pirellulaceae; genus SXOA01. The sequence goes on from SXOA01000062.1 coordinate 26,424, forward strand.
TCGCTTGCCGGGTTGCAATGATCGGGCAAGTGGGGATCGAAATCGTGCGGATGTTTTTGCCGGTGAGGTAGAGGCGATGAAAGACAGTCTTCGATGTCGCGTGCTGCTGTTGATGGTGGCGGTACTTGGTGCCGCCGCGCCGAGCCTGTGCTCGGAAGAGTCGAAGCGGACGAGTGGTTTTCAGCACGTCAAGGTCTATCACGAGAAAGGCCGCTTCGGCGGCTGGCCGGCGAATCATGGAATCTGGTCGTGGGGGGACGAGATTCTGGTCGGATTCAGCGCGGGGTATCACAAGGACCGCGGACCGACGTACCACAACATCGACCATGACAAGCCGGAGGAGCATTTGCTGGCCCGCAGTCTCGACGGAGGCCAGACCTGGTCGATTGAAAATCCGGCCCGGCAGCGAGTACTCATCGGCACCGCGGGATTGCGGCATGGAACATTGCCGACAGAGTTCACTGAGCCGGAGCCGGTCGATTGCCCCGGCGGGATCGACTTCACGCATCCCCATTTTGCCATGACCTGCCGGATGACGAGAACGAACACCGGTGAATCGCGCTTTTATTACTCCTACGACCGGGGCCGCACTTGGAAAGGGCCGTTCAAGCTGCCGCTGCTTGGACAGCAGGGTATTGCCGCGCGGACGGACTATCTCGTGAACGGGAAGCAAGACTGTCTGTTGTTCCTGACCGCCTCCAAGAGCAACAACCGCGAAGGCAGGCCACTTTGCGGCCGAACCACGGACGGTGGCAAGACCTGGAAACTGGTGTCTCTCATCGGCCCCGAACCGAAGGGGTACTCCATCATGCCCTCGACCGTGCGGCTTTCCGCGACCGACCTGCTGACAACAGTCCGCTGCCTGGAGCAAGGCAAGCAGCTCAAGAGTTGGATCGAAGCTTGGGGCTCGGTGGATGACGGAGCGACCTGGAAGCACGTGAGCAAACCCGTGCCCGATACCGGCGCAGGAAATCCGCCGCACTTGCTGCGGCTGAAAGATGGGAGGCTCTGTTTGACCTACGGCTTTCGCACGAAGCCATTTGGCATCCTGTCCCGGCTGAGCTGCGATGGCGGCAAGACTTGGAGCGAGCCGATTGAGCTGCGTAATGACTGTGGCGGGCAGGATCTGGGATATTGCCGAAGCGTGCAACGGTCGGATGGCAAGGTTGTGACTGTCTACTACATGTGGGATGAGGAAACAGGACCGGAACGGTACATCGGGGCGACCATCTGGGAACCAAAGTAGCCAGCACGCTCCGTGTGCTGGCGTGTCGCGCTCACGGAGTGAGCGGGCTACTTTAAGGGCTTCAGTTTGATGTTCTTGTACCAGCAGTCGCTGCCGTGGTCCTGGAGGCCGATGTAGCCGTGACGGGGATGGTCCTTGTAGGCGACGTCGAACTTGTGGGGAGTGCCGTCGGCCCGCTTGTTCTTTTCGGGCCACTGGTCGAGGTCCATGTGCGTCACCTTCTCGCCGTTGAGCTCGATGTCGATCAGATTTTTGTCGCAGGTGACGACGATGTGGTTCCACTGGCCGGCGGGCTTCATGGCGTTCTTCTTCGGCTGGACAAGGTCGTAGAGCGCGCCGGTGTCGTGAAATCCGGCGGCGGTGGTGTCATCCACGGCGACCTCGATGCCGTTGTAACCGATATCCCTTCCCTCTCGCGGTTTGAGCGGGAAGGTGCGGATGAAGATGCCGCTGTTGCATTTCTTGGCGATTTTGAAGTCCATTTCGAGGCGGAAGTTCTCCCAGTCCTTGCCGTGGACGAGCATGTAGTTGCAGGGGTGAGGGTTGAGCGCCCCTTCCTGCACGTTCTTTTCCGGCAGCGGCTCTTCCTTGATGCTCATCCAGCCGCTTGTCGATTTGCCGTCGAAGAGGAGCACCCAGCCGTCCTGCTTCTCTTGGTCGGTGAGCTGGTTGTCGGCGGCGAGAAGGGGAGCGGCGGCGAGTACAAGATATGTCAGCACGCCCACGCAAAGCCGTGAACGTGGCACCCAGGTAAGCAATAGGAGAATCACAGGCTGTACCCCTTTCGATATTCGATATGCGTGAATTGATTCAGCTCCAGGGCATTCTTGATCTTCATGTTCTCGCTGTCCCATTCCAGCCGCGTGCCGGGAGCGCGGAGGGAGAGGACGCCGAGGAGCACGATTTCGGTCATGGGGCCGGAGTAGGAATAGCTCGCGACCGGCGTCTTGCCGCCGCGGCAGGCGTTGACCCATTCCTCGTAATGGCCGGGGGAACGCTCCATCGTTTTGGGAACTTTCATCGCGGCGTCGTGCAGTTCGCCCGGCAAGAGCTGCGGCATGCCGCCGTGACTGCCGTGGTACATTTTCCCTTTGCTGCCGATGTAGAGGACACCGTTGTCCGGCAACTTCTGGCCACGAAGCTCCGGCGGGGCAGGGGGCATGAGGCCGCCGTCGTACCAGGTCAGCCGGACCGGCGGCATGTTTCCGCGGGCGGGGAAGTCGTAGTAGATGATGGCGGCAATCGGAAACATCTCATTGTTGATCTTGTCGCCGAGCAGCGTGCCATCGTGTGTGACGCGGGATTCCACAAACGTCGGCGCTCCAAGGTTCAACGCCCAGATTGGATGATCGACGATGTGGCAGCCCATGTCCCCCATCGCCCCGGTTCCAAAATCCCACCAGCCCCGCCAGGCGAACGGACAATAGGCCGGGTTGTAGGGCCGCTCCTTCACGGGGCCGAGCCAGAGGTCCCAGTCGAGCGTCTTGGGAATCGGCGGTGAATCGGCCGGGCGGCCGAGCCCTTGCTTCCAGAGCCGGCCGGCGCGATCCGACCAGCAGTGGACCTCGCGGACTTCGCCGATGACGCCGGCCTGAATCCACTCATTAGTCAGCCGCGAGCCTTCGCTGGCATGACCTTGATTGCCCATCGAAGTCATTACCTTGGCCTTGGCTGCCGCCTTCGTGAGCTCGCGGGCTTCGACGATCGTGTGGGTCAGCGGCTTCTGGGTGTAAACGTGCTTGCCGGCTTTGATGGCGGCCATGGAGGCGACGGCGTGAATGTGGTCCGGTGTGCCGACCGTAACCGCGTCAATATTCTTGGCCTCCTTGTCGACCATTTCGCGAAAATCCTTGTACCGCTTCGCCTTGGGAAAGGCATTGAACAGCCCGGCTCCGCGCTGCTCATCCACATCGCAGAGGGCGACGACGTTGCAGCCGAGCTTGGCGACCGTCGAAATGTCTCCGCCTCCCATGCCGCCGGCACCAACGCCGCCGATGTTGACTCGTTCGCTTGGCGGCGTTTGGCCGGGACCGCCAAGAACATGGCGAGGGACGATGGTGAAGGAAAACGCGCTCGAAGCAGCGGCTGCGGACGCGGCGAGAAACTTGCGGCGGGAGGTGCGTGGCATGGCCTGTTCCGGGAGAGGGGGAAAGGAGGCAATGCGGCGATTCTGCACTCCGCAGCGGGCGATTACAAGCAGCCTTGCGGGCTAAAGCTTGCTGGCCGGATTTTCCGCCTTCAGCTTTTCGGCGAGCTTGCGGATGTCTCCCAGCTTTTGCAGCATTTTCGAACGGGCAGAGCCTTCTAAGGCTTCGGCGGCTTGCTGCTGGTTGGCGAGTTCGGCCAGAAACGAGTCGATGCTCGGCAGCTTGCGCAACTGATCTTTAAGCTTGTCCGCCGAGGCGGTGTTGCTGGTTGCACCAGCGGCTTTGATGCGGCTGACTAGGACTTCGCGGCGGGCGACAATGTCGATCAGGTCGTCCTGGATGCGGCGGAGGGCGGATTCCACCACCAGCCGCGGGCGGTCGTCGGCGAGCGAGATGGTGATTTCTTCCGCCAGTCCGGGAACCAGCGGCAGCCTGGCCAAGACCTCTTCCCCGTGGCGAATGAGAATTGTGCGGACTGCGTTCAGACTTGGCGGCACGACGACGATCCCATCGGCTCCGCTCCGACCAAACGACGTAGTGGTGCCTGGCTTTCCAGCAGCTTCCGGCTCCTGCGCGGCGACCTCATAACCTTCCAAAGGTGCAGCGCTTCCTTCCGCTAACAGCTTGACCTTGGTGGAATCCTGCGAAGGACTGACGCCCAAGGCGAGCCGCAAGCGAGTGGGATGATACTCGGCAATCACAGAGCCGGTGAGCCCCGTCTCGATGGAGGCCGTGAATGAGGACGAGGAGATCTTGCTCTGCGTGGGTATCAAATAGGTCCAGTCAATTGTCTCCACGGGGCCGGCTACAATCGCCCCACGAGCATCGCTCTTCACGAGCACCGGGCGGAAGACGGTCCCCGAAGGGATGAGCGGCAGATCGGCCTCGCGCCGAGCAAGAGCCGCGGCGCGCAGCTTGAGCGTGACGGTTTTGGCGTCCACTTTTTCGATGCGGGCGTGGGGCGCGAACGCGGAGAGCAGGCACCAGAGCGCCTCCTGTTTGACGCTGGCTCCTTGGCGCACATTCCGCGTGACCGTGGTGTTCCAAAGTCCGGTCACCAAATCCAACTCGCGGGCCCGCACCAGAAAGCCGTCTTGACCGGCCGCTACTCCCAGTAGGATGACTTTGTCCCCCTTCTTCGCGGTTGCCGGCAATTCATTGGCCGTGACGTCATTCAAGGAGTGCAGGATTGGGTGGCGCAGCTCGACAGGTGCCGCACTGGCTTGCAGACGCCACGCGCCGCCGACAACCGCGGGGACACGCGCGGCCAGGTCGACCGGAAGCTCATCCGCCAGCCGCGGCGGCAACGAGGCATTCGCTTCCACCGCGACTAGAAGCTGAATGCGGTAAGGCAGCAATTCCCAGGCCACTGGCGCGGTATCGTCCGCGGCTAACCCGCGCAGCGAAAGCACCGGCAGTATCAAGATCGCAATGGAAACGGTGCGTGTCATTCGCGGAGGATCATTCCAAAGGGACGCGGAGTTCGACTTGCCACTTTTCAATGTCTTGATAGAGCCCGATGGGGCGAGTCGGCACTCCTTTCACGGACTTGTGGTAGGCGAAGTGGTTGACGAGCTGCCAGAGCGGGACCACCGGCAACTCGGCAGCCGCGACCCGGTGGACTTCTTGCAAGCGAAGCGTGGCCTGCTTGACATCCTTCGCCTGCTCCAGCGACCGGAGAGCCAGCAACATGGCCGAACTGCACTCGCCCGACACTCCACCCGGCCCCAGCAGCCGCCAAACATCTACAACGGGCTCCTGCATCACGAGCTCTTCATAGAGCAGGTCATAGTCCTCTCCGGCCGCCAGGCCGGCGGGGATTTCCTTCAATGTGATTTGCAAACCGACGAGCTCCAATTGCCGCGAGATGGACTCGCAGGCGATGCGGGCAATGGGCTCTGCGGGAAATGCTAATGTGAGCGACTTCGAAGGAACCGCGGCCGAGGAGGCTGCCTCCTGCATCGCCACGGCGACCAGGACCGAGGCAACGGCAGGATCGTAGGGGCGAATTTCCACCTGCGGGTCATAGCCGCTGGGGCGAGCATCGTCCGAGAACGGCAGCCTCGGCAGCGGCCCGCTGACGACCTCGCAGCCGTCAATCGATTGTCCAGTCAGCAGTCCGCGGCGCAGAATGCTTTCCCGGTCGATGGCATACAAGATAGCCCGCCGCAATGTGCGATTCGCGAGTAGCAGCCGTCGCGGATTGGGAAGCAGTACACTTACCCGGGGCAAGGCGTACTGCTCCACGGTGAACTCGTCTCCGGAGGAAATGCGCCGCAAATCCCAAGGGCTGATCCGGTCCACCATGCTCACTTCGCCCCGACGGAGTGCCTGAATCGCGGCGGCTGCATCGGGATACGTCCGCTCGATAATCTCGCTCGGTTGAATTCCAGCCGCTCCGCCAAAATAGGCCGCTTGTCGCACAAAACTTACTTGCTGTGGAGCGGCATTCGCCAGCTTATACGGGCCATATCCGGGCAGGCACCGCTGCAGCCAGGCTTCCCCCTTGAGCTGCGGATGGACGAACACAGCTCGAATCTCTCCTTCGGTGCCAACTTCAACGCCCGCCAGCACCTTGGCAAACGATTCGTCGTATCCCGGCGTCTTTGGCGTTGCCGCCGACAGGAGCGTTCGGACCACATCCTGCGCCCGAAGAATTCTGGGCGGCTCTTGCCACTTCAGACCATCCTTGAGCTTGAGGACGACCTGAGCATTTCCCTTCGGGCGGGAGAGCTCGCCAAAGGAGGAGGAAAAAGCTCCGTCGCTCTCTCCGCTGCCGGCCTCCGCCAGAGGTCGGCCCAGCAAACGTCCCGTGCGAACGCTGGCCCAGTCATCGCTCGGTTTGGCGGGAGCGGCGGCCAATGGCGAAATGACGCCGACCGAAAGCAGTGGATACTTCTGATGCAACTCCGCCGCCAGTTGCTTTCCCTCTTCAATTGCCGGCCAGGTTTCCAGCATCTTTCCAGCGGCTTCGTGTGCTTCGCGCAGCTTGCCCGCTGCCAGATCGGTCTTGGTTTGCATGAGTAAAGCGGTGGCTTTGTCCTTCAGCATCGTTTCAAACTCCGCCACCGATGTCGTCTTCGTTTCGGGATAGCGTTCCGCCAGGTTACTAAGCAATTTGCGGGCGGCGCGGAAGTTTCCCTCGGCGATGCGGCTCTTGGCGAGCTCGAGGCTGACACGCTCGTAGGCCTTGGAAAGTCCGGTCCGCTGCGGATTGCGACCGCTCAACTCCGCCAGCAAGGTCATCGCTTCGTCCTGGCGGCCGGCTGTGAAGCTCGCGCCAATTTGCGTATACAGGCAGGATTCAATCGCGTCTTTCAATCCCACGACCGGCGGCGTTTTGGCTTCGAGAGAGCGAAAATAGGCATACGCCTCGTCGAACCGCCCTTCTTGCACGCGCTGCTGAGCCTCGGCCAAGACCAGCTCTTCGAACAGCCTGACCTTGACGACGGCTCCCCAGGCGACGGCAAAAGTCTGTCCGGCCTGTTCGACCAACTCGATTTCTAAATCCCCTTTGCGGTCTGCCGGCGCAGGGACTTTACGCCCCGGCAAATTGAGAGGCTTGACCTTGAGAACAGCGTTATTGTTGTTTTCGTCCAGCGTGATTTCGTCGAACGGACTTTGCAGATAGAGCGGATCTGTGTCCTTGGCGGGCGCAATTCCGCACATCAGCCATGCCACGCCCAGAGTGGCAACGGCCATCTTGGTCCAATTCACAAGTCGTGGAGAGCGCGGCATTTACTTCTTCTCCGGAATGGCGACTTTGAGAATCCCGCCTGCTGCCGTCGGCACCAGCGCGGCAGTGCCCGCGATGATTGGGGAGCCGGCGAGCGGTTGCCCCAGATCCGCTCGCGCCACTTCCTTGCCACTGGCCGCGGCGACGCGGAGCAGCGTACCATTCCGCAGCGGCAACAACAGGTCTCCGTCAACAGCGAGCGGAGAACCAGCCAGGGGCCCATCCGCCAGAATGATTTTCCAAGCCTGCTTGCCGCCGGCATCCAGACAGACGAGCTCGCTCTTGTCCGTTTCCACCAGGATGTACTTGCCGACCGCGAATGGTCCGCTGACAACCGCGCGGCAAGCGAGTGTGCCCCCCTGTTTCGCTTTCAACTCCGGCAGCGACAGTACCTGAACGGCACCGGTCGCATCCACCACATAAGCCGACGAGTCGAACGCGGCAATACGGGAAAGTGCCGGCATTTTTAGGCCAGCTTTCGCTACCAAGGCGAGGTGCGGCTGGGGAGCCTTTTCCAGCCGGAGTTGGTAAACCGAATTGCCGCCATCACAGATGACGATGCTGTCTCCTTCGCTGCCAGTCGCTGCTGCCGAGCAGTTAGCAAGTGCGACTCCCGGCCGAATGCTGAGCTGAAACGGCTCCGCGAGAGGGGCCAAGGTCTTCTCATCCAAAAGTTCCACGGAGCCGGAGGTGGAAATGCTGAGCCTGCCTCCGGCCCAAGCTAAAGTCGGTGCAGCGAGTGACCCGTGGACCGCGGGAACCACTGCATCATCCACGGCGGGCACGAACTGGACTTTGTTCCCGTTCAGTTCCGCCGGAACAAACTTGACGACCGTTCCAGCCGCAATGGTGGCCGTCACCGAGGATCCATCCGCACTTGCGCTCAGCGAAGTAAGTGGCTGAGCAAGATAAACCTCCCACAGAGTCGCGCCAGAGGCAGCCTTGAGTGCCGTTGCAATAACGCCAGCGTGATTTGTGCTGCGGCGAACACAGAATAGAGTATCCGCAATTCCCTGAGGAGGAGCTTCCAGCGTCTCTCCCGCAAAACCGGCCCAAACTTCTTTGAGAGTGCCATCGGTGGGGAGGAAGTCGAATCTCCTGAGGCCGTCGTCCCCGATCCACAGCTTATCGGCATGCACGGCTCCAAAACGGGCCAGCGGGAGTGTGCTGCTGGCTTCCGTCTCCCCCAGCTTTCTCAGCGGCTCGTCATCCCCAGGTTGGTAGCCGAAGGCCACTGAGTGTTGATCGGTCAGTATGAGCAGTCGTTCGCCCAAGATAATGGGCGGAGTGGAAACCGGGCCCGGTATTCCCACTTGTTTCGTGGAGCCAGCGGCCAGTCCCTTCTCATCGAGCGCGATAACGTGGAGCAGCGCCGCCGCCGGCCGATTCTCGGCGACAATGACGTGACCCGAAAGAACGGTCGGAGGAGTCTCAACACTATCGGGCTCATGCCCAAGGTAAACGGCGGCTTCGCATTTCAAATCCGGCGAGAGCACGTAGAGGAATGAGTGCTGAGCGACGACGAAAACCTTGCCGGACCCACCCGTCGGTCCGAGCCGCACACCTTGCGGCAACTGGGCCGCGGATTTGCCGTTGCCGCTTTGAGCGTCCAGCGCCACGATTTTTCCGTTTGTGGTCGCCACCACAACCTGTCCTTCGATCACGAGGGGCTCACCGGCCAAGGGCTCCTTGAACGAATGCCGCCACTTCAGCGCGCCGCTACGAGGATTCACGCAAACCACTGTGTTGCTCATAAAGTCGGCAAACACCACGTAGCTGCCGACATCGGCCGCGAGAGGTGTCACCGAGTGGCCGCCAGCATTTGCGGCGGGGCGCGACCACAGCAATTTTCCAGTGCCGCCGTCCAGGGCCCAAATGGAGCCGCCTGCCCGCGCGAAGAATGTTTGCTCGGGAGTCTCCGCAGCGGCAACGGGCTTGCCGCTGGCGAAAGCCAGGCTGCCTAAAACAAAAGTTTTCGCCTCCGCGGACTCCCCTTTGCTGGAATCGGCGGATGATTTGACTTGAGCTGCGACTGCTTTGCCAACTTGCTTGCCGAGCTCCTTGAGGCCGATATCCCCCGCGAGATCGGGATACGCGAGCAAGAGCTTCGTCCTCTCCGCCAGCGCTGCGTCGAGCTTTCCCCCTTCGGCACTCTTCCTGAAATCCGCCAAGGCCGTTTCGAGAGCCTTGCTACGGCCGAGTTCCCGCTCCAAAACTGCGAGCGAATCCTCCACGTCCGCCAACCGCTGCCACTGCCGCAAGGAGCCGGGGACAAATCGCCCGTCGTTCGCAAGCGTCAGGGCTTCCTGGGCCCGATTCAACTTCTCGGCGGATTCAGCCGCGGTCTTCCCTTGTTTGGCTTGTTCGGCGAGATTGGCTGCCATATCGGTCAGGAGCGGAGCGAGCTCCGCGTGAAGCTGCGACAGCTCCTTCTCGCCGCTGATTTCGCCCAGCGCTCCTTTTGCGGCTGGCAGCATCGCGGTGAAATTGTCTTTGGTTGGCGAAGCGGCCAGGATTTTCGCCATGCCCCGGTGCAAACGGGCAGTGTTCACGTTCGAGTTTGACGGAAAGCCCTCCAGAAAGAGAGAAAACTTAGTGATGGCGCCATCATAAGATTTGGCCTGATAATCTTGCTCCGCCAGCTGGAATTCCTGGTCGCCGTTGCTCCGCGTGAAGACATAGCCCGCAGCTCCGCCGACGGCGAGCAGCAGGACAACGACAGCGGCAATGATCGGCAGTGCTTTGGAACGCTTGCGAGGCACTGCTGCTTGTTGCGCGGCGGCGGACTTTTGCGCAGTCAAAGGCGCGGCTGCCAATGGTCCGGCAGCGGCGAGAGGATCGGCCAGGTTTACGGGCGAGTTAAGCGGAATGACGGGGGAGGACGCAAAAGGATCTGCGGTGGGAGCAGAGCCGAACAAGTCGTCCGTAGGTAGCGCGGTCAGGGGCGCGAGCCCTTCCACCAAAGGCGCAACTGGCGGAGTTGCGGCCTTGTTCTTCGCAACCGTGCTGGGAGTGGTGCTCACCGTCGGCTTGGCTTTCGCGGCTGCTGGTTTCGTCACTGGCGACGGCAGTTCTTCCAGCGGCATCAACCCGTCGATGCCAGCGGCGAGCAATTCTTTCGGCTTTGGCGGCAAAACCGGTTTGGCGGGTGCAGCCGGTTTGGTTGTGACGGCAGGGGCCGTCTTTGAACCGAGCTTCTGCTCGTCAGGTAGGAGCGCCAGGCCAAGATCGGCGGCTGCCCGGTCGATTTCTGCTTGGGATTTGGTCGGGCCTTTCGCCACCGGTTTGGCTGGTTTCACCGGAGCTTCCCCAATTGGCTCCAGGCCGAGCACACCGCTATGCGACGCACTTTTCTTGGAGGCCGGCAGCGCAGTTCCCGCCAGTCGTTCTCCTTGGGATTCGGTCAGGTGGCCATTGTCCACGAGCAGCCGGGCGAGGGTGCCGGGGGAAACAGGCTTGGTCGCCTTGGCCACCTGGCGGCGCAGGCTCTCCACAACCTCGGGCGGAGTGAGGTCGTTGCTCGCCAGGTGATCCAGGAATTCTTGTGCGGTCTTTGCCATTCGCGCTCGTCAGACTATTCGTCGGCTTTCTGTTCCACCACAAAGAATCGAAAGCCCTCGGGCTCCCTTGGCCGGACTCCGAATACGGTCTTGCGGATTCGCTTGAGTCCGGACTGTTTGGCCTGGTCATCCTCCAACTTGACCAGTTCATTCTCCAGTTCCTCAGGGCAGAAATGCACAATCACTTTGCCTGCCGACGGAATCTTCGCCCGCGCGAGGATTTCTTCATCCGCTTCCCGCATCGAGCCCCGCTGCCAAATGAGATACAACCGCTGTTCGCCGGCTCCGGACTGAGTCTTGGCAGTCGGATTGGGGGCGGAGAGATTGGAGAGATAAACGATGTCATTCGCCTGGCCGATGATGCCAAGTTCGATCTTGAAAAAGTCGAGCTGCCGCGTGTAGGAGTCGGAAGTGTTGCCGGCTCCAATCCGAATTTCCCACCGCTCGTGCCGCGGAATGCGGCTGATGGCATCGACGGATCTCTCCAGATTTCCTGAGACAATCAATCGAGAAGGGGCCGTACCGTCCAATGAAGCGAGCAACAAATCTTGCGGAAGTCCGGCTGCGTGCGAAGAAATGGTATCGGTCTTTTTGGTGAGCGCATCAATCGTCTCAGCGGTTGGCGTCGCATTATTACCGATGGCCAGCGTAGTTTTGAACGCTGGCGGTGGGGGAGGGGGCTCCGGCGGAATCGGCTGGCCAGGGTCACTGACGACCACCACGGGTTTGCCCATACTGAGCCAAACACCAATGCCTATCGAAGGTGCCAAAACAAAGACACACAGAAGAAAAAAAACAAGGGGAAGTTTGCTGCGCTTTTTTGTGCTTGGGCCGGGGGACGCGCCGGAGGAATTCCCCGTGACCGCTTGCAGTTTCGCGCCCCCGGGCGCGGAACTTTTCACTTCCGCAGGCGCGCCGGGCAATTCCGGTAAGGGTAGTTCTTGGGAAGTCGTCATCGCAAATTCGCAATTCGCTTGAAACAAAGCCCTGGATTCTATTCCAGTTCCGCATCCGGCCGGACGGTCAGATACCAGGTCCTCCAGCGATCCTTCGCCGCCGCGCGGGCCTTGTTGTCCGGCTTGTCGCCTAACAGATTCACGGCGCTGGTCTTCCAGCCCACGAATTGCAAGCCTTCATCCGCGGCCAAAACCACTTGCCAGTCGGGGTCGTCCAGCGCGGAAAGGAGAGCCGGACAACTGTCAATGTCCCGCAGTTGACTCAGGACTCGAACCGCGGTGATTCGAGCTTCAGGAACTCCCGTAGCGGCGAGCGTTCGCAGGCGATTGAGTTGTTCCTTCTTCTCCTCCGGTTTGGCCGCCTTGAGGCGATCCCGAAGCAGTTCCACGTCCGCTACAACCGCGGCAAACATCGCATGGTCCGGCTTGGTAAGAATCTCAATCAATTCACTAGTCGGATTCGCGAGCCGCTTGGGGGCAACCTGTCCGCCACGGACCCGGACCTCCTGCACTTCCGTGGGCAATCCACGGCCCACGAGCAAGGAACCATCGCCATAGCTCTTGGCTCGCTCAATGGCCTTTTTGGTCGAGCGGAGGAGAAACAACACCGAGAATGCGGTGTTCACGTCTTCCAAATTCTCCTGCGAATCCCAGCAGCCATTCGGCTTCTGAGTCTTCTTGAGAAACTCATAGCCGTCGTTGTACCAGGTCGGTTCCTTAACGGAGCGTCCTGCTGCGGCCTCCTGAAAGCTCTTGCCCCGTTCCAGAGCATAAAGGTAATAATGCGTGAAGCCGGCGGGATCGATCTTGTAGTTCTTGGCGAACCAGGATTTTCCCCGCTCCTGCGCGGCGCGAATCAGTTTGCCATCGATGTTCGTGACTGGACCCTTTTTGACCGCTGCTTTTTTGAGTGGCCGCAGGGCAGGGGGGAGGCCGCTATCGAGGTCGGAATGGAGTTCTCCCAGTCCAAGCAAATCTCCGGCCATGTAGGTGCAGCCGAGCCCCGCTATGGACATTCCCAAGGAGTTCTTGGGCGATTGATCCACTAGCGACGATTGTTTCGCCTCGCTGGCTTCTACTCCCTGATACCCCCAGTTTCCTTGGGGATCCTGCGTCCGCAGCAGCCAATCGGCAGCCCGCTCAACAGATTTTGTAGAAACCGGAATCCCCACCGCGTTCATTTCCCAGTAGCTCAGCATGCCATACTGGGTCATCGAGGTATCGCCAGTGTCTTTATCGGCGTATCCCCAGCCTCCATGCGATTTCTGTCGGTCCTCCAGTGAATCTCGCAGCTTGACAATCTCGGGCTGGTATTTGCTTGGGTTGAGGGAGCAAAGAAAAATGATGGCGATGCCCGTGCTGTAGATATCCGCCCCCACCTCCCCCTTGGTAGCCGCCTGGCAGGCATTCACCGCGGCGACGATCTTAGGATGCTTCTCATCGGACCCGTCTTTAAGAAATGCTAGTGCAATCAGGCACTGCCCGCCGAGGCGTCCTTCCTTGGCGGTCTCCAGATATTTAAGCCCCTTCTTAATGACCGCCCTAACTTCTGGGCTTTCCGGCGCATGAGCCGCGGATGGCCGGGGCAATGACCCCAAGAGAATAGCGACGGCAGCAATTAACAATGAACCTGGGCGCAAAAGAGCATTCATCAAGTCATCCTCCACAAGCAGTCCGCCATCCCAGCAGATGGGAAAAACCGCTCGCAATTCTAACAGCGATGCTAACTGTCTGGGCGTTCGATGTCAACAAAAGTTCCGGTCAAGAGAAAGAGAGCGTGACCACCTACAGAACGGTGTGTTTCAAACCTTGGTACTTCGAGAATCCCTTGTCCAAAGTAATAAGTTCAAATCCTGCGGCTTGAGCAAACGCTGCCAAATAAGCGTCGCTCCATACTTTGTTCGAGAACATTTTGGCCTGAGTGTGAGTTCGCCAAAAAGACTCCAGGTCCGGCGGTTCATCGGCATATTGAACTCGCGAATCAGAAAGAAAAAGGTCGTAAGCGCGCCAGGCGTCATTCATGGGCATGGCATCGGCACCGAACGCCTTGGGGTTGGTCGCCAGCCGCAATAGACCCTGCTGAGTCAATCGACAGAAAAAGCAAGACGCGTCCGGTGCCTGATCAAACCACGATTTCGCAGGCAAATGATGGACGTGCTTCTGGAAAGTCAGGGCCAACCAAAGATTAACATCAAGAAGAAACATCAGATTCTTCCGAGAGTTCAGCTACTCGCTCAGCGGTCATTGGAAGGGAGCCGGGACTCACAGACGAGACCAGCGGCAAAGAAATTCGATGTTTGGTCTTTCCAGCAGTTTTGCTCGGTGGCAGCGAACAAGAAACGGTCACTCGCATTCCCTCGGGCAACGACTGTCCCTCCGGAAAGACTACGACACCGTTTTGAACCAATCCGTCAATGTCCATAGATCAATTCTTCTCCGGAAAGGAAGGGAAAGCAAGTCCAAGTTTCCTCGTCATTCGGATGTGTTCTTCCCTCGCCTACCAACCTCTTGTCCCCGGTACACGACTGCCCAGTCTTTCAGGCATGCCAATTCTGGTCGCGCCAGCAGTAGCGAAACAACATCAAATACGCGAGAGTTCGAAAAATCCTTGTGCCCCCGGATCTCAATTTTTCCAGGAGCCAGCATCGCGGCAAGTGCGTTCCCTTGATAACCGTCTTCGTAAGAAATGCCGGGGGCCTTTTGGTCCCGGTGCTCTTGCGAAACGGGAAACATGATCGCGCCGTTAGCATTGAAAACCATCTTGGCGGAGAAACCGCCTTCAGCCAACAGCGAGGTCAGATAGTCGGCTCCAATGATGAGCATGTGATTCTCTGGGCAGGCTGGAAGCCTATCCCTACGTTAGTACCCATACCTCTCAAAATACTCTCCCCACCGCTGTCGGATTTCGACCTTCATCTTTTCGTCCAACTCGTGGGAATTGGGCTGGTATTCCTTTTGTTTGCTGACGTAGTCCTCAAGTTGCGGGCGAAGGGATTCGAAATCGTCGAGGCCTAGTTCCTGATAAACGCGACGAACTTCCGCGACAGGATCTTTCACGAGGTCTTCATACCGGAGGTCGCAGATGTTTATGGAGTCAATCGCCGGCCGCTGTTTTTCAAAGCCCCGATACATGCGAGTGAGGCACTCGTAGACATATTCTTCCAGCCCCTTATGGCGGGGCATCTGCAGCCCCTGCACCTCGTCGAGCGATTTCCAGAGGCGAACGGTCGAGGGAAATAGGGCGTACGGATCACGGACGATGTGGATGAATTTCGCCCCAGGGAAGAGGCGGCTGAGGAAGGCGAGGCGGCCGGTGTGCGGCGGCGACTTGAGCAGGACTCGCTTGCCGGTAAGGAAGGTGATCGCTTTCACAAAATCGCGGAGCCCTGTTTCAAACTTCTTCAGGTCGGCTTCGTCGCACCCATCCATATCGAGGAATTCCAAGTGTGGCGGCGGGTCGTTGGGAAAGGCCATCCTTTCGTACGGCGTGGGAGCGGCGAGCGTAAGCAGGGCAAATTCGTCCTCTTGAGGTCGTGTCCAGCCGGCGGTGACGTTGTCGGTGGGCCGATATCGCGGTAGTAACCAGCCGCCGAACGTCCTCATCATCCATTCCGTGAGCAAGAAGTGTCGCGGGGCAAAGCACTGCCAGGTCGACGGAGTGGCGAAGCGGCTGTCGAGCTCCAACAGTTCATGCAGATAGGTGGTGCCGCTGCGCCAATGTCCCACGATGAAGACCGGCGGTTGCTCGATGACGATGGCGTCAATCTGCTTTCCATAGCGCAGGCGTTGGCAGACCGCGAGCAGCGAATTGAAAGGCGTGATGAGCGTGATCAGAAACGCCATCGGCCAGCGGAGCGGATGAATACGAAACCGATGCCGCACACAGAGCGCCATCCATTCGCCAAACCGCAAGCCGTGCCAAAAGCGCGGACTCCAGAATGGATACGGATGGAATTTCTGCGCGGGCTTCTTCACCGGCGGCTTCGTCGAGGACTGCGTCATGCGGGAGAGCAATTCCGAGGTGTGAAAGCAAGGTATTATAGTAGCGATGCCGGTTTCTCGTAACCGGCTTGAAAACCGTTTGCGATAGCCAAAGAAGCATTGTCATGGGATATCTCATTGCTGGCCACATTCTTTCCGCGGAGCCGGAGCAGGAGACTCTGAACGCGCTCCCCGATTCGGTCGGTTGGCGGCTCTTTCGCGATGCTGAGTTCGGCGTGCCTTGTCTGGACACATTTTCGAGCATTCGAAAAATCCATTTTCCATTTTCGTCAAGGCCTTCCAAACGAGACGTTCCTCCAGAATTTCCCGCCGACCTGAAAGTCATCTCAACCGCCTGCCGGGCCTTTGCGTCGCTTGGCGGGGTGGATTCGCTCGATAAAGTGATGCTGACGCTTAATCTGAGAATCAGCAACCTCTTACATCAGCGGGTATGCACCTTCTGCTCCGACGATGACGGCCTCGATTTCGCCTGTATCTCGACCAACGGCATTCTTGAGCGGCTAGTTTGCAGGTGTGAGGATTTGGAATTTGTCTACGCGAATGGAACGGGCACAATCCAGCCGCTCACAACGGAAATTGATGATGATGTGCCGTATCTGACCGACCTTGGGGAGCTCGCAGCGATAACACCTGGCATCACGATCCTGAAACGAAACAAGGAAGATCCAACTCGGCTGCACAGTTTGGTTTCGACCGAGGTTATGGCTTTTATCGGCAAAGGTTGCTTGCCCTTAGGAATAGGAACATTTGACCTGCTTGCCGTTCCTCCAACCCTTATCGCCTCGAATTTGCCCCCTCCAGCACCAGTGAGGAGCCCAGAGTCTCTATCTTCCAAAGGACCCTGGTGGAAGCTCTGGTAAGGGTTTTCACTTTCATCGTAAAGTCAATCATGTCCCTGACCATCAACGTCCACCTGCTTCCAGCCCTCGTTGAGCCGCGGGATTTGGCCGATAAGACCGTCGTCGTGATCGATGTGCTGCGGGCTACGACGACCATCATTCACGCGCTGGCGGCTGGCGCGAACGAGGTGATTCCGCTGCTCGAAGTCGACGAAGCCCGCGAACTGGCGACGAAGCTGTCCGGTCAGGCCGTTCTCGGCGGCGAACGGGGGGGCAAGCGAATTGACGCCTTCCACCTGGGGAATTCCCCTTTGGAGTACACGTCGGCCACGGTCGGCGGAAAAGCGCTCGTGTTCACAACCACCAACGGCACCCGCGCCATGCTCCGCTGCAGGCTGGCCCGCCGCATCCTCATCGCCGGTTTCGTTAACTACTCCGCCGTCTGCCGCGAATTGACCGACGAAGAGCAAATCGAGATCGTCTGCGCCGGTACCGACGGTCACGTCACCCGCGAAGACACACTGCTGGCGGGAGCGATCGTGGAAGATTGCCGGCGTTCGAGAAAGGACGGGTTCATCTGCAACGATCAAGCCGAAATCGCCGCCGATGCGTGGCGGACCGCCGTCGGCACTCTCTCAGACCGCGATCCTCTCGCTGCCGCTCTCCGCGAAAGCCGCGGAGGAAGAAACCTCCTTGAGATCGGGCAGGAAAACGACATCGACATCGCTGCCCAGATTGACCTGTTCGACATCGTGCCGGAACTGGACGTTGCTGCGTGGCGAATTCGCCTGTCCTAGACCGCGAACGCGGAAGGCCGGTAAACTGTCAGTCTCAGGGCAGGCTGGAAGCCTACCCCACTGACCTCTGCCCTCTAACCTCTGCCCTCCCATGGAAATGGACAAACTGGTTTCGCTCTGCAAACGCCGCGGTGTCCTCTTTCAATCGAGCGAAATCTACGGCGGCCTGAATGGATTCTGGGATTACGGCCCCCTGGGAGTGGAACTCAAGCGGAACATCAAGGAGGCCTGGTGGCGGGACATGGTGACCGGCCACGACGACATCGAGGCCCCGCCGGGAGCCCCCGAAGCTTACGAAATGTGCGGCCTGGACTGCACTATCATCATGCACCCGCAGGTCTGGAAGGTGAGCGGGCATTACGACCTGTTCGTCGACAAAATGGTCGATTGCACGGAGTCAAAGAAACGCTACCGCTACGACCAGGTCCCGGGCCGCTGGGTGGAAGCCAAGGGACAAAAGGTCTTTGTGACGACTCTGGCTGAGGCGAATCATGCACAAGAGATTGAAGCGAGGGCTTTGAAGTTCTTCAACCTCCGGGCCAAGGATGCCGCTGATCTGGCCTGGCAGGGTGGCCTCGTTTCACTCGCCAAAATCGACCCGGCTGAATATGTGAAGGTGCTGGCCCCCGAGGCGAAGGCTTTGGGAACGCTTACCGCGCCGCGGGATTTCAACCTGATGTTCAAGACCATCGTCGGCGCTCTCGGCACGGAGGAAGACGCCGCGTTCCTTCGTCCGGAGACCGCGCAGGGCATCTTCGTCAACTTCAAAAATGTCCTCGACAGCAGCCGCGTGCGAGTTCCGTTTGGGATCGCTCAGATGGGCAAGAGCTTTCGCAACGAAATTACGCCCCGGAATTTCACGTTCCGCTCGCGAGAGTTTGAGCAGATGGAGATTGAATTCTTCTGCCATCCGAATTCGTCGTTGCAGTGGTATCAATACTGGCGCGACCGGCGATTCCGCTGGTACACGGAGATGGGCCTGTCAGGAGAGCGATTGCAATTGCGAGAGCATCATCAGGACGAGCTCAGCCACTACAGCCGCGGCACGGCGGATATTGAATATGCCTTCCCTTTCCTTCCTGCCGGCGAATTTGGCGAGCTGGAGGGCGTGGCTCATCGCGGCGACTTCGATCTTCGCAGTCACATGGAAGGAAAGCTCGATCCCAATTCCAAACCGGACCTCAAGGTGGAGCTTGGCGAGGACGGCAAGCCCAAGTGGAAAGGGAGCGGCAAGGATTTGACCTACCGGGACGACATCACGAACGAACGTTACACGCCGCACGTCATCGAGCCTTCCGCCGGTGCGGATCGAGCCACGCTGGCGTTCCTCTGCGAGGCTTACCACGAGGACCAGGCCCCGGACGACAAGGGGGAGATGCAGACCCGCGTGGTCATGAAGCTCCATCCCCGCATCGCACCCATCAAAGCCGCCGTCTTTCCGCTGGTGAAAAAAGACGGCATGCCGGAAGTCGCCCAGAAAATTTACCGCGAGCTGAAAAAACGCTGGAACGTCTTCTACGACGAAAAGGGTGCCGTCGGCCGCCGCTACCGCCGCCAGGACGAAGCCGGAACGCCGTTTTGCATCACCGTGGATGGCCAAAGCTTGCAGGATCAGACGGTGACGATTCGGGACCGGGACACGCTGAAGCAGTGGCGCGTGAAAGTGGAGGAGGTTTCGGCGGAACTGGCGGAGAGACTGAAGTAAATGACGAAATTCGAATGACGAATGGCGAATGAAAGAGGCCGCAAAACTGGCAAGATTAGTTCGTCATTCGGAATTCGATTTTCGTCATTCCCCCTTCCTATGATTCCCACCCTCAGCCAGGTCTGCTCCCTCACCTCCCGCTTTGACGCGGATATCGAGGACTACGCCGCCGGCAAATGCGAAAGCGTGGAAATCTGGCTGACGAAGCTGGAGGATTATCTCGAGCGGCACAGCGTGGCGGAGGTGAAGGACTGGCTGGCCAAGTTTGAAGTTTCCGCGCCGGTGGCCAGCTTTCAAGGAGGCATCCTATCCAGCCAGGGAGAGCGCCGGAAAGAAGCCTGGGACTTGTTCCGCCGCCGCTTGGAAATCTGTCAGGCAATTGGCACCCGAACCATCGTCATCGCCTGCGACGTTCCGCAGCCTTTGTCTCAGGAGACGATTGACCGAGTGCAAGTCTCACTCGTTCAAGCAGCCCAGGAATGCGGCAAACGGGGGCTGCGAGCGGCTCTGGAATTTCAAACCACTAGCGCCTTTGGCAACAATCTGCAAACCGCTGCCGCCCTCGTCGCCGAAATGGGGAGCCCGCACCTCGGCCTCTGTCTGGACGCCTTCCACTTCTTCACCGGCCCCAGCAAGACCGAAGACCTCAGCTACCTGACGATTTCCAACCTCTTCCACGTTCAGCTCTGCGACCTGCTCGAAGCGCCCCGCGAACTCGCCAGCGACAGCCATCGCATCCTCCCCGGCGACGGCGACTTTCCACTTCAGCAGCTTATCGAACATCTTCGCAGCATTAACTACACCGGCTGCGTCTCGCTGGAACTACTCAATCCTCAGCTTTGGCAGGTTCCGCCGCGGCAAATGGGGGAAATCGGGATGACGGCGTTGCGGAAGGTGCTGGGACAGGCGGCGATGTGAGGCAATATTCGCGTTTCTTGTCTCGAAGGTCTACAATTGCAGCGGAGGCCGGAAAGTGAGTACGCCCGCTCTTGCAGTTCCCCCATCACCAGCCAGAGACCGACCGGTAGCGGTGGCCGCGCTGATTTTCGCCAACCTGGCGCTGATCATGATCTTGCACCCAGTTGTGGAATCGCAGAGGTTTCTCCGATTCGGTTTGCCGATGGCGTGCTGCACGGGCTTGCTAGCAGGCCAAGCGATGTGGTTCGTGCTGTGGTTTACGTATTCTCGCTCCAACCTGCTGCATCGCGCGGCGATTACCGCAATTGTGGGCGCGGTATTTGGGATTGGGATTGTCGTGGGTCATTGGCTGGCGAAAATGCCGTCCACCCATTGGCATCTCTTCTTCCAAGCAGACCTGAAACAACTGGAGAATATGAAGTATGCCACCATTAGCTTTTGGATGTTCGTCTGGCTGATCTATGTTCTGTTACTTCCGGCAAAACGATTGCGCGGGATTAGCCTGGGGAATCCTTCCGCCAATTTTATGCCCCAGCCGCGACGGCATCAGGTCAGCATTTGGGATCTGATGCTCTGGACCTGCGTGGTGATTGTGCCGCTCGGTGTTGTACGGGTTTTTCTGGTCGAGTATCTGGCCGAGGTCTTCTATCAAGTGCTCATCGCGGCCGGTTTTGGCCTCGTCTTTGGGCTGCCAGTTTTTCGCACTGCGTTTGCGGAGCGACGCCACCTCGTCTGGGTATTGGTCTTGGCTGCGTATGTATCCGCCTTGACTTTTGGAATCAAAGAGTTTGCCGAGTTGCAGAGGTGGTACTCTCGTGGGGGGCCTACTCAGTCGTTTTGGGAAATGCTTCTGCCTACCGGTTTTGCGTGTCTCACCATCTACGCCAACTGCTGGGCACTTCGCTGGTTGGGAATGCGGTGGCTGACGACGTCGAAGCAAGCGGAAGGACGCTCGCCGGGTGCCGATTCTCACTTCACGGCGATTGCCACGCGGCCGTCGAATGCCGTACTGTAGGTTTTGGCACGTCACCCCCCCGCCGGCGCTCCCATCGCCAATAGCTTCGCCAGCGTATGCGCCAGGTTATCCAGCGCCGATTTATCCGGCAACGTGATGGTCAGCCGCGGCTTGCCGTCGGTATCCTGGTCCACGCATTGTTCCAGCCGCGATTTGAGGCCAGAGACGAGTTCGGGGGCGGGCTCCGTTCCGCCATTGGCCGAACTTGCCGCGACCAGTTCGCCCAGGAACTGGAAGGCAGCGCCGAGCAATTCGCCCCCAGCGGCTGCGACCCGTTCGCGCTGAGCGGAGTTGAGTTTTTGCGACTCTTGCTCCACGGCCAGCTTCACGGACTCGTCGACCTGCGCTTCTTGCTTCGCGCCCAGCAGAATCTCCAGCCGCGATTTCAGTTCATCCATGCCGCTGGCGACATCGACTTCGTCCGTTTCCGAATCGACATCCAGGGCCGCCAGTGCCAGATCCTTCTTGGCCGACAGCGTTCCGAGTAGGTTTTCCTCCAGCGTCCTTTCGGTCACCAGCACGTAGACTTGAACGGGCTGGGTTTGTCCCATGCGGTGGGCGCGGCCGATCCGCTGCTCCAGAACGGCAGGATTCCAGGGCAAGTCCACATTGATGACGGTGTTGGCCGCTTGCAGGTTGAGCCCCTGCGAGCCGGCGTTGGACATGATGATGGCTTTGCACTCCGGGTTCGTCTGAAACTCATGCACAATCGCCTGCCGCTGTTTTTGTGGCACGCTGCCGTCGAGCCGCACAAACGGCAGCTTCCGTTTCTTGAGCAGCGGCTGAATGAGGTCGAGCATGGTCGTCCATTCGGAAAACAGAACCACCTTCCGCCCTACTTCTTCAAACAGCCGGTCAAACAATTCGGCCAGGTAATCAAGCTTGGTCGAAAAACTGGGGTTCTGTTTGGTGCATAGGTAGGAGCTATCCGCCGCCATCCGGCACATGAGCAACGCTTGCCGCAGCCGCAGCAAGTCCATCTCGGAGATGAACGCTTTGCGGACGATGCCCGCTACAACCCGCATATTGGTGGTATGGAGCGCAAGCTGCTCATCCGTCGGCGGAATGCGGATGATTTCCACGGTACGGGGCGGCAATTCCAGTTTCACGCTGTCCCGCGTCCGGCGGAGCAGCAGCGACTTCAAATTCTCGCGCAGCGTCGCCAGATTCTTGTAACCCAGCACGTGCCCCTTCTCGTCAACAACCCTATGCTGGTTGAAAAAGCGAAAGCCCGGCCCGAGCCGGCGGTCGTCGATGAACTGCACCACGCTGTAAAGGTCGTCCAGCCGGTTTTCCAGCGGTGTACCGGAAAGGACCAAAGCAAACGGCGACTTCAAGCACTTGATTACATTGCTCGTCTTGGTTTCCCAGTTTTTGATCCGCTGCCCTTCATCCAAAATGATCAGGTCCCACTTCGCCCGCTCAATGAACAGGATGTCTCGCAGCACTTGCTCGTAGTTGCAAACGGTGAAGAAGCAGTCGCTCTGGTACTGGTCGCCGCGAATCTTCGCGCCGCCGGAAACGAGCTGCACGTCCCGCCCGCAGAACTTGTGAATTTCATTTCGCCATTGCGACTTGAGCGAGGCCGGGCAAACGATAAGAACCTTCTTGATGTTCGCTTCTCGCGCGAGCATCTCCGCCACGCCGACCGCCTGAATCGTTTTGCCGAGTCCCATGTCGTCCGCCAGTATCGCCCGGCCCGCCCCGACGGCGAACGCGACGCCGTCCATCTGATAGGGCAAGAGCGGTACTTTGAGCAGCGTCTTGCGAAGCGGATGGTTGTGGGGGTTTAGCCGAATCTCGGCCACCTTGGCCTGAATCCGCTGCTGATAGAGCCGCTTCTGGATGAACTCCTCGGCATCGGGATAGATGATGACTTCGTATCCGACGGCTTCGAGTTTGCCGACCCTTTTGAGCAGTTCGGAGTGGTTTGCAATCGGCTTGTCGCGCCAGGAGCCGACGAGAGCCTCGGCATCCGCCTGAAGCTTCTCCGGCATTTCCAGCCTGAGTTCGATCTCGCTCCCGTATTTCAAATGGACGGCGAAATTCTTGGGCTTGAAGGCTTTCTTGCGAGCCTGGGGCGGGAACTTCCGCTTGACCTTCTCCAGCACGTGCAGAATGTGTTTGCACGTTCCCAGCGTGTTGGTGCGAAAGTCCGGACAACTGCAAAACGATTCGCCGGGCTCCGTCCCGCGCAATGCGACCCGATAGGACTTGCCGCTGAGCGTGTTGGTCAGCGTGTAATCGGTCCAAGGCTGCGCTGCATCGGCGGCCTGCAGCTTCATCTTCTCCACTTTGGCACGTTCCAAGCGGTCTTCGATCGCTCGCTGGATGAGTTCCTCTTCCCGCAAGCTTTCCACCCCCACCCGCTTCTTCTCCGGCGGAGCCGCCGCTAGACCGAGAGCCGTCTTCTCCTCCAGGATGAGCGAGAATGCCGCGCCGGCATGAATGCAGGCCCCGCTGCAATGGTCACAGTGCCAATGCAGCCGCTGTTTGGCCTCGGCCATTGACGTGATCGTGAGAATTGCCCCGCCCGACTTGAGCCGGAACAAATCGTCCCCCAGGTAGACATCTTCCTCAATCTTGATGTCCCACTTCCCGCCGTGCTGGATAAGCTTCCGTCCCTCCTCTCCCAGCAGCTTGCAGGCGTCTGTGAAGGTAAGCCTTGACAAGCGGTCTCGAAGTGTGAGTTGCTGTCCTTGCCTGGTCGTCGTCATGACGGAGTTCCTTGAAGTTGTTCCTGGAAGCGGTTGCAAAAACAGTATAACAAGTCACTTTCGGGGAAAAAGCAGCGCCCCAGGATGTTCAGGGCGACGTTGACCCTTTTTGCCGCCCGTACGTAGAATGAACCATAGTCTCCTGCTCCTTTGCCCCGCCCCGAGGCCGGAATGATTTTCCTTCGCCGTTTGGTCTTGCTCGGTCTTTGCTCCCTCCTTGGCTTGGCCGCTGCGCCCATTTCGTTTGCCCAGGAAACAGGGACCAAGCCACAACTCAAATCAGACTTCGGCGCTAAGCCGCAACTGTTCGATCTTCCGGGCCTCCCCAGCGCCAGCACCAGTGGAGATCTCGACCTCAAGGTGAGTTACAAGATCAAGCGCGGCAAGTCAGAAGGCGAATTGACCGTCCGGGCCGAAATCACTCCCGGCTGGCATACGTTTTCGCTGACGATGAACAAGGGGGCCACCGGCAAGCCCACGGTCCTCAAGGTAAATTCCGCGGACCTCATCTTTCCCGATGCCGCCAAGCCGGGCGAACTCAAGTTCGAGCCATTCCCTCCTCCGGTCAGTAAGAAGGATGAGTTCTCCGAGTTTCAAATCGAAGAGCACGAAGGCGAAGTAACTTGGACCGCCCCCATCCGGCTCAAGGCGGGAGTTGACCCGGCCAAAGCGAAAATCGAGGTGACTCATTCCGGTCAGATTTGCGACAAGTCTTGCATCAGTCTCGACCCGCGCTCACTCTCCGCCACGTTTGGCGGCATCATCGAGCCGCCGACCGGCACGTTTCAGCCGCAGGTGAACGAACTCACTTGGAAGGCCCACCTGGAGCCGAAGATCGTGACGCCTGGTGGCAAGGCCCGGCTGGTGTTCGAGGTTACTCCCACGAATGGCTTTCATTTCTATCCTCTGGCCTACAAAGTTCCCGCCGACGGTCCATGGTCAACGCTCATCCTGGTCACCAACGCCGGCAACTGGCGAAAGCACGCCGTGAAACCTTCGGCCTCTCCGAAGACCGTTCGCGGAAAGAAAGGAAACGAGACTTATTACGATGAGCCAGCGACGTTCACCGTGGACCTCGACGTTCCCAAGAATGCTTTGCCGGGAGAGGTTCTCGTCAGCGGGGTCTTGGGGTATCAGACCTGCAACGAGAAGACCTGCCATCCTCCTGGTGCATCGAAGTTCACGGTGACCGCCATCGTCGGGCCGGCTGAGGAAGCGGGGCAGGTTCTGGTTGCCTTTGAAGAATTTCGCAGTGCCGGCGGCATTAAAGAACTTGCCAAAAATACTCCGCTCCCCTACGGCGTCGTTGACTACAAAGACCTGGCCCTCCAACTTGGCCTCGCCCTGCTCGGCGGCGTTCTGCTCAACTTCATGCCCTGCGTTCTTCCAGTGCTCGGTCTGAAAATCCTCAACTTCGCGCAGCAAGGGGGCAAGAGCCGCGCCCGAGTGCTGGGACTGAATGTGGTCTATACCGCGGGGCTGATCGCCGTCTTCCTGGTGCTGGCGACCCTCTCCGCCTTCCTCAACTTCGGCTGGGGGCAGCAGTTCACACAGATGTGGTTCAAGCTGACGCTACTGGTGATGACCTTCGCGTTCGCCCTCAGCTTTCTTGGCGTCTGGGAAATTCCCATTCCCGGTTTCGCGGGGACCGGCAAGGCCGAAGAGTTGCAGCGGCAGGAAGGATATGGTGGGGCGTTTTTCAAAGGGGTCTTCACGACCATTCTCGGCGTCTCGTGCAGCGGGCCGTTCCTTGGTGGAGTGTTCGGCTACACCCTGACGCAGACTCCGCTCATCACGTACCTCATTTTCATCTGCGTGGCTGTGGGCATGGCTTCGCCGTTTCTCATCATCGCCTTGCTGCCGCAAACTCAAAAGCTGCTTCCCAAACCGGGCGAGTGGATGAATACCTTCAAGCACCTGATGGGCTTCGTGATGCTCGGAGTTGTGGTCTACCTCTTCTCGACGCTCGGCAAGGACTTCTACATCGCTACGCTCGCCATGCTCACTGGCGTCGGCTTCGGCCTCTGGTGGATTGGCCGTGTGCCGGGATATGAAGCGACCAGCAAGCAGGCCTGGGCCTGGGGCGTCGGCGTCGCGGCGGCCGCCTTGATTGGCTTCGGTTCGTTCCAGTTCTTCGGGCCGGTCACGCGGCTCTATCCGTGGAGACATTTTTCCCAGGCGGAACTCACGGCTTTGCAGAAGCAGGACAAAACCGTGATGGTGGATTTCACCGCCAGTTGGTGCCTCAACTGCCAGCTCAACTTTCGTTATGCCATCAATTCCGCGGCTGTGAAAGAAGCCGTGGAAAAAAACGGCGTCGTCGCGGTGGAAGCCAACTGGACCGAGCCCAACGCCGAACTCGAAGCCAAGCTCAGCGAACTCAACAGCCAGAGCATCCCCATCCTGGCGATCTATCCCGCCGGCCGGCCGCAGGACGTCATCATCCTGCGCGACATCGTCACCACGAAGCAAGTCGTCGAGGCCCTGGAAAAAGCCGGCCCCTCCAAGAGCATCCCAAAGGAAGCGGGAACCGCCACCGCCGAAGCCGGCCAGAAAGAGCCGCGCGCGGGATAGCGGGGTGGCACTGGCAGTCGAGCCGACAAGCATGCCTCCATCGTGCCAGGACTCACCATCGGCTCGATAGCCAGTGCTGCGCCGGGGAGGACTGAACCACCGCGACCGACCCTTGGATAGGCTTCGTCACCATTCGGGCTTGCGCCGATGGAACGATGTTTGGAAACCAAAACGAGCGCCCCAAAACTTTTGTCTCCCGATTTTGCAGGCCGCCAACGTCACCTTGGAAAATCGGGAGGGGGTGGGTGATCTCCGCTTCTGGTTTCCAAACGTGCTTCCGCTGGGACAAGCCCAGGCGGCGGGCGGTCCTTTAGTAGGATGGGACTCACGTCCCAAAGTAGGCCGCGAGTCCTCTCGCGAGCCATCCGAGTGCGACACGCAGTGGGGAAGATATACCACGCAGGAAATGTCCGAACCAGAGCGCCTTTTGCAATCCGTCTTCGCCGCTCCACGTCGTGCGGGTCAAAATGTCCACTCTCGGAGCGCGCCAGAGGACTGGCGGCCTACATTTCTTGCTTCCAGGTGGTGGTGCCTTTCGTAGGATGGGACTCCCGTCCCGTCTGTGATTTTGGACGGGATATGAATCCCGCCCAAAGGCAGCCATCCCTAACTCCGGCAGTACGCCTCGCAATCGGCGGCTCGTAACGCCAACGGCTAATCATCGTCATCGATGCTCAGCGGCGGATCCCACTTGGCGATAATGTTCCGCGGGCTCGGGTCCAGTTGAAAGATGCCGAGCGACTGGAGCCGAGAGAGAATCTTTCGGATCGTCGGCCAATGGGATTTCCAGGCCCGTTTTTGAGTTTCCAGCCACTCGGCCTCTTGTTCGTCGTCATACGGTCCGTTTTCGTGCAAATAGGCCTTTCCGAAGTCCAGGACGCAGGGGGGCTCGACAATCGACATTTCGATCACCATCAGTGAATCGCTAAACTCGCGCATCCAAGGGACCGTAAAACCGCATATATCCGTAATGTTGTGCTCCTGGAGGACACGGTAGCAGTCCCGCTCGGTTTCATAACTCCGCTGGCGGTGAAATACCTTAACGGCAGTCTTCATGTCAGTTCGGAACACCCCGCCATCGGTTCCTTCCCCGAGCGCGGGGACTTGGATTGCCCGTTTTTGAGCCGTACAGTACTAATGCAGTCGTTCCTGAACACTTAACGGGTCACTCATGATGTTTTCCGAAACAGCAGGCCATTCGGCAACGGTGGAGATTCGCCTTCGGGCGCAGGGCATGGTTCTGCGTGTGGCGCAGGTGGGGGAGGAATCCCTAATCCTGCGTGACCCATGCGAGCTCCCTCCTTGCGACGGCCTGATTGAAATCGTGGTCGATGGCCATCTGGATTGCTACCCCATCTATCTGCACGCGGGAATCACCCCCGGCTCCCAATTCATCGATTTTCGCAACGTCTCCGCCCCCAACAGCGACGAACGTCAAGCTTTACTCTTCGACGACGACAATGCAATTCCGGGTTGCCCGTTTTAGAGCGGACGGTAGTGCCTGTCCAAGAATCGCCGACTGATTTAGACGACTGTGTCCGGCCAGTGAAACATCATGTGTCCGTGATAGAACTTCATTCGCATCCACTCGAGATCTTCTTCCCAGTCCTCGATTGCCTTTTCAGAATGGTGTTCCTTCTTTTTTTGGTTCCGGCAGTTTGACGCGAGGAAATTTGCTATTTTCTTCAGTCGCGCAGGTGTTTTGGGGTCACCCCATTCCGCCATATATTGTGCATCTCCGACACTCGGCAATTCTCCTTCAAAGGCGACCCGTAGGATGGCATGTCGCTGGTTTTTTGGGAGGCCATTCTTTCCAACCCGATAACCGAGTACATGCAGTGGGCTTTCCTGTCGCCAATTCTCTCCCGGCATTGTTCGACTGGTCCGTTGGCTCCGATCATGGGGCACCCAAGTGTTGACCCAGCCAGGCCAACCTTGAGATACAAATTCCAGTCCCGGATGACCTGCGCGAAATGCGGCAAGAACTTCCGGTCCAGCTGCAAATGGATCGCGCCCGCAGCCCAATATCGCGGTGAACATCTCCTGGGAATAGATTCGTAGGTTTTGCCCACGATGATGATCGATTAAAGCGTCAATGTCAGACCGATTCCAGTTTTCTCGGCCAATGACAATATGGCCAAGTGGACCAACATTTTGTGCGGATGGATAGGCAATCGGGAAAATGAAACGGCCCAACAGGAAGGTGTCAAAGTCAAGCTTGTCGAACGGCCCGTTACCAACGCAAATGACGAAACGCGGAGCCGCTACCATAGGTCCATTGGCCTGGAAAAACCATGTTCTCAATTCGCGGCAATTGAACGGCGTGTGCGTTGGCGACGGAAGCGACTCAAATTGCAGCTCAGTGAATAGTTCAGGGTCTACCGCTTCCACACAACCAATGAGACTATCTGCATTGAAATCTGCATCAGATGCACCCATCGATCGAAGTATATCGTGCAAGCGTACAAAATCGTTATCGTCGTCGATCGTCTCTGCAATGGCTTGGGCCTGAGTTCTTATGAACATCCGGTTGAGGGACGCCACAACCTGCGTTGATGGAGTCATGTAGGTCTGCTCATCTGACCACGACCAGCAGTCGTTTGCAGAAGAGATTTGTGAATCGTAGGTCCAGCGATAGCGGCGACCATCATGTTCAATCACAATGTCGTCGATCACGATTCCCTCAGTCTGTGTATCAGATTGGTGTCTCGCGGATTGCCACATTATAGCCGCCTTGTGTGGCGATTGTGCCCTCCTCCCGCCTCTCTCACTCCGCATGGATCTCCACCACGTCTTTGTCGTGGATCGCGTAGTCTCCTTTCATTTGGCTGCCGGGGGTGGTGATGGCGGAACCCCAGACGCGGGCGTATTTGAAGCTCGCCGCAAGGTCGCAGTGGATGAGCTCGGCGACGTCGAGAAGAGTGCCGCCGCGGCGGAGGGTGTAGGGCTTGTCGTAGTCGGCTTCTTTTTTGGTGGGAGATTTGGTGTAGACCCGGACGACGTCCAGGGCGGTGAACATGGCCTGGCGAAGCTCTTCCAGGCCGGCGCCGTACTCGGCGGAGATGCGGAGCTCTTTGAATTCCGTCGGGCAAAATTCTTTCAGCAGCTCGATGCGGCCGGCGGCTTCGGGGAGGTCGACTTTGTTGAGGACGAGGAAGGTTTGCGTGAACGAGAGGCCGATGTCCTCTTCGTCGAGGTACGACTCTTTCCCCAGCCGCGTTTTGCCCCCTTGGAGCTGGCCGAGGAGGGCCTGGAGATCGTCGATCCCCTCGTCGGCCCCCAGGTCCACCAGCAACAGGGCCAGGTCGCTGCCGCGGATGAGGCCGAGGGTGCCGGGGTCGAAGACGTCGGCCGTGATGGGGGGAGTGTCGATGAGCTGCACCATCACGTCCTCCCAGGGCATCATCCCCGGCTGCGGCTCGCGAGTGGTGAAGGGGTAGGGGGCGACTTCCGGCGTGGCCCGGGTGACGCTTTTGAGGAGCTGGCTTTTGCCCGCGTTGGGGCCGCCGAGCAGGACCACGCGGCCCGCCCCCTGCCGCGGAATCTTGACGCCGCCGTACGACTTTTTGGCGGACTTCTTGGCGACCTCGACCTCCTGCTTCGCCTTGCTGATCTTGGCCTTCAGCTCCGCCTGCAGCTTGTCGGTCCCCTTGTGCTTGGGAATCTCCCGCAGCATCAGCTCCAGGCAGCGGAGCTCGTCCTCCGGCGTCTGCGCCCGGCGGTACTCCTGTTCGGCTTTGTGGTACTGAGGGGTGAGGTTGGCGGGCACTTTGATTGCAGATTCAAGATTGCAGATTTCAGATTTATGACCGAAGCAGGAATAGAGGCTAATCCAAATTCGCCAGGATCGCCGCTTTGGTCTGGTAGGTATCGCAGTGGCGGCGGAATTCGGCGCGGTTCAGGATTTTGGTGACGTAGACCTCGGCGAAGACGGGGGTGGCGAGGTAGCGATGGGTGCCGTGGAAGTGGACTTCGGGGGCGTCGTCACCAGCGACGGGTTTGCCGTCGGGGCCGGTGATTTTGACGCCTGGTTCCTGCTCGTAGCCGAAGGTGCAATTGGCCTGTTCCCAGCCGAGCATCACCCAGACTTTGGTCTTCTGTCGCTCTTGATCGAAGAAGACGGGGACCATCATGCGGATGTCGGGGGCGAGATCGGGGTCAGACTGGAGAGAGGCGACCCAACGAAGAAAAGTTTTCGCCTGATCGTCGGCGGATTGGCCCGCACCGAGGTCTTTAGGCAAGTCTTCCTTCATCCCGATTTCACGACAGGCGACGATGTAGGCACCGATGAAGAGCCTCTCCATTTGGTCGAGCTCATCAGAGAGATTTATTTCGACCGGACCAGTGGCGGTCAGGCGGTGCATCTCCTTGATGTTCTCCTTGCCGAAGGTCTCCTCCAACACCTCACGCACAAAGCGATAGGACTCCGCCCGGCGGAGATACATTGTCGGCAGCAGTTCGACGTGCGGATCGGGGGAGATGAAGACCTTCTCGCGTTCCTTCTTCGGCTCTCCCTCTGCTGCTTCCTCAGCGGATTTGGCTTCTGCCTGCCTGACGTGCGTTTCCCGCGTCAGGGCATAGGTTCCTTTGAACAGCTCTTCCAGGTGCTCGCGATAGGCGTCATTGGGCCTCAATTGATTCGCTTCCGGCGAGGTATCGAAACGGACCAATGGTTCGAGCGACCAGAGTTGATGGTCATACCAGCCAGAGTCGGGTTGCGGTTGGAAGGAGAGATTGCCGCTTTTGAGGTGGGCGATAACTTTGGTCATCAGGTCGAAACCTTTGGGGATGGGCCTGTTGCCCAAGAGCTTCATGAGGAGGTCGCCCTCGTGGCTGCGGGAGGAAGGGAAAAAGCTGATGCCGGCAGCAGGGTCGAGCTTGGGCGGATTACCGGCGTCGATTTGAGTCAAGAGATCGCGGTATCCCGCTACCGTCAGTCTGTTCGTCAGCCGCTCGTTGACTCGCAAGACTTGCTCATAGCTTTTGCGGGCCTCGACATCGGCGGCCAGGGCCTTGGCGATGGCCGTGATGCACGGGGTGCAGTCTTGAGGGTCCAGCGAAGTTTGCAGCATCCTGTCCTGGCGAAAGATGCTCTTGAGCTCTTGGGACCACGGGTAGAAGGCAAGAGGTTTGCTGCGCGTGTCGTCGGCCAGAAAATCCTTAATTTGTCCTTCGATTTCCGTGGTGATGGCCGCCGGCGGCGGAGCCTTGTTTCCGCCTAGCCTTGCCGCGGCAAAAAGCTGCGCCAGCGGAACGCCCCCTTCACGGACGTCCACCGCCGCCGCCAGTCGCGGCAGCCAGTCCCTTTTCCCGGCGACCGTGCCGAGACCGTTTTGCATCGCGAGTTCGGTGGCAGCGTAGAGGCCGTCGTCAAACTGCTTTCCCTTTTGAATCAGCATGGCGGCGGAAGCAAAGCCATTTCCTTGGCGGGCGAGGAACTTATCTGGTGGATAGTCTTCCGCGACGGACTTCAAGTGTTTCTTCTGCACCCAACCATTCACGGATTTGTCGCCTTCCACAATCTGGGTTAGAACCCATTCCCCTCGTTCCTTACTCGCGAACAGAATTTGTCCCTTTTTCAGCCGAGCTAACACCTTGGAGTTTTCTTCCAAGGGCGCTCCATCGGCGATTACTTTCACCGTTTGCGGCACATCAATCTCTTCGGAACCCCACATGATCTTTTTCGGGGATTCGATGCTCAGGATCTGCTTCGACAAATCCAGTTCCACCGTATATCCACGCTCGGTCTTGATAACCGGACGAACCGCAGGCGGGGCAATTCTCTCCAGAAACTCTTTCGGCGAGGGAAGAGCAAGAGTTTCCTTGACTGCCATCTCGTCCTCCGGCGGTTCATTCTGTTGCACCGGCACGGCGGGAGATCCGCCGCAGCCGGAAAAAACGGAGAGGAGTACAATCAAGGCAAACATCGCGCTAAGAATGGTGCGCATTGCGGGCTTTCCAGAGAGTAAATCAACCAGCCGGAGTTAACAGGACAGAAACCGCATTATAGCGGGCTAAGTCGAACTTCTGTTCCACCGGTTGCCGCGAGATAGCAGTACTCAAACAGCAGATCCCATTCCGTCCGGGCGATGCGGCGGGCAAGGAGTTCGGTGGCCTCGTCGTTGGATTTTTGGCCGGCTAACGACTCGCAGAGATCGATGAAACGGTAGGGATCCCAGGACGTTTGCTGTTGGAGGAATTGCATGTTCTGCGCAAGGTCTACTTTTGAATTAGCGACGATCTGACGCGCGGCCGCCGCCAACGGGACAAAGATCGGATGCTGTCCAACCCGGCGAAACCAGTACTTCGCGTTCCCATAATCCGGCTCGCGACGGTGCATGATGCCGTGCCAATAACTGCCGTCCGCCGTTTCATTTTCCTGGCTGATGGAGTGGGACTCGTCGAGGAAATCGTGCAGCAGCCAAAGGGCGCTCAAACAGCAGCGGGCAGCATTGAGGTCAACGATCCTCTGACCAGCAAAAAGAGATTCTGGCCGCAAAGCGGCAAGTTTGGGGCGGAGAGCTTTGTTGGGAATGCCGGGACCGAGAGGATTGAGAATTCCCTCGGGCACCAATTCTCGCAGGATCTGAGGAAAGGAAGACACGGCTGTATTTATCTTCTTGCCACCCATTCTCTTGCCATTAAGCTCCAAACGATGGTGGCAAGAAAATGGATGGCAAGAATATGAAGCAGAGGAGAGGCTACTTCTTCTCTTCCTTTTTCGGCTCCTCTTTCTTCGGCTCCTCCTTCTTCACTTCCGCCGTTGCCGGTGCCGCGGGAGCGGGGAAGACTTCCATCTTGGTCGCGACGTTCCAGATCTTGATCGAGTCGCTGTGGCTGCCGGTGGCGAGGAGGGTGCCGTCGGGGGAGAATGCGGCGGCCCAGACGGTGCTCTTGTAGGGGCCGAAGCTGTGGGCTTCTTTCTTTTCCGCCAGGTTCCAGAGCTTGACCGTGCGGTCATGGCTGCTGGTGGCGAGCCATGCGCCGTCGGGCGAGAAAGAGACGTTCGTGACCCAGTCCTTGTGACCTTCCATCGCGAACTGTTCCTTGCCGGCGGCGTCGAAGACGCGGACTTTTCGGTCGGCTCCGCAGGTGGCAATTTTGCTGCCGTCTTTGGAGTAGGTGATCGCCCAAACTGCGTCGCCGTGACCTTCGAGCTTCCCTTTTTCCGCGCCGTCAGCGACGTTCCAGAGTTTGCCGAGCTTGTCGGTGGAACAAGTGGCCAGCGTGGTGCCGTCCGGAGAGAACGCCAGGTCATACACAGCCGCTTCGTGGGCCTTGATGGTTTTGAATTCCTTGGTCCCTTCGGTTTCCCAAATCACGACGTTGCCATCTTCGCCCGCGGTGGCAAAGTACTTGCCGTCGGCGGTGATGGCGACGCTGCGGCACCAGCTCTTGTGCTTGTCGAGGGTTGCCTTGGGTTTCTTCATCGCCACGTCCCAGACGACGACCTTGCCGTCATAGCCACTGGTGATCAGGGTCTTGGCGTCAGTGGAAATGGCGACGGACCAGACGTTGGTCGGATGGCCGCCATCGAGGCCGGCGACGAGCGCCCCCGTCTTCGGATCCCAGAGCTTCACGTCGCCGGGGCGATATTGCAGGCTCTCGCCGCCGGCAGAGGCGAGCATAGCGCCGTCACTGGAAAACGCCAGCGAAGTGACCCAGCGGGTGTGCTTGGCAATCGCGGATACTTCCTGGGCGGGTGCAACGGAATACGCAAAGCAAGTCACCGCAGTAGCGACCAGCGAAGTCAGAGTACGAGAAATCGACGGCATATCTTCCTCCGGCAATAAACAAAAAGGATGCAGAATCACGGCCCCAAATCAGTGCCTATCATGCGCCGCGCCTGAGCCGCCAGCAAGCAGTGACCTTTCGGGATGATCTGGCCATTTTCGCTTAAGGGAAAAATACTGCCGTAAAGTTCCTGATTTTGTTGCCTTGGTTGGCGACTCCCGATACACTGAATTGCTGTCACTAATGGCTGTATTTCCTCATTAGGCACTTGCAGCGGCTAGTTACGGGAAATTAAATCCCATTACAGCCGTTACAAAGCCCAGGAGAAATCAAGATGCGTTATTCCTTTCGCCTGGCCAAGCTGGTGGGTCACACCCCGGACCCCCGCAAACGTCCGGGAACCATTAAGCAAATCTGCGAGTTCAGCAACCTCGACCGTCATCAGGTCGCGGCTCTGCTCAAGAGCGAGGTCAAATACATTCCGCTCGAAGCCATCGGCAAACTCTGCGACTACCTGCTCGCCAAGCGACTGGCCAAGCCCAAGGATCTGCCGGGCATCCTGTTCGCTCTCGAACCGGAAAACTTTTGGGAGCTGATCGCCCGCCGGCAGTGGGTGGAGGTCTGCATGGGGGTGCGGAAGGATGGCCCGGACGACACGCTCGACGACGCCTGGATTGTCGGCTCCGACTCGGTCATGTTTGGCGAGCTCCTCAGCGGCATTACCGATTTTCGCCTCTGGGCTCCCAAGGCGGCTGCCGATGCGGCCATCACATTTCCCAACGAGCTACCGATCACCAACGGAATCGGCGACAGTGGTCCGGCCGTGGTGATGCACCAAAACGGCAACGCGCCGGAAGACCCCGCCAAGCCGCTCCTGCCCGAAGTTCTGCGCCAGACGCTGGTCTGGAGCCCCGGCAAGAACAAACATGAATACACCAGCCTGGCGACCAAAGTCCACGAGGCGTTCCTGAACCAGGAGGAAGACGACAAAGCCCTGGTCTGCATCGGCAGCGTCAAAAGCAATCCCGTCGTCGAACGGATCATCGCCAGCGTCTTCGGCTGCACCCCGTTCGAATCGCAGGACAAAATCGCCAGCTCGTCCAGCCGCAGCGTGCCGTTCTTTCTGCGTTACCGCGACAAAGACCCGATCCACCTCACCTCTTGCTGCGGCGGATGGCAGATTGCCGAGGGGCACGTCGCCGACAAGCCGGGCATCTACTACGAAACCAAGAGCGGCAAATGGGAATGCTGCCCCTGCGACGACAAAAAACAGGACGCGGCCTTTGTCTTCTACGTCAACCGTCCGTCGCAGGGAATTTTGGAAATGGCCCTCGGCGGCTACTCCGGCCGCGCCAGCCGCTGGCTCGCCCAGCATCTGGACCGTTGCTCGGAGCAACTCTGGCCCCCGGTCTATAGCGGCCAGGGCCTGGAAATCGGCGCGTTCGTCATCCGTTTTCAGATCAAGGACAAAGCCCGCAAAGACAAAACCCTCTTAGGCCACGAGGACGCCCCCAAAATCGAAGTCATCCGCCTCGACGAAGAAGTCATCGCCCGGCGGATGCAAGCCGTGAGCGAAGCGATGGGAGAGGAAACCGGCGAGGAGCCGGAGGGGGAGGAATAACTGAAGAAGAAGCGCTCCAGACTCCACTCTCTCCGGCGAGCGGCGAGCGTTAGCTGGCCGGCGAGTCTCAACGGATTACTTCCCGGCTCCCCTGGATAGGTAAAGGCAGACCTACCGTTTCGTTGTGTCTCCCGACATCAGGAAGTCCACGGACGCTGGGTCGAGGGACATCGAAGCGGCCGGTGCCACGGGGGGCGTGGTGGTATTACGCTGAGTGAAGGCGTCCGCGTCGTCCCCGGCCCCGCGGCCGTTCCAGGCGACGGAGAGCTGACTCTGCCGTCCGTCGGTAGTGGTGTTTACGATCATCGTGTCGCTGAGCGACCCGTCGGCGTTCAGTCGGTGGACGCGCACGTCCTTGGTAAATACGTGCAACAGTGGCCTTCGCTGAGGCTGCCGCTGGTTTACCGCTTCTTGCTCGTGTCCTCCGACATCAAGAAATCCACCAAGGCTGCGTCGAGGGACGACGCACCAGCCGGTGCGGCAGGGGGCGGTGTAGTCGTATAACGCTGAGTGAAGACGCCGGCGTCGTCCCCGGCCCCGCGGCCGTTCCAGGAGACGATAAAGCCGTCTCCGGTCGCCGCCACGGAAGGCTGAATCTGGCGTCCCTCGATGGTGCTGTTCACGATGAACGTGTCGCTGAGCGACCCGTCCGCGTTCAGGCGGCGGACCCGTATGTCCGTAGTATTGAGCAGCAGGTCCGGGGGTGACTCAACATTGTACGGTTTCGCTTTCCAGGCAACTGTCACATTGCCGGCACTATCGATGGCCGTCCCCCGAGATGTCCCCGGATGTAGGTTGCCAGCTTCGCCGAAGACTACATTGCCTCCCAAAGGTTGGCCTGCGGCGTTATAGACCTGAGCCGTTCCGCCGCCGGCGCCGGTCCAGGTCACGACGAAGCGGCCACTGCTGTTCATGGCGACCGAAGTACCGTTGCCGCCGGCTGCGACCGTCATGAGATTCCCCACTTTGGCACCGGAAGCACTATATCGCTGGGCGAAGATGCCGTTATTGGTGGCGCTAAAATATCCCTGGAAAGACACGACAAAGTTTCCCGCCCCATCCATGGCGATTGCTTCCGAGCCGTTGCCTAGTATGGCCGCCGAGACAATCGTCCGACTGCCGACAGCCGCTCCCGAGCTATTAAATCGTTGGAACAGAGTGGCGTAGGAAACGCCCCCTGGCCCGCTGGCGGTGGCGATCCCCGTCATCAGCACCGCGAAATCGCCACTGGCATCCATGGCGATTCCGCTGGCATGGAGCGACTCTTTTTTATTGTTGGCACTGACTTGCACGACCCCAGTCACCGGATTTCCAGTGACCCCGTTGTAGGTCCGAACCTTGGGGGTCGTGGCACCGCCGTAGCCGTCCCAGGAAACGGCGAACCGGCTCCCGTCCCCCGACATGGCCACCACGGGCATCTGGGGTATCCACGAGGCGGAAGTGCGTGTTGCCGTACCAACAAGGATGTCATTGGTCCGCGGCGTCCCATCGGCATTGAAGACCCGCACGAAGACCTTGTCCTGGAGATCGGCCTGAGGGGAAAGCCAGGCCACGACGTAATTGCCAGCGTTGTCTGCCGCGACGCTGTTGGCATCAATAAACTCGTCATGTTCGGTATTCGCTGCCGTTCCCTGCTCGCCCGCGACCGTCTGGTTGACCAGCGTTTCGCCGCCGACGGGATAGAAGCCGCCCGCATACGGCACAAACCGGAAGCCAAAATTCACCACCGCATCGACGGTCGCGCCGGGCGGGACCGCCACTTGCTGGTAGTAATTGTTTGTGTTCAGCCAGCGGCCCGTGCTGTCCCCGGCAGGAAAGATGGCGCTCCCATAGTGCCAAACGCCGGCGGGGACGGTGGGAAAACTGAATTGATAGCTCCCGTCGCCGCCGGTCACCACGGTATCTTCCCCCACGTCCAGCAGGGCATTGGCGTCCGTCTCGTGAAACACAGTAATGCCCGCCAGCGGCAATTCGCCCCCATCCTGGCTGCCGTTGCCGTTGGCGTCGTTGAAGACGATGCCACTAATGGAGCTGAGCACGCAGCGCCCTTCCAGGTTCTCCAGCATCAGACGCCGCGATTCAGCCTTTCGTCGATTCGTCCGAAGGCAGGCCTGTTGGGAGCGCGAAAACAAGGTGGACAACTTGGAATTGCGAGTCATGGACGATTCCTTCATTGGATAAAAGTTTTCTCATTCCCTCTCCCTCTGGGAGAGGGCCAGGGTGAGGGTCTTCCCTCGTCTGGGGGCCTGCGTTAGTCCCCTACGATAGACCCTGCAAACGGGCGGGATTGGTCACCAAGATTTCTGGAAATAGTGGGCCGTCATTCCATGCCCGGCCCATTCTGCCGGCGGCAAAGAGGAAGTACGGGGATCAGCGGCGCGCGCCGCGCTCGTCATTTCCCTTGTGGCGCAGATGGCGTCACAGACTACAGCCGTTTCCGCCGCCAGCCAGTAACCAGGCCGACAATGCCGATGCCGCCCCAGATGGCGAGGGAGACGGGCTCTGGGACTTCCGCCTGTGCTGGCCCAAACACTTGGATTTCCCTAAAACTTGGCGTGTTTTCATTGGAGGGAGGAACAGCAAAGGTCAGTTTGAGAGCGGTGGTGGTCACGGGCGTTGTGAAGGTCAGCCAGAACGAGTCCACGCCATTGTTGGTCGCGCCTCCAGTTCCTGAAATCGTATAGCCGCCGAGCGTGTTGTTGGCTGCGTCTTGCAGAAGGTAGGTGCCATCGTCCCGATTACCATAGCCATTGTAAATGGCTATCGAGCTAATCGTTTTGGTCCCTCCAAACGCGAGTGTCAGCGTACCGTTGAACGGAATGGCGTACGTCCCATCGCTGAGAATCCCCACGCCTATGTCACCGTCATTGAGATTCGACAGGCCATACAGCCCGCCAAGGTCACCGGCGGATGCCGAGGCGCTGTAGGCAAGCAGCGGTCCAACAGAGCCGTTCACCACGTTCGGGTTATCCGACGTATCGCCACCAACCTCGACCTGCGAATTGGCGAGATTGATGTTCGTGCTGTTGGTGATGATGATCGATGCCGCCAATGGGGAGGGAGCCAAGAGCAAAACGCCAAGGACCAGCAATAAGAATGACCAGACCCCCGCATAGGTGTGACGCATTGTAGTGAGCATTCAGCGTTTTCCTTCTTCCGGCAGTGGTGACATGTTGCGGTGCTGGCCGCTTTGAAACAAAAAAGGGCGTCTCCCATCGGGCGCGACGAAACCCCTATTAGTGATCCTGCAAACGGGTTAGGTTTGGTCACCAAGATTCTTGAAAATGTGAAAAACGCCCCAAGTTTTGACGGGCCACCACCGAGCTTGTCTACCTTTTCTCGGCCGTCATCTTTGCCTTGAGGCTCTTCACCAACTCCGCGTGGTCCGCCCAGAGCTTGCGGCAGAGTTCTTGGTCCTCGGCGGGGAGCGATTGGACCTGCTTGTCGTCGCGGAGGGTGATGAGGTCGGGGTTTTGCCAGAACATTAGTGCCAGCTCGACCTCAGGCAATTCTGTGTACTTGGCACTGGCCGCGAGTTTATCCCAGGCCGCCAAATCGTCCCGCAGCCAAACAATCGCCTGGTGAATGAGGCGAGAACGCTTGGCATTGTCCAGCGTGCGACCTCCTTTTGAGTTCACGGTCGCCGTCAAGAGGGCCGCGCGTGCGGCCTCATGCCGATGCCCGAACCGTACGTTATCAACGAGCATTGGCGATTCGGCAAAAGCTTGCTCATACCAGAGCAAGGCAATATCTGGCCGATGCTTCTGTACGAGCGCAAAACGAGCCCATTTCAGACGATCGTCGAGCGATAGAGGCGGATCTTTTTCCTGCAGTAGTTCTGAGAACTGCGCATCCAAACTGACAAGTATCTCAGCGTCAAAAAGCATGCGTGCTGAAAATGAGGGCCTGTTAGAATCTCGCGAACTCAAATTATGCCCCCTCCGAATTTCCTCGAGTCCTCCGGTGAAATCGCCCACCGAATTAATCAGTAAGAGCCCTATGCTGCAATGCGCTACAGCAAAGTCTGGATTCAGAATTGCTTCGCGGAATCTGGCCACGGCTTCTCGCAGTTTGTGTTGATCGCATTGTGCTGTGTTAAGGTATAGACGCGACGTTGCGAGATTTGGATGGATGCGAATCGCCTTACAATGAGCATCAATTGCCTCGTCCCACTTCTTTTGAGCCCACAACACATTTCCTAGATCTGAATGCGCCTGCGTATGATTCGGCTGAAGTCGGATATGTTCACGATACGCTTGGGCAGATTCGTCCCTACGCCCTTGCTGCATTAGGATGTTACCTCGATTTGAATGGAAGTCCGCTTGGTTCGGCATCAGTTGAATCGCTCTGTCCAATGCTGCCAGGGCCTCGTCCAGCTTGCCTTGATTCTGAAGAGCCAAGGCGAGGAGTTCATGGAGGTTTTCGTCCCGCGGCGCAAGCAGCGCGGCTTCTCGCCATACAGTGATGGCTTCGTCCAGCTTTCCTTGCCGATTCAAGCACGCACCAAGGTCGGTATGGTGGACTGCGACCCATGGCGCGAGCCGTGCAGCTGCTCGCAATTCGACCTCGGCTTCGCCCATTTTATTTAGTTGGTTAAGGAACCAGCCGAGTCGGTAATGGGCGGCCCCATCCTGGGGCGCAAGCTGGACATCTTTCCGACACTCAGCAATGACTTCGTCGCCGCGATTGTCTTTCAAAAGGAATTTGTGCAGCTCGACGCGGGCCCGGAGGAAGTTGGGAGTAATGCGGATCGCCTGGCGACACTGATCAATGGCCTCTTCGAGCCGTCCCTGACGGTCATAAACGAGACTGATGTTGACGTAGGCGCCGCTCAAACTTGGATTCATACGAATGGCTTCGCGATAATCGGCCAGAGCTTCGTCGTATTTCCCAGTCGAATTTCCCAGATGAGCCTTGGCCCAGCCGAGATGGTTGCGCAGGGCCGCGCTCTGTGGGCGCAGTGCGACGGCCATCGCCTGGCACCGCACCGCCTCCTCCGTCCCCAAAGTGAACACTCCGAGGTGGTGGTTGACCCAGACGTGATCTGGATAGCGGAATTGGGCCCGCCGCAACACGGCAATCGCGTCGTCTTTCCACCCGTTCTCCATCAGTTTCCACTCCAGATTGATCCAGGCGGCAGCCGGTTGGCGTTCGAGAGCGGGATCGGCCGCGAGTTTCAGGAGCGCGGTGTGCCTGGCCTCTGCATCGGGTAGCACGATTGCCAGGTGCAACTGCTCGCGCCACGGATCTTGGTTCAGGTGCTGCGCTAACTCATTGAGCCAGGCGCGCTGTTCCGCCGAGGCGCCGCCCAACATCCGGGCCCAGACCTCCATCGCTGCGAGCAGCGCCTCGCGCACTTTGTGTGGCCGAGCCTTCATTCGGTCGGCCCCCTGACGAGGGCTCTCTTTGCCGATCACGATCCCATGGACCGCCAAGGCCTGCTCCAACTTGGGCCATGCGCTCACACTGCTGAAATTGCTGTCGTCGTCAGAAACATCGGCGATCGCGAGCATGGCCTCATCGAGCAAGGCTAACATCTGTGCGTCGCGATTGCGTCCCTCCAGGTCATCGACGATTTTCGCCACCTGTTGCACCAACTGGGGATCAGCGTCACGGTGCTTGGCCAGCGCGGCCGCCTGTTGCGCGCGCTCGCGAACCTGATCCCAAAGCGATTGCTCGCCATTCGATTCCCCCGTCGCTCTCGCAGCAAGCGAATTCGCTTGTCTCAGCTCGTCGTCAATTCGTTGATTGAGCAACAGTCGTTCTTGCGCCCGTTCGCGTTCGTGTGCAGCGCGCGAGAATGTTACGAGCGTCGTCGCTGCGAGCAAGATGACGGCAACAAGGGAGACGCTGACGACCCATTCCACGTGCCGCCGCGACCACTTGAGCGTGAGGCTATAAAAACTGGGCCGTCGAGCAACGATATGCCGGTCGTCCACAAATCGCTTGAGGTCCGCTGCCAGGTCTGCTGCTGTCTGATAGCGCTCCGCGGGATTCTTCTCGATCATCTTCAGAACGATCGTTTCTAAATCCCTGGGGATGTCCCGGTTGTGCTTACGCGGCGATTTCGGTTCTTCAAACGCAATCTGCCGCAGGAGCTCCTGGCGGCCGTGGCCGGGGAGGGCGGGGTGGAGGGTGAGGAGCTCGTAGAGGGTGATGCCGAGCGAATAGATGTCGGTTCGGTGGTCGATGCCGATTCGCTTGGCGAGGGACTGCTCGGGGGACATATAGCGGAGGGTGCCGATGAGGTCGCCGGTCATGGTGAGATTTCCTTCCCCCTCGATTCGGGCCAGGCCAAAATCGGTGATCCAGATGTGCCCCAGCCGGTCGAGCATCAGGTTGGCGGGCTTGATGTCCCGATGGGTGACGCCGAGCTCGTGGGCGTGGTGCAGGGCATCGGCGACTTGGGCGAACTGCTCGGCGATGCGGCGGAACCAGGCGGGGGAGGTGCGGGACTTTTCGGTGGAGAGGGCGGCCAGAATGTCGGTTTCGGTGGCGGAGGGGGCAGGGGCTGGGGGCTGGGGACTGGGGGTTGGGGAAGAGGGCGCTTCCGCTTTCCGCTTTCCGACTTCCGCTGTGGCCGAAGCCTCCCTCGCTTGCGCTTCGGGTTGGTGTAAAGGCCCGAGGCCCGCGGATTCGCGGAGGGCGGTGATGACTTCGGCCAGGGTCAGCCCGTCGATGAACTGCATGGCGTAGTAGTGGACTCCCCGTTCGCAACCGACGCCGAAGATGGGGACGATCTGGCTGTGATGGAGAGCGGCTGCTGCCTGGGCTTCGTTGCGGAACCGCTGCAAGGCCCGCGGGTCGAGCATGGCGGCTGAGGGCAGCACTTTGAGTGCGACGCGGCGGCGGAGCGAAATCTGCTCCGCTTCGTAGACCACTCCCATGCCGCCACGGCCGACTTCGCGGAGGATACGAAAGTCTCCCAGCACCGGATGGCCGTTAGTTTCGTGGCCATTTTCTTCCGATAGGATTGCCCGCGAACGCCCCGTGGCCACGGGACTGGAGCCAATTTCCACCAGCATCTGCAGCGTCGGAATCAGCGGGCGGAGCTTTTCCGCATGCTCGCCGTGATCGGCTAGGAACGCCTCGACATCGGCGGAATTGCCATCCGCGAGCTTTTGCGAGAGCTCTTCGACGAGGTCGGCGAGGAGGTGGTCGGCGGAGGAGGTGAGTTGGGTCATGGTTCAGTGTTCAGTGTTCAGTGTTCAGTTTCTGGACGGTCACTTGCTAGGAGTTCTCGCAAGCGCTGGAGGGCCCGTAGGTGGCGCATCTTAGCGGCGGATTCGCCGAGGTTTAGCACGGCGGCGGCTTCCGTGGTGGAAAGTTGCTCCAGGTGCCGCAGAACGAGGATTTCGCGGTCTTGCTCAGCGAGTTGAGCCAGGGCTTGGTGCAAGCGACCGTGGGCTTCCGCCTTGAGGAGCTTGCGGAAGGGATCGGCGGAGTGATCGACCAGGCAGGTCGCCAGTTCGGCCACGGATTCGTCGGAGAGTGCGAAGGCGACCGCTTCCTCGCGGCTGCGGCTGCGGCGTCCGGCCAGAACGTGGCGGCGCATGGCAGTGACGAGCTGATCCCACGCCAGTTGCCGCAGCCAGGGATAGAACGGAATGGGCTGCTCCCGCAGATACTCATCCAGCCGGCGGTCAGCCAGGATGAGCGTTTCCTGGATGATGTCGGAAGGGTCAATCCGCTGCAGGAGGCGGCGGTCGAGCCGGACCGCAACCATGCGGCGCAGGCGGGCCCGATGCAACTCCAAGAGCCTGGTCCGGGCAGAGCGGTCCCCCGCCGCCGCCCTGGCGAGCCAGACTTCGCTTTGGGCATGGTCATCCGGCATGAGGTCCCTCTACGACTGACCCTGCAAAGCAGGCCGCCGAGGTCACAGTGAATTCGAGAGGAAAAGGAGCGAAAGGAAAGGAAAGAGGGGAGGGGTGTCGTTTCCGCAAGTGGAGACTGGCCCCCGGACCATAGCTCTTCCTATTTCCTCAGCCGCTCCTCAAGCTGTTTCTTGAGCTTCGCCACCTCTTGCTCCCGCCGGAGCGACATGGCCGGGTTCCCTTCCCAGAAGACTTTGCCGTCGGGGCCGATGAGGTAGGCGGTGGGCCAACTAGCGATGCCGTAGTTTTCGTGGTTGCGGTTGTCTTTGTCCCAGAGGGCGGAGTGGGTCAGCTTCCAGGCTTGCCAGTCCTCTTGCGATTCCTGGTATGTGGCCAGCTTGCCGCCGGAGATTTCCAGGACGACGAGCCCCCGTTTGCCGAATTCTTTTTCCCACCTGACCAGGTGATGCCGATAGGACGCG
The DNA here is from genome assembly GCA_005778405.1 of Planctomycetaceae bacterium. Classification (GTDB taxonomy): domain Bacteria; phylum Planctomycetota; class Planctomycetia; order Pirellulales; family Pirellulaceae; genus SXOA01. Next base: position 70,287 of record SXOA01000062.1, read on the forward strand.
CAGTTCTCTCAGAAGTTGAACTGCAGCCAGACGACTTTGCCGTGCAGTTGTTCCAGCTTCGTATACGGCGGCGGACCGAGCCAGTGGGCCTTTTCGCTGACGATTTCGGGGGGAGTCTGGCCGAGGAAGGACTTGCGAAGGAGGGCTTTGGCGGGGGTGTCGTCGCTGGGGGACGAGTCGGTCGGACCATCCGCGGCAAAGAGGATTGCCGAGGTACAGAGAGCTAAGGTGACGAGGAAATAGTGACGGTTCATTTGGATCGATTCTAAGTAGCCAAATTCGTCATTCGTCATTCGAGCTTCGTCATTCTTCATCATCCCCGTTTGAATTCCGCTGCTACCTAAGATACCCTGGATACGCCCGGAAGAGGAGCTTCCTCCGGTCGCAGGGAATTGCGACGGGCAATTTGCTAACGATTCCGCCTGGTGCCGGACCTTTCCCCGTAGCCGCCAGGCCCAAACAGGGTTCACACTTTTCGAGGAGATTGACATGAGCCGCAGACAAACTCGCCGTCGCTTTCTGCAAACGACGGCTGCCGTGGGAGCTGGGTATTGGGTCGCCGGCGGCATCGCCCCGCGCGAAAGCCGCTCGGCCCTGGAAGAAATTCGCTTCGCCAGCATCGGCGTCAACGGCAAGGGGGCCAGCGACTCGGGCGATGCCGGCAACAACGGCAAGATGGTCGCCATCTGCGACATCGACGACCAGAGCCTGAATAAGGCGGCTGTCCGCTTTGAAGACGCGAAGAAGTTCAACGATTTCCGCAAGATGTTCGACGAGATGGAAAAGAGCATCGACGCCGTGACGGTCAGCACCCCCGACCACACGCACGCCGTCGCCTCCGTCGCCGCCATGAGCCGCGGCAAGCACTGCTTCACGCAGAAGCCGATGACGAAGTCGATTTACGAGGCCCGACTCCTTTCGCACCTCGCGGCGAAGCACAAGGTCGCCACGTCGATGGGAAATCAGGGAACGGCCAACACCTCGCTCCGCACGGCAGCTGCGGTAATCAAAGGGGGAGCGTGCGGCACCGTGAAGGAAGTGCACGTCTGGACGAACCGTCCCGTTTGGCCGCAGGGAACGGCCCGTCCGACGGATACTCCCGCCACACCCGCCCACATCCACTGGGATCTGTTCCTCGGCCCGGCGAAAAAGCGGCCGTACAATGAGGTCTATCACCCGTTCAAGTGGCGCGGCTGGTGGGATTTCGGCACCGGCGCTCTGGGCGACATGGCTTGCCACACAGTCAACATGCCGTACATGGCTCTTGGCCTTGGCGACCCCACCTCGATCCAGGCTGTGACCTCCGGCCACAACATGGAGACCTTTCCGAGCTGGTCGATCATCACGTTTGAGTTTCCCGAGCGGAACGGCCGCGCCCCGCTGCTGTTCAAGTGGTACGACGGCAACAAGAAGATCGACCCCGCGCTTCTCAAGGGAAAGAAACTCGACTCCAGCGGCTGCCTCGTCATTGGCGAAAAGGATTCGCTGTATGCACCCGGCGACTATGCGGAGAAGACCATCGACCTGCTGAGTGGCAAGGAATTGCCCTCGGTGGAGACCGTGAAGTCCCCGGGCCACTTTGAAGAATGGGTCCGGGCGATCAAGGGTGGCGTTCCCGCGACGGCCAACTTCCCCACTTATGCCGGCCCGCTGACCGAAACGATTTTGCTGGGCAACCTGGCCGTGTGGGCCGCTGCCGGCGAACCGGGTCAGGAGATCGACAAGGAAAAGGGAATTACCGGCAAGAAGATCGAATGGGACGCTGCCAAGCTGGAGGCCAAGAACGCCCCCGAAGTGGCCCACATCGTCAAGCCGGAATACTACAACGGGTATCAGCTCGAACCAATTGCGTAGTTCGCAGTGGCACATAATGTTGGGCGCAGGTCTCCGACCTCGCCCTGATCCGCGACCGAAGGTCTCCTGAATTGCGGGAGACCTTCGGTCATGTCGTTTCGGCGGGGTCAGGAGACTCTCGCCGAACCCAAGTACTCAATTCCCAACAACTTATGGACGCCCGGCTCGAAACCCTGCTTGCCGACATCAGCCGCATGAGCGAGCTGCCGGTTGCCGAAAGGGCGCGGTGCCTGAAGCGGGCCGACTGGCTGGCGGAAGAAAAACCGCTGGAGCAGGCGGAATTCGGGGCCGCGCTCTTGGGGCTGAATGTGCCGCTCGATGAGCCGGCGGACGAATTGCTGCGAGTCGTATTGGAAAAACTGTCAGCGCAGCGGAGAGCGGCCGTTGTAAGAGAATCAATCACCGAGTTGCGCGACGGCCTCATTGAGGTTTATCGCCATCTTGGCCCTCCGTCCCGAGCGCGAACCCAGATCTTGGCGTGGCTGGCGCTAAGTGGTTCCCCTGCTGAATTGTCTCTCCTGGCAAACCTGCTGGTGGAGGATCCGCCGCGGGAAGAGGAGGACGTCTTGCTGGCCCTCACGCCGCTGTTTCAGAATCCAAAGGTTCCCGCCAGCGCCCTCTTTCCGCGTTTGCTCGATGCTTTGCCCAATCCGCTCCTCGCCGCGGGAGTTATCGACCTGGCCAATTTCAGCCTGCGTCAGAAGCTTGTCCAGCAGCACCCCGCGGCGGGTATTAGCGGCAAGCTCATCGATCTGCTCGGCCAGCTCGTGGGGACGCTCGGCAAGCTGACGGAGCAAGCGCCGAGCGAACAGCACTCGATGGCCGAAATCGGCCGCCAGGTGGCGCAGTGCGTTTCGCTCGCGGTCTCGCTGTGCGATGCCCTGGCCCTGATCGGCGACCAGGCGGCCGTCGGTAAGCTGCATCAGGCCATGGACCTCGGCCATCGCCGCCTTCGCACCGAAGGTGCTGCAGCATTGGCTCGGCTGGGAGAATCCTACGGTCAGGAAGAGCTGGTAAAGCTTGCCGCGGAACCTGTTGCGCGGCTGCGCGTGCTGGCCTATGCCAAGGAACTCGGCCTGGAAGACAAGGTCGCGCCGGAGTTCCGCACGCCCGAGGCCCGAGCCGAAGCCGAGCTGACGGTTTGGCTCGCCGAACCGACGCAGTTCGGCCTGCCGCCGACCAAATGCGAGTTGTTTGACCAGCGCAAACAGTTCTGGCCCGGCTTCCGCGAAAGCGTGGAGTGTTTTCTATTCCGTTTCACTTACGAGCTGACCGTGGAAGACGCGGCGCGGACTTACAGCAACATCGGCATCGCCGGCCCGCTAGCGCACGCTTTCACCGCCGACCTCGCCGACCTATCGCCCGATGACATTTACGCCGCCTTCGCCGGCTGGCACGCCCAGCACGAGGACATTCGCGAATACGACGTCGCCCGGCTGAGCAAGTCCGAACAGATGGAGGTCGTCCGCTTGGAGCGACGGCTGCACGACGCCGGCTACCGTGAAATCCAGGCCCTGCAGATGGGCTATTTCTTCGGCGAGAAAGGGCTCATCGCCCAGGCATCCCGCGAGAACGTGCCGGGAATCGCCATCGCCGACTTCACCGACATTTCGTTCTTCCCCATTCGCAACGTGCGGAAAGCCCTCGGCCCACGGGAAGCGTACAGCATCTATAAAGGGCGGAAGCTGCTGAAGACGTTCAATAGGCAGAAGGCAGAAGGCAGTATCGAATAATTCTGCCCACTGCCCACTGCCTACTGCCTACCTCTTACTGCCTCCCGTACCCCAATCCCTTCACCACGCTCAGCATTTCTTCATACGTGATGAACCGCCGGCGGTGCATCAGCTTGTAGGCGTCGATGGCGTGGGCCAATTCGCGGGCGTCTGGCGAAAGCTCGTCATACGTGTTCGTGAATTGACGTCGCTCGCTACCGGGCGCGCCGTCCTGGGCGGAGTAGTTGCGGCGGTCCTGAAAGTTTTCGGTGCTGGCATCGGGGAAAATCGCGGTTTTCATGCGTCACATCCGGAAGAAAGGGGAATCGAGCCCAGCCGAGCACGGTCTTTAGAATCCGCATCCAGGGAACCGTAGGCCACAATTGAGCGTTCGTCAAATCGGGCAGCGCATAATCCTCAAACTCCCACCGGAAACCTGTCCAGCGAACCTTGAACCCACCAACCTTCACCCTACAATTGGACCATGCCCGCCGACCCTCAGATTCCGCCGCCCACATCCCGCCCTCCTCGTGCAGCCCCTCCGCAGCCCCCTTGGTTTCCCTGGAAATCGATCCTGCTGGTGAGCGGCCTGATGCTCGGGGTATTTGCGGTGCTCGAGACCCCCCGCGAGATTGGCCGCTGGCATCTGGCGGCGGCCAGGGAGCATTGGCGGGACGCCGAGTATGGGGAGATTCAAGGTGATTTGACGCTCGTCGCGGAGAATCGGCAGAAAGCGTTTGCCAAACTGGACGACGCGCTGAAATGGAGTCCCCAGGATTTGGGCTTCCTATGGCAGCGAGCCGAGTGGCGGATCGAATTGGGCGAGTATGAAGGTGCCTTGCTCGACAGCAACCGCCTTCTGGAAAGTTTTCCCGACGATTTGAGTTTGCTGCGGCTGCGGGGAAAGACGCTGCATCTTCTCGCGCGGCATGTCGAAGCGGTGAAGGATGCCGAGCACATCAACAACCTGAGCAAGACGAGCGGAAATCCACAACGTGCGGTAGCCCTGAACGAGGTGGCCTATTCCAAAGCAGTTGGAAAAATCGAGCTGGAGTCCGCCCTGAAAGAAGTCAACGAGGCCCTGAAGTCGGAAAGGCATGCAGCCTTCTTAGATACTCGGGGGTTCGTTTACTACCAAATGGGAAAGTACGACCTGGCCCTCAAAGATCTGGAGTCGGCAGCGAACCAGTATGAGGCCATCCTGAAATTCCTGGCAGAAAGTGCCGCGAAACGACGAAAGGGAGTCCCCGACATTCGCAAAGAGGAAGTCAACGCAAGAAAGGACAATGAGGGCGCAGCGGTCGTACTTTACCACCGGGCTCTTGCTCACGAAAAACTCGGACACGCCGCTGCCGCTGCCGCGGATCGCAAGCGGGTCCGGGAGCTGATTGGCCGCGACGGAGACGAGAAACTGTTTTGAGGCGGCGCTGATATCCGGCCGCTAATAGTTTTTTCGCGAGCCAAAACCCCGCATGCACAAGCAGCCGATGACCACGCAAATCGCGGTGAAGACAATCCAGTGCTGACGGTCAAAGTGCGTCGGAGTATCCAGGGCGATACCACCGTAGTGAACGCCCATTTGCCAGAGCTTTCCCAGCCATTGATCGATTAGCATGCGCTGTTCCTCGAAATCGGCGACAACCATTCCCACTGCAACTGTAGCTTGCGCGGGCCCAGACGCGTTCGTTCGCCACCAGCCGGAACAACCGTTTTCATCTGCACGACCCGGCAGTATCGCCGACGAGAGACATCCAACCGCCGCTGCCGCCCTTGCAGGGAGTGAATCGCGCGTTAAAATTTGAATCTCAGGATTTGCTGGGGACGTAGCTCAATTGGTTAGAGTACCGGACTGTCGATCCGGTGGTTGCGGGTTCGAGCCCCGTCGTCCTCGCTCACAAGGTCCGTTGTCCAGAGTGGACAGCGGGCCTTTTTTCGTGGACGGGCAAGGACTTACGCCGAGCGGCGCGGTTTGCCCTGATCCGTCCCCCTGGACCGTTGCCACTTGGTGTGACGCGAATCACTTCTGAGGGCCGGCCTCTTTGACTGGGAGTTCTTGCGTGATCAAGTACTCCAGCACGGCTTCGGTATAGGGGCGCACGCGGCGGCCGTTGACAAATATCGACGGCGTTTCGTCAACCTCCAGCAAAATACCCACCGCGATATCTCGCTGCACTTTGGCCTGCACGTCTGGTGACTGGCGGTCGGCCTCCCATTTCGCCATGTCCAGGCTGATCGAACGACCGACCTTCCGCAATACTTCGTCTCCAAACGAGAGTTGGCTAGCGAACAGGCCGTCGTGATACGGCCAGAACGCATTCTGCGCTTGGGCGGCTTGCGCGGCCCAGGCAACGTCGCACGCCACAGGCTGCAAATCGCTGCGGGACTTTGGATTGCACTTGGAGCTGAGCGGAAAGTTCTTGTAGATGATGCACACCCGATCGCCAAAATGTTCGACCAGGCGTTTCGCGTGGTGAGCGGCGCGGCGGCACCCTGGACACTGAAAGCTGCTGAAGATAACGACTTGAACCGGAGCATCCGCGGGGCCAATGCGCGCATCCAGATCGTCCACGGGAATCTCTTTTTGCGGCTGTGCCCGAAATGCAGCCAGGACGACATCGCGGTCCATAAAGAATGCCGCCACGGAGTCGTCCAGCCACCAAATCGTGAATTGAGCCAATGCGCCTATCGCGACGGTCGCCACGGCCAGCTTCAACCAGGGCTTGCGCCTGATGGATGACGATGCGTGTGCATTGGGCAACGCCGGTTTTTTTGGCAGAAGGCTCAGGAGGCCCGGCAGGAGCGCTAAGTTGATGGAGTGTATCGCCAGGCACATGTAACAGATGTCTGTCTTGGTGGCAAACAGGATGGCCGCCAACACCACGCTCGATCCCAACCCCATTGCCGATAGCAGCACCGCGGTGCGAATCAGCCCCAGAGCCAGCAGAAAGCCGAGCAAAGCGAAATAAACGAGCCCCCAACCAGCCAGGGGGAACCCTAGCTGAAACGAATCGGGACTCAACAGCGTATGGTCACAACTGTGGCCAAAGAGTGTCGAACAGACATCGGTTCCCAAAGCGGCTCCGTCACCCAGCATGAACACGCGCCACAGGAGGTACGCGGAAATGAGCCATCCCAAGCCCAGCAGGCCGAAACTCAAAGCTGTTGCGCTGGGACCACGCATAGAGGTCTCGAAAGAGATACCCAAGGGCCCTCCGGCCCGCTGCCCAATGAAAAAGCCCAGGACCGCATTACAAGCTGCCCTGGGCAAAGGACACAAAATTAGCGAAGCGAGAATCAGTTGGGGTGAATGAAAGGCACAAGGGACTTTACACACTGACCATGATTATTGAACCCATAAGCGGCGTAGCCAACGGTGTCGCCGATTATTTTGCAGACACATGCCGCGTCATTGCCTATTCCCTGGTTCAGGCAACTAACGCAGGCGTCATGACTAATCCCTAAATCACCGTATTCGGTGCAGTAATCACTTGGGCTTTGCGCGTAGCCTACGGTGATCAAACTCACGACCAGTAGCAAGCCCATGGCGAATGCCAACATGCGTTTTCCAGTCATCACTACACCTCCTGAAAGAAAGTAAAGGTAAAAGTTGAAAAATCCGGGAGAATCTTTCGCGACCAAAAAGCTTGGCCCCCATTACCAGGAGTTTAGCAATCTCCGAGTGCCCGTCAACTCCTAATCCTTGGGCTGGTTCCCACGGCAGTGGTTTTCGCGGTCGGGCTGTGTTCTGGCGCGCCCGACTGGCAATATAATGGCGAGGTCGAATCTCCCCGTTCCTGTGTTTGCTGAGAAATCGTGGTGCATCCATGCCCAAAAACCTATACGGCGTTACCGGTTCGCTTTTGCTCTTGTTTGCCACATACTGTTCCGTGCTGACTGCGGCGGACTGGCCGGCGTGGCGTGGACCCACGGGTCAGGGTTTTTGTGAGGAGAAGGATGTACCGCTGAAATGGAATGATAAGGAGAATGTCAGGTGGAAGATTCCGCTGGAGAATCCGGGAAATTCCACGCCGGTCATCTGGGGGGACAGAATCTTCCTGACGCAGGCCAACACCGACGGCGGCATCCGCAGCCTGCTCTGCCTTTCCCGAGCCGATGGAAAGCTAATCTGGCAGAAGGATGTCACGTACGGTGAGAAGGAGCGGAACTGGAATCCCAACTGGTACGCCAACGCTTCCCCCGTGACGGATGGCCAGCGGGTCGTGGTCAGCTTCGCCTCGGCCGGCATGTACTGCTATGACTTGGGCGGCAAAGAACTTTGGAAGCGAACGGACCTCGGCAAATGGGAGCACGCTTTCGGCAGCGGCGCTTCTCCCGTGCTCTATGGCGATCTGGCCATTCTGTGGTGCGGCCCCAACGAGAAAGTGGGGCGCAACTTCCTGCTGGCGGTGAACAAGGCAAGTGGCGAAACCGTTTGGGAGCATGATGAAAAAGTCGGCTCGTGGGGTACGCCACTGATCACCAAGATCGATGGCCAAGACCAGTTACTGCTCAGCGTTGTGCCCCACCTGAAAGGTCTTGAGCCCGCGACCGGCAAGGAGCTGTGGCACTGCGATGGACTGAATAAATATGTTTACACTTCGCCGCTCTTTGGAAACGGCATCGCCGTAAGCATGTCCGGCTATACGGGCGCGGCCCTCGCCGTCAAGCTCGGCGGCCCTGGTGACATCACCGCCGACCGGCTTTGGCTGCATCCCGTGAATATTCAAAGGGTTGGCTCGGGCATGATCGTCGGCGCACATGCCTACATGGTGGAGGAGAACGGAGTCCCCCATTGTTACGACTTGAAGACCGGCGAGGAAGTTTGGAAAACCGAGCAGCGTCTTGGCGGCGGCACCACCTGGGGCTCGCTGGTCCATGCCGAAGGCCGGTTTTATATCTTGATGCGCGACGGGCGAACGGTGGTCCTGGCCGCCAGCCCCAAATTCGAGCAACTGGCCACCAACTCGCTTGGCCCCGGCGTCGGCACCAACTCTTCGCTGGCCATTTCCAATGGAGAAATCTACATTCGGACATTCAAGCATCTCTGGTGCATCAGTTCGAAAAAGTAATCGCAGGTGCATGTTCAAGGAGCCTTGCTCCCAGAAAGCCCGCCCAGTGCGGGCTTTTTTCGTGGCCTTGCGGGGCTTACGATAAGTCCCCCCAACTCTCGTCGATTTTCGTCGCCGGGGCATGTTCAGGAATCCCATGCCCCAACTCCCCTCAGACTCTCGGTCGGCTCCACAAGAGCCGGCCCTGCCACTGCTCGTGTTGCTCTTTGTCGGCAGCGGGTGCGCGGCGCTGATCTATGAGATTGTCTGGTTCCAGTTGTTGCAGCTGGTGATTGGCTCGTCGGCCGTTTCGCTGGGAGTGCTCCTCGGGACATTCATGGGAGGAATGTGCCTCGGGAGCATCGGGCTATCTCGTTTCGTGGCTGAGAGGCATCATCCGCTGCGGGTCTATGCCTATTTGGAACTGGGGATCGGCGTTTGCGGCCTGGCGGTCATTTTTGGCCTTCCCTACCTCGATGCGATTTACGCCGCCAGCGCAGCACACGGCTGGTTGGGAATCGTGCTGCGGGGAGTAGTGGCCGCGGTCTGCCTGCTCCCACCCACGATTCTGATGGGGGCCACTCTGCCCGCCGTGGCCCGCTCCGTGGAGGCGACGCCGCAAGGAGTCTCCTGGCTCGGTTTCTTTTACTGCGGCAACATTGCGGGAGCCGTCTGCGGCTGTCTGCTGGCGGGGTTCTATCTGCTGCGCGTTTATGACATGGCGACGGCGACCTATGTGGCCGTGGCCATTAATGTGGCAGTTGCAATCATTGGGCTCCTCGTCGCGCGAACCATGCCGCATCTCCACGAACGAAGGGGCCTTCCGTCTTTGGCGTCAACAACTCCTGAAAACGGCAGATTTTCGACGCCAAAGACCCCCGACCCCGTCTACGTCGCCATCGGCCTTTCCGGTCTGGGCGCGCTCGGAGCGGAAGTCATTTGGACCCGCCTCTTGTCGCTGCTCATCGGGGGAACGGTTTACACTTTTTCCATTATCCTGGCGATGTTTCTGATCGGTCTGGGAATCGGCAGCAGCGCGGGTGCCTGGCTCGCGCGGGGAAGAAACCCACGGCTGCTGCTTGGGGTGTGCCAATTGCTTCTGGCGGCGGCCATTTGGTGGACGGCTTATCAACTGGCCAAGTCGCTCCATTTCTGGCCGATCGACCCCACGCTGTTGAAAAGCCCCTGGCATCAATTTCAACTCGATATTCTCCGCTGCCTGTGGGTGATTCTACCGGCCGCCTGTTTATGGGGAGCCAGTTTCCCGCTCGCCCTCGCTGCCGTTGCCGAAAAAGGCCAGGACGCCGGCAAACTCGTCGGCGGGGTTTACGCCGCCAACACGGTCGGCGCGATTCTGGGCGCACTCGCCTTCAGCATCTTCATGATCGCCTGGATAGGGACGCAGCGCTCTCAGCAATTGCTCATCCTGCTGGCCGCGGCGACGGCGCTGTTCGCGCTTGTCCCGCTGGTTCGGAATAGTAGCCCGCACGCTCCGTGTGCGGGCACAGGGTTTCCGGAATACCGCGCTCACGGAGTGAGCGGACTACTAACTCGCGGCGCGGCGCTTTTGGCCGCGCTCGCAGCCGCGGGCGGCTTCGCCTGGATGGTTCCACCTACGTCCGTGGAACTGATCGCTCACGGCCGCTACGTCAATAGGCAGAGCGGCGCAGCCGTCATTGTCTACCAAGGAGAGGGAATGAGCTCCTCGGTCGCTGTCGCCGTGGAAGGGGATTTGGAGGGGGACTGATCCGCACTTTTCACGTCAGCGGCAAGGTAGAAGCATCGAGCCTGCCACACGATATGCGGCTGCAGCGAATGCTGGGGCACATTCCGGCGCTGGTCTATCCCCAGCCTCGATCCGTGCTGGTGGTCGGCTGCGGGGCAGGGGTCACCGCGAGTTCGTTCGTGGTTCATCCTGGCGTCGAACGCATCGTCATCTGTGAGCTGGAGCCGCTGATTCCCCAGGTAGTCGCCACGTACTTTGAAGTCGAGAACCACTTTGTCATCAAGGACAGGCGCGTGGAAGTGGTCTACGACGACGCCCGCCACTACATCCTGACGACCAAGGAAAACTTCGACGTCATCACTTCCGACCCCATCCATCCCTGGGTCAAGGGAGCAGCCGTGCTGTACACCCGGGAGTATTTCGAGCTATGCAAAAAGCGGCTGAAGCCGGGAGGGGTGATTACCCAGTGGGTGCCGCTCTACGAAAGCAACGCCGAAGCGGTAAAGAGCGAAGTGGCCACTTTCTTTGAGGTCTTTCCGGAAGGGAGCGTGTGGGGAAACGACCAGGGGGGCTACGGCTATGATACTGTGCTGCTCGGTCAGGTGGGGCCGCTGCAAATCAACGTCGACGAATTGGTAGCACGGCTCAAGAGAGAAGACCACCGGGCCGTGGTGAATTCGCTGAGCGATGTTGGCCTGGGCTCGGCTTTCGATCTGCTTTCCACTTATGCTGCCGGGGCAGGGGACCTGCGCCCCTGGCTGGCCGATGCTCAGATCAATCGCGACCGAAACCTCCGCTTGCAGTACCTGGCGGGGATGGCAGCCAGTGACTACAGCGAAGGGGCCATCTTCCGCGAGATTCTCAGCCATCGGAAGTATCCCAAGCAAGTCTTCGGGGCGTCTGCCACCACCACAGAGGAGTTGAAGAAGCGGCTGCCACAGAAATCTCCCACCTCGCCATGATCGCGTTCACGCATCTGCCGTCACCGAACATGCAAGCGTGCGAGCGGACCTTTGTCCCCCACGTCTCGATTGACCTCGCACTGGCCAGGCAGCAACACGCCGCGTACTGCCAGGCGCTCGCCGATTGCGGCATCAAAGTGCGGACGCTTGATATCAACTCGGCGCTGCCCGACTGCACGTTCATTGAAGATTCGGCCGTCGTGCTGGACGAAGTGGCGATTGTTTGCTCTATGGGAACCGTCTCACGACAACCCGAGCCAGTTGGCATTGAAGCAGTGCTACAGGAATACCGCCCAATCGAGAGAATCCTGCCTCCAGCCACGCTGGAAGGAGGAGACGTCCTCCGCATCGGCCGCCGACTGCTTGTCGGCCAGTCCAGCCGCACCAATGCTGCGGGGATTGCCGCTTTGCGGGCCATCGCCGGACGTTTTGGCTACGCCGTCACCTCCGTTCCCGTTCACGGCAGCCTGCACCTGAAGACGGCCTGCACTGCTGTTCCCGATGGCCGCTTGCTCGTCAATCCGGCCTGGGTTGATGTTCGTTCCCTGCGGAATTCGACCTGATTCAAATTCCCGCCGAGGAACCTTGGGGAGGCAACATCTGCCTCGCCGGCGAAACGGTGCTGCTTCCCGCCAAGCATCGTCTAACCGCGAGCCTCATTTCGGAGCTGGGATTCGCGGTTAGGCCTGTGGAAATCGCGGAGTTTTCCAAGGCGGAAGAGAGCGTCACCTGCCTTAGCCTGATTTTCGAGGAAGTTTCTTGAAAAACCTTGGACAACCCGGAACTTTCCGGCCAGAATCTGGTTGAACCCGATTGGGGAAGTCGCCTAGGTCGTTCGACTTGGCCTCCAGCGACTGAAAAAGCGCCTGGCGCACACTTCAAATCTGACGAAGGGGAATCTATGAAAAGCTTGATTCGCATGACGATGGTGCTGGGCCTGGTGCTTTGCGTCGCCACGGCTCTGATGGCTCAACCGCCCGGTGGCGGCCGCGGGCGTGGTGGACAAGGGGGTCAGGGAGGCCGTGGAGGGTTTGGCGGGGGAGGCTTCGGTGGTGGTAGCCGCAGTGGGCTATCACTCCTCTCGGATGAAGCCGTCAAAAAGGACCTGGGCATCACCGACGACCAGATCAAGAAGCTGGAAGAATTCCAAACCAAGTCTCGCACGGAAATGCAAGCCGCTTTCCAGGGCCTGCGCGATCTATCCGCCGAAGAGCGGACTGCCAAGTTCCAGGAACTCCAGAAGAAGTCCGCGGAGATGTCCGCCGCGGCGGAAAGAGAAATCCTGCTTCCCAAGCAGATCGAACGCCTCAAGCAAATCGGCGTGCAGTCCCGCCTCGGACGCGGCAACCTTGTCGATGGATTGACGAGTGAGCAATTGGCCAAGGATCTCGGCATCACCGACTCCCAGAAAGAAGCCCTCAAGAAGGCCCAGGAGGAAGCCGATGCGGACATGCAGGCGGGAATCACTAAACTTCGCGAAGCGGCTCGGCAGAAAGTCTTGGGTGTCCTCTCCCCCGACCAGCAGGCCAAGCTCAAGAGCCTCTCCGGCGAAACCATCACCTTGACCCGCGGCGGCGGCCGGGGTGGACCTGGCGGAACCGGCACGCGCGGGGGTGCCGGCGGCCGGCCCGGTGGAGCCCCGCTCACCCGTCCCCCCCAAGGGGATTAGTTGCGGCGGCTGAATCGCACAACCAATCGAGGCTTCATCGCCCAAACAGAAAGTCCGCCCACCAGCGGGCTTTCTTCGTTTATGGAGGCTAGTGCGGCTCCCGTGACCGATGTGAACCGTTACTTCCGCCCCTCGACAAACTACCCCCAATCTGCGATAAAGCTTGGTTCATCAATGCCTGTAAACGTCCTTCCTGCCATCACTTACCAGAAGCATGCCCACCACCTCCAGCGCCAAGAAACGCCATCGCCAAAGCCTCGAGCGCCGCGCAAAAAACCGGGCCACCAAGTCGGCCTTGAAGACCCAGATCAAGAAAGTCCGCGAAGCGGCCAAGGCCGGCGATGCCGCCAAGGCCGATGCCGAGTTCCGCCTGGTCTCCAAGAAGCTCGACCGAGCAGGCACCAAGCGGGTCATCCACCCCAACGTCGCCAGCCGCACCAAGAGCCGGCTATCGCATTTGCTCAAGATTTCCAAGCAGCCGGCGGCCGCAAAGGCGTAATGGGAGCAGAGATGGGGAACGCAACACTAGCCCGACGCGCAAGCGAGGGAAATAGTCGTCGCGCTTCCTCGCGGAATTCTCCCTCGCTTGCGCGTCGGGCTAGTGTTCTTGTAATAGCCGTTTTGATTCTGCACTCACTGAGTGCTATAGCTCCCGCCGCCGATTCCGCGCTCGACCTCTTCCGCCAGCGGATCACGCCGATCCTGCAAGCCAAAAACCCGTCTTCGTGCAGCGAGTGCCATTTGAGCGGCGTCGATCTCAAAGACTACATCGGCAAGACGCAGGAAGAAACGTTCGCCGCGCTCCGGGACGCTGGACTGGTGGATGTGAAGAAGCCTGCCCAGTCGAAGCTGCTGGCCTTCATCGCCCGCAAACCGGCGAAGACCAGCCTGGTCAGCGACAAGGTGCGGCAGCAGGAGTATGACGCATTCAAGGCCTGGATCGAGGCCGCGTCCAAGGATCCCAAACTGGCAGCAGCGAAAACGGGCGACGCGAACCTCGGTCCCAGCGTTGATGACGAAGTCATTCGCCACGCCCGCAAGGACCAAGTGCTGGCCTCGTTTCTGGACAACGTCTGGTCCGAAGTCGGTCGCTGTGCGGCTTGCCATTCTCCGGACCGGAATCAAAAGCAAGTGAAGGAGCACGGAGCGAAGGTGAGCTGGATCAAGCTCCGCGATCCGCAGGGAACGCTCGACGACCTGCTCACCACGGGCATCATCGACGCCGAAGCCCCCGAGCAAAGCCTGCTACTCATGAAGCCGACGAACCAGGTCAAGCATGGCGGCGGCGTGAAGCTGGTGATTGGGGACCAGACTTACAAACAGTTCCGGGCGTTCATCGAGGACTATGCGGCGTCGTCTGCCGGAAAGTACAAGACCGCCAAGGACTTGCCCCAGGAGCGGGTCGAAGCATCAGCCGTCACCGACATCTGGTTCAAACTGGAAGGAGTTCCTCCGAAGTTCGACCAGCAGCTCTTGCAGGTCGATCTGTACCGCTGGGACGAGAAGACAAAAAACTGGTCACAGGACCGCTGGGCCACGGGCGACAGGCAGGTGTTTGGCAAGGGGCAACTCTGGCAGCAACACCTGAGCGTCACTGCTCCGCGGAATTCTTCCCGAGCTAAGGAAGTTGCCGAAAAGCCGACCCTTCCTGCCGGAAAATACCTCGCCAAGATTTACATCGACCAGGCCGGAAAACTGCAGAAGGACTATCAAGCAGTACTGGGCGAAGGCGATTTCGTCGGCCAGTTCGAGTTCGACAGCAAATGGCCGGCGGGTTATGGGGCCATGACGAGCGTGCGGTTTCCCAAGTAGGCCGCCACTCCCGTGGCGAGCCATCAGTGCGGACGTTGATTGGGTAAGAGAGTCGGTTGCCATTTCAGTATCAACTCTGCCGGCTCGCGAGAGGACTCGCGGCCTACTCTACCACCTCTTGGCCCGGCGTTCGTGATCGAGCAACTGCTGCACCTGCTGGCTCGCGCCGGCACTGGACCGGTTGAGCTCCAGCACGATTTCGCAGCGGTTGGTCGGCTTGTCCTTGGCGACAACCGGCGGCCAGGTGAGATGCAGGGTGCTGAGCGGTTTTCCCTGAACTTTTGTCATGTAGAGGCCCGCGCCGAGTGTCGGGACTGGTTTCAGACCGTAATACTGCGTCAGGAACGCCACCAGCCGGCGCTCGTCTCCGGTGTTACCCTGAAAGGCGATTCGCTGCACGACGTGCTTCTTATCAAAGTAATAAGTGAGCGAACCAGCCAGATCATCAGGCCTCGAGCCGGTAACGAGCGGAACGCGGAGCCCTTGCAGATCGGTTTCCGCCAGGACCGTCGTAACACGGGGCCAATGGGACGTAATCCATTGGGGCGAGACGTCAAAACGGAAAACCTCCGGGATATCGCAAACCGGCGCACCCCGGTTCGAACCGGTCGTTGGGCCGAACGACGCCAGTGATGAAGACGCGGCCCCAATCTCCCCAGGGTGGCGCAGACTTCCGGCGGCGTCGATTTTTGCCGCGGCGGGCTTCGTTTCCGTGAAGCTGGTGAGCGAAGGAATCTTGCTCCACAGATTCCCCAGCATGTTCTTGTCGAGGAGCGCATACGGGCCAACGAGGGCGGCCACAAGCAAACCGTAAAACCAGCTCGGACGATTATTGAACATGACATGCTCCGCGGAAGGGTGCCGCCTCCCTGCGGAATAGGCACCCTGCGCCTTCGCGCCTGATGCTCCGTTTCATTTCATCGGCTGGCTGGGACGAATCCTTGCGGGGCAGGGGAGGGGGGAGGGTAAGCGGGGTCGGGAAGAGTTTTCGCGGCCAGGATGTTACGATTGGCAAGAGACTATGACCGCAACCACCCTTTCCGGACCCCTCCTGTGGCTCACTAGCGACGAGGCGACGCTGTATCTACGTCTGGCGGAGAGTGAATTGACGGGGAACCGCTCAAGCCTCGTTCGCCTCACCGCCAAACTCCGCAAATGTCTTTCCGCTCAGCACGTTCATCTGGTCCTGGAGCAAATCGACCTCCGCCGCCGGGCGTTGGAAAAATTCGCGGCTGCCCAGCGGATGTTCTTCACTCCCAAGGCGCTCATGCAAGCCAGCGACGAGGCCATTGCGACTTACAAAGCGGCGCGATTCCCAGCCGGTGAGAGTAATGCCGATCTGTGCTGTGGGATTGGAGGTGATCTGCTTTCGCTTGCGGAGCAGGGGACCTGTGTTGGAGTTGACCTTGATGAATGCCTTGTACATCTGGCGGAGCGAAACTGCGCGGTGTCCGGCAGGGCAGGGGGGAGGGCCATGGTGGCCGACGCCGCGACATTTCCCGTCCAGGACTTCGCTGCCTGGCACATTGACCCCGATCGCCGCCCGAGCGGCAAGCGAACGACTCAAGTTGAATTCTATGAGCCGCCACTGGAAGTGCTGGAAGGACTGTTGACCAAAAATCCCCATGCCGCCATCAAGCTCGCCCCGGCTGCCGAATTGCCGGCGGACTGGGAAGGGGCCGAGCGAGAATGGCTGCAAAGCCGCGGCGAATGCCGTCAGCAAGTGGCGTGGTTGGGCTCACTGGCTCGGCATCCGGGTGACCAAGCAGCCACGATTGTCGATTGCCCAGGGAGTCCGCGGACGGTGCGGGGCAGGAGGGAGGGGCCGGTTCATGTTGCGGAAAAAATTGGCTCTTATGTTTACGAACCTGCCGCCGCGGTGCTGGCTGCCCGCCTTGCGTACGTTCTGTGCGAACAGCACAATATCGCGGCAGTCTCCAGCAGAGCCATGTATCTGACCGGCGATGGCCCGATCCACGACGCCGCGCTCGCCGGTTTCGAGGTCAAAGAAATTCTGCCTCTCGATGAGCGGCAGGTCAAAGCCTGGCTCCGCCAGCGGGGTATCGGCAGGCTCGAAGTGAAGAAGCGCGGTTGCGACGTGGAGCCGGAGAAGTTGCGGCAGCGGCTCGGCGGACAGGGAGACGAAGCGGCGACGCTGCTGATTTGTCCGCTAGGTGGAAAGATCCAGGCCATTATCGCGCGGCGCGTGGGGTAGACTTCCAGCCTGCCCATGAAAAACCGAACTGGGCAGGCTGGAAGCCTACCCCACTTTCTACTTCAACCGCTCAAACCGCATCGCGCCCAAATTGGCGACTTCCGTCTTCAGGGGCATTAAAAAGGCATCGTCGCTTTCGAACATCAAGACGGCATCGGTCGCTTTGCCGCTGGCTTCGACCGTCTTGATCGTGATCTGGTCGTCCTTGACTTCCACCACTTCCCAGGCCGCTTCACTTTCATACGGCTGACCGTCGTGCTGCACTCCGGCTATGATCAATCGTCCATCCGACTGGAATTCCATCCCCATCGTCGTCGCTCGCAACTTTGCCACCTTATCCAGCGACAGTTGCTTCACGCCTTCCTCGTCCAGAACCATCTGCCCCTGCCACTGTCCCTGCAAGAGCTGCTCGGGGGTGACCGTTTTCTCCGTCCGCGCCACTGGTTTTTCCGCCGTGCCGCTGCCGCATCCGGCCAGAGCCAAAGGAGCGGCGACCAAGAGCGCAAGAACCATCCGTGAAATGCAAGGCATGGCGATCCTCCGTGATCGTGTTCGTAAAACGTGCAGGACTCATTTAGCCCGCGAAAAGCTGAGCTTGATATCCTTGAGCCCTTCCGATGCGACGAAGGGAATCGTAGTGAAGTGGTCGTTGTCCGTAAACTCCAAACGGGACTCATTTTCGGTTCCCCCCGTGGCCTTCATGGCGACGACCAGCGTTTGTCCATCGACCTTCACGAATCGCCAGGTTCCCGCAAAGGCTTGTTCACCCAGCGGGGTCTTAAAGGTCAAAGAGAAATTCCCATCCTGTTTGAATTCCGAATCCCCTTTCGTCGCTGCAGCCGCCATGGCCATCAGTGGGTTGGAGCCGCCGCTAGCAGTTAGTTGCCATTTCCCGAGCAACTTCGCGGAGGGGTCGCTGCAACCGGTCAGAAAGCAAGCAGCCAGGAGAGCAGCAAACGCAAGCAGGGTACGGGGAATCATGGGCAATTTCCAGAAAAGTAGATGTCAAATATTACGGGCCGGAATTTATCGCAGCCGGCGGCAATCGACAAGCACAACGAACGCTAGCAGCCTATTCTTCTTTCTTCGACTCGTTCTTCTCCGTCTCCTTCTTATCCCCATCCTTCTTTTCCTCAGCTGGTTTCTCTCCCTTCGCACCCTTCTCAGCCTTAGGGTCTCCCTTCACCGGTTTAGTCGGCTTCTTCTTGCTCCCATCGGTGAGGGGAATAGCGGCTATGACTTCGACGGTACTCGCCACCCCTTCACCGGGCCGACCTTTGTAGTACCAGCCTCGAACGGTGACTTTGTCACCGGGAGAAACGAACAAGAGATCGTTTGTGTCGACGGTGATTTTGCAATCTTCCGCCAGATTGAATTTGACCTGAGCTCCACCAGCGCTGACCGTCACATCCCCTACGCGGCCAACTTTGCTGATCGCTCCAGCGACGCGATAGACGGTGTCGTCGACTTTTGCCTTGGCGGCTTTCTTTTCCTTGGGATCGGGTTTCTTGGCTTCTTTCTTCTCGTCATTCCCTTCGCCAAATAAGGCTTTCGCATCGGCGTCGGCGGCACCATCTTCTTGGATTCCCGGCGGACGGGCGTCGCTGGGGGTGAAGACGGTCAGACTGGCAACCGGCTCGAGCACTGCACCCCGCTTATTCACTTGTGCCCGGAATTCGATGAACATTCCCGGCCGCAAGAACGTCTTTTCCGCAGTGCCCGAGAAGGTCACGTCTTGCTGCCTGGCTTCGACCTTGAGCAGCCACAAGTCTCCTTCGCCAGTGGCGATTTGAATCACCCCTGGCGCGACTCCCTTCAATGTCCCCGATGTATTCAGCGGTTCTCGCTCCAAGTTCTGGCCGAATACCTGAAGGGAAGTGACAAGTGCGACAACTAGCGCCAACAAATGGGAAAAGGATCGACTCATGGCGGGCCTTCGGGGAAGGGCAGGGGGGTGGGAGCTGGAGCGGCTTAAGTTCACAGATGCAGACTAACATTTCTGCCCTTCTAACGCCAGCTAAAATGGCCTCACGGGACTAATTCGCTGATTAGAATGCTAAACTCTTCCCCGGAATTGTTCGTAGAATTGGCACCTTCTTAAATCCGAATTCCCAAACTGCCTCATGCGCGTCGCCCATATCATTACCCGCATGATCGTCGGTGGAGCGCAGGAAAATACGCTCCTGAATTGTTTGGACCTGATTCAGATTCATGGCGACGACGTGCTGCTCATTACGGGCCCCGCGATTGGACCCGAAGGGGACTTGCTCCGGCAGGGGAGGGGAGGGGACGTTCCCCTGACCTACGTGCCATCGCTTCGCAGGTCGATTCATCCCTGGCGGGACTTCGCGAGTTATCTGGGAATCAAACAAGTCTTGCGCGATTTCAAGCCCGATGTCGTCCACACCCACAGCGCCAAAGGGGGTTTTCTCGGCCGGCTGGCGGCCTGGTCACTGCAGGTGCCGGCGATTGTGCATACGGTGCACGGTGCGCCGTTTCATCCGTTTCAGAATGTACTGCCGCGAACCCTCTTCCGCTGGTGCGAGTGGTGTGCCGCCCGCCGCTGCCACGCCATCATCAGCGTGGCGGACGCGATGAGCGATCTGATGGTGCAAGCCGGCGTCGCTCCGCGCGAGAAGTTTACGACCATCTACAGCGGCATGGACGTCGAGCCGTTCCTTCAGGCGAACGAAGCTCGCGAACCTTTCCGAAAGGAACTTGGATATTCACCCCAGCATGTCGTCATCGGAAAAATCGCCCGCCTCTTTCATCTCAAAGGGCATGACGAAGTGATTGCCGCGGCGAAAGAAGTGATCCAGAAGAATCCGCTGGTACGCTTTCTTTTTATCGGTGATGGGATTCTCCGCGAGGCATTGCAACAGCTAATCGACAACGCCGGCTTGCGCGAGCACTTCCAGTTCACCGGCCTAGTGCCACCGGCCAGAATTCCTGAATTACTTGGCGCGATGGACATTCTGGTTCATGCCAGCCTGCGCGAAGGCCTGGCTCGCGCCCTTCCGCAAGCGCTCATCGCCGGAAAGCCGGTGGTCAGCTACGACGTCGATGGCGCGCGGGAAGTCTGCATCCCTGGTCAAACCGGATTTCTCATCCCTCCTCGGGATGTTGCCACGCTCGCCGCCGCGCTCACGCAGCTTGCCAGCGACCCCGCGCTGCGCGAGCAACTCGGCTCTGCCGGCCGCAGCCGCTTTGCCGAACAGTTCCGGCACGAGACGATGACGCGGCGGGTGAGGGAGGTGTATGAGCGGGTGCTGGGAAGACAGGGAGAAGGAGAGAAGGAGAGATTGAGAGTTTGAGAGAAACAGAACCGACCCAGCCTACTTTTCTCTCCCTCTCCCCGTCTCTCATTCTCTCCTTCTCTCTTACTCGGCTTCTGTTTACACTAAACCTCACTACAAACTCCGCACCTCCAACCCGCCACCGCCGTGTCCCGCGCCCGCGATCTCCTGGGTCCTTACCGCCTCGCCCGCCTCATTCGGGTGGGGAACACGACGGCGGTCTGGGAAGCAATCAAGGGGAACGACCCGACGCGTTATGCCCTGAAAATCATTCGCGAAGACCTGCGGAAGGATAAGACCGAAATTGCGGCCCTGAAGCACGAGTTGGAAGTCGGCCAAAAACTCAAGCACAAAAACGTCATCCATATCTTCGAATTCAACACCGAAGGGAGCGTCCCTTATCTGGTGCTGGAATTGTTCGAGTGCCCCAATCTCAAGCTGCTGCTTCGGCAAGGGGTGGCGGAACTGGCCTACCTGGTTCCCCGCATCATCGACCAGTCCGCTGAGGCCCTCTTCTATCTCCACGAACAAGGCTGGATTCATCGCGACGTGAAGCCGGACAACTTCCTGGTCAACGACGACGGCCTGGTGAAGCTCATCGACTTTGCCATTTCCGAGCGCTACAAAAGGGGGATTGGGGCGCTGTTCAGTTTTGGTTCCAAGGTACAAGGAACCCGGAGCTACATGTCGCCGGAACAAATCCGGGGCAAGAGACTCGACCCGCGGGCCGATCTATATAGCTTCGGCTGCATGTTGTTTGAGCTGGTCTCTGGCAAGTTGCCGTATACGGGGACGACGGCTGATGAGCTGTTGACCAAACATTTGAATGCGCCGATTCCTCCTCTGGGGGTTTTCAACGAAAACATCACGCCGGAATTTGCCAACCTGGTGAAAAAGACGATGCAAAAACGCAAGGAGGATCGCCCGGCTTCGATGTGGGACTTCGTCAAGGAATTCCGCACGATGCGGGTTTACAAAATCATGCCCAAAGTTCCCGAGGGAAAGATTGTCCTTCCTCGCGAGACCAGTGTTAGCTTCGATGACCTGAAGAAAGGGGGCCCCAAGGGAGGCTGATACTATGTCCGCTGCCACCGCTGCCCCTGGTCTCGATTTCGAACACCCCATCCTGGAATTGGAAGGCCGCCGCCGCGCGCTGGAGCAGATTGCCGAGCGAACGCCAGCCCAGGAAGAAGATCTCCGGCAGCTCAAGCGCGAATTGGCCGAGACGACACGGCGGATTTATTCCACGCTGACGCCGTGGCAGACGGTGCAAGTTGCCCGCCACAAAGACCGCCCCTACACCTCCGACTATCTCTCGCTCGTCTTCGAGGACTTTTCCGAATTGCACGGCGACCGTCGCTTTGGCGACGACCGGGCGATGCTCGCGGGCTTCGCCAAGCTCGACGAGCACAAGGTGATGGTTGTCGGCCATCAAAAGGGACGGACCTATAAGGAACGCCAGGCCTGCTACTTCGGCTGTGCCCATCCCGAGGGCTACCGCAAGGCGATCCTCAAAATGAAGCTGGCCGAAAAATACGGCCTGCCGGTCATCTGCCTCATCGACACTCCGGGAGCCTACCCCGGCATCGGAGCCGAGGAGCGAGGACAGTCGCAGGCCATCGCCGAGAACATGTACGAAATGTCGCGCCTCAAGACGCCGATCATCTGCATCGTCATCGGGGAAGGGGGCTCCGGCGGAGCACTGGGCATCGGCGTCGGTGACCGCGTCGCGGTGCTGCAATACTCCTACTACTCCGTCATCAGCCCGGAGGGTTGTGCGGGGATTCTCTGGAAAAGCGCCCAGCACGCCGAACGGGCCGCCACCGCCCTGAAATTCACCTCCGCTGACCTGCTGCGGCTGGGAGTTGTGGACCACATCATCGAAGAACCCCTCGGCGGCGCCCACCGCGACCCCCACCAGACTGCCTCTCGCGTCAAGCAATATCTGCTTCGCTCTCTCCGTGAGCTACTCAATCAATCGCGAGAGACACTGCCGCAGACGCGGTACGAGAAATTCCGGCGGATGGGGGTTTTCTTGGAGGACGCCGCGGCAGCGATGGCGGTAGGCGGAGGGGCAGGGGCAGGGGAGGGGAACGGGATGAATGGAGATGGGCGAGGCTAACGTATGAAGAGTCTCTGCATTGAGATCGTCTGTTTGATATCAATAGCAACGATTGGTTGCGGGAGAGGCGATATGTCCAGTGACGGTGGCATTCATAAGGATGACAAAGGGAGAATTGTCATCGGTGACATGTATCTCGCTCCGGAATCGGAGAGTCACGGGCGAACAGAATTGCTGCCAAACACTCCTACCGAGGATGCGCGGCACATATTGGGAACACTCGCGACTTCGGTTGCCGCGCCTGCGTCAGACGATGATCGAGATTACCTGCCCGAGCCAGCCGTCAGCTGGGTTGTCGACGTTCGCTTGGAAGGTGATCCGCAACTAAACCCACGAGCGGTTTCTGATGCATTTGACAAGAATTGGCGAGAGACATTTGGCGGTTTCATGGCCTATGGACGAGATGTTAACACCGGGTACTGGACCTATCTCATCTCGGCCGATGGTCCCAAAGCGGTCGATCGGCTGAAGTTTGAATTTGACTACATTGACGTTTTGAACGAGAGCAGCCTGCCTCCCAGTGAGCAACTTTATTCGCAGCGTCTAGTGAAGTTGGCGGAACGCATGAAACGGTTTGGAACTCCAACGGTCACCACGGAACTATCACCAGCAAAAGCGGCCCAAAGATCAGCCCTATTGCGTGACATGAAGTCGACGCTTGATATGAGTGTTGTCCTGACCCTTCAAGCCCCACGAGGAAAGCAGTTTGATGGAAAGAAGATCTGGGACGTCATGCTCTGCCTAGGGCTGGAATGGGGGGACATGGACTGTTTTCATTGGCGGAACCGGTCGGAACAAGGCGATGACTCGTTTTTTAGCGTCGAAACCTCTTCGGACCCCGGTTACTTCCTTCCTGAGGAGATTGCCGCAGGTCAACTTCATGTAGACGATCTGATTTTTGCCTATTCCGTTCCACGTTCAGCGAAACCTATTGAGGTGTTTGATGGCATGGTCAAAGCTGTCCAATACTGCCAGTCTCGGCTCAGTGGAAAGATTATCGCTGAGGATGGAAGTCCCGCAAAGCTAGCCGAGTTGAGGGAAAGGATCGAAAATGTTGTCGAGCGACTCCGCCAGGCCGGATTTGAGCCTGGAGAAAGTGCGACTCTTCAACTCTTCTGACGCCGAGTTGATCGCTGTTACGTCCTCGTTACGAACTAGCCGCATTCTCTCGCGTAAACTACGGCGCTAGTCTCGTCTCATCCCACTTTGAATGGAGCTGACCATGCCTCGCCTAGTTTTTGCTTTCGCCATTCTCGCTTGCACTTCTGCCGCTGCCGATGAAGTCAAACTTTCCCCGCGCCATGTCTCCGTCACCGGAACATCCGTGGCGAAAGTGCAGCCGGATATTGTCGTCTGGCATATCAACATTCGCCGCGCGAACAAGGATCTGGCAAAGGCTCAGGCCGATTGTGACGAGACGGTGAAGAAAATTCTGGAGATGCGGAAGGAGCTCAAAATCAAGCCGGAGGATGCTCAGACGGGTTACATGTCGGTGCAGAAGATCTACGACCGGGATGCCGCCGGCAATCAGACGTCCTTCCGGCATTTTCAGATCGACCGGGCGGTTACGCTTCGCCAGCATGACACTAGCCGCTTCGACGCCGTCCTAGCCGGGCTCATCGGAACAGCCGATGTGGAGGTGAGCTATTCGTTGGAATCGTCGGAGTACCTCGCGCTGCGGACCAAAACCCGGCTGGAGGCGGTGAAAGCGGCAAGAAAGAAAGCCAGCGAGATGACAGAGCTGCTGGGAGGCAAACTGGGCCGCGTCCTCCGCATCGCCGAGCCGCAGGAGAACTGGGGCGGTTCGTCGTATCTCGGCAACAGCAACTTCATCTCCAGCGCCCCGCGCGCCGCCGAACCTGACCAAGCACCGGGAACATTCGCCCCGGGAGCAATCGAAGTCAAAGTCAGCATCGAAGTTGCGTTCGAGATTGAGTAGCCCGTTGGAGTCCCGCCTTCAGGCGGTTCAGCACAGCCGCCTAAAGGCGGGACTCCAGCGTCCATCCAACGTCCGATAATGTTTCTTATGTTCGGTTGCGCTGGACTTTTTTGCCGGGAAACACGTAGTTTGCCTTTTCTCAGCGTTCCGCGTCGAAACCGCTCTCCTGATGCCGCCGCGAGCCAAACGAATCCTGTTTGAATTCCAGGTCCAGGTTCGGCGAGGGTGTCTCGTAGCTGCTTCGCCGGACGCTGCGCCGTTCGTTGGATTGTGTGGACCTGCGGGTGGGTTCTTCCTCGCTGTTCAGAAACTGGTTCGAGAATTCACCTGGGCGCGGGACGACGTTCTTTTCCAGGTTCTCTTCATAGGGCTGCAAGCGGCTTTGGACCTCGGGGGGCAGGATGGGCTGGATCTTGTTCAGCAGGACCGAAATGTAGTAGCCGGAGCGGGAGTTATAGATTTGCTGCCGCTGCTGGTCGCTGACGATAGTGACGGCAAGCAAGGTGATGACGGTGCAGAGCAGCACCCCTTTAGCCAGGCCCAGGAGGGCCCCTACCTGGCGGTCAAACTCCTTGAGCTTGAGTTTTTGAATCGACTCCGAGACGAGGTTGAAACCGACCCAGACAATGAGCGATGTCCCCAAGAAGAGAATCAGCATCGCCAGGCCCGTGTCGAGCGGCGGCACCAGCTCCACTTGCTGGCTGAGGAAGCCCGCGAGCGGCTGGCGGAACGAGAGAGCCGCGATGTAGCTGAGGACGACCGAGGCGAGCGACGCCACCTGCCAGGCCAGCCCTTTCCAGGCCCCCCAAATCACCGCTGCGGCCAGAATGATGATCATGAACAGGTCGTAGCCTTGCATCCGTGCATCTCCTGCAGCTTAGCCGCCGCGTCCACGCGGTGAAGAGGGGGAGTATAGCCAAGTTGTCAGTATCCGCGAAGAGCGATTTGCTCTTGAGAGAGAGCAGGGGAGCGGCTAGAGTCCGCGGCCCGTGGGGTAGGCTTCCAGCCTGCCCTGTGAATCCGCTTTGGGCAGGCTGGGAGCCTACCCCACCAGGAAGCATCCATGGCCGATTTCAAGACGCACATCACCACCAGTACGATCCTCGGCGTCGGATACGGCGTCGCCGGCTATTTCTATGGGCAACTGCCGGTGGAGACCTGCTTGCTGGCGGGAGGTCTGTGCAGCGTTTCGGGAATGCTGCCGGACCTCGATAGCGACTCCGGCCGACCTGTGCAGGAAATGTCGTCGTTTGCAGCCGCCTGCATTCCCATGCTGATGCTGGATCGCTTTGAAACGTGGCAATGGTCCAGGGAGATCGTCGTTCTGGCGGCGGCGATCATCTATGTGGCTGTTCGCTTTGGGGTAGCGGAAATCTTCAAACGCTACACGGTCCATCGCGGCATGTGGCACAGCATTCCCGCCTGCATCACCTGCGGTCTACTCACATTTCTGATCGTCTCTCACCAGGATCTCGCCCTGCGATTGTACAAGTCCGGTGCCGTCATGGCCGGCTTTCTGTCGCACCTCGTGCTGGATGAAATCTGGAGCGTCAGTTTGCGGAGCGGACGCTTGAACCTGAAGCGGTCGATGGGTACGGCATTGAAATTCTGGGGCAACGACAGCTGGGCCAATTTCTCGGCCTACGGCAAGATGGCCGTGTGCGTACTGTTGGCCATTGGAGATCCGATGCTGATGCAGCGCTACGGTTACGAATCAAAGTTCGGCTCGTACAGCGCTCATCGTGTCATCGACCAGGCACTGCGATTCGCGGGGATAGAGTCGCACCACGAGCCGCAGGATGAGACGCAGGAGAGATAAGTGGGGTAGGCTTCCAGCCTGCCCCGATCATCATTAAACAGGTCGTGTCCCACGCCAGATCCTTGCTGGGCAGGCTGGAAGCCTACCCCACTTACATTCTCTTTCGGCTATCCAGCAGCAGCGTCACCGGGCCGTCGTTAACGAGCTCGACATCCATCATCGCCCGAAACCGGCCCGTGGCGACTGGAATGCCGCGACTACCTGCGGCGCTGATGAAAATGTTGTAGAGCTTCTCCGCCAATTCCGGAGGAGCCGCGCCGATGAAGCTGGGGCGGCGACCCTTGCGGCAGTCGCCGAGCAGCGTGAACTGGCTGACGACGAGCAGTGAGCCGCCGATCTCTTCCAGCGAAAGATTCATTTTTCCATCAGAGTCATCGAAGATGCGGAGAGCAATCGTCTTGTCCGCCAGCTGCCGGGCGTCGTCATCCGTGTCGTCCTGTTCCACGCCAAGTAAAACCAGAATGCCGCGGCCAACCTGGCCGACGACCTCGCCAGCCACGGTCACGCTGGCCCGACTGACTCGCTGCAGGACGGCTTTCATTTTTCTGCCTCGTCCGTTTAGGGAACGAACTCACTCGCCCCGAATGTGCCGCACCTGGGCCAGAATCTCGTCAATGATCGCGTAATTGGCGGCGATGCGGCGAGCCTGAACCCAAAAGGCGAAGGCGAGCACCACCAGGCCGATCATCGCAGCGATGTAATGGATGTTGACCATACTCTCGGGCGGAAAGGTGGCGTTGAACCAGTCCTTCTCCGACTCGAAAGCCCGCCGCCAGGGAATGGAAGGATCGGAGAGTCCCCCCAATGCAACGAGAATGATGACGGTGAAGATGCCCAGGAGGGCATAGGGAAAGGTACGCCGCTTCAGCGAGTCGCTCCGCCGCACAAATTCCTGCGATAGGCGATACGTCTCCGCCACCTCCCGGCACCAACGGCTGGTGCCAATGAAGTAGGTAACGCTAATGCAGCAAACCAGGATGGCAAGCAGGGACGACGCGACACCGAGATAGAAATGCAGTGTGAGATTGCGGCGAGGTGCAGCAAATGCATCACCGGCCGCCGCGAACTCCTGGGTGATTTTCTGCTGCTGCTCGGGAGAAACGAGCTCCATTGGCAGCTTGCCATGCTCTCGCGCTGCCGCCACGTACCGGCCAGCAGCAGCATTGAAATCGCCGATTCCAAGTCCCAACAGGAAGTTGGCTGCTAGAACAATGAGGGTCAGGATCGCGAGGACGGAGAAGATGCGGGACAAGGAATGTCGCGGGTTGGAGGGTTTGCAAAACCCAATTCTACACGGTTGCGGCACGCTTAGTAGCAGGCACACTCCGTGTGCCGGCATTCCCGCACACGGAGTGTGCGGGCTACTATGGAAATTATGAAACCGCTTGTTGCAATTACGCTGGGGGATCCTGCTGGAGTGGGTCCAGAAACCATTGTGGGGGCGTGGACCATTTCTGCGCTGCACGAAGTCTGCCGTCCGCTGGCCGTGGGGCATCCGGACTTTTTGCGGCGGGCGGTGAAGCTGCTCGAGCTGGATATTCAAGTGCAAGAAATCAAGTCGCCTTCGGAGGCGGCCCCCTCCCCTGCCCTGCTGCCGTGTTTGAAATCGGGCGATGAAGATCAGTTGCAAGCGCCGCCGTCGCAAGTTTCGGCGCTCGGAGGACAAGCGGCGTATGCCGCACTGATCCTGGCGGCCGACCTGGCACTCGCGGGAAAGGTCGATGCGATAACAACCGCGCCGCTCAACAAGGGAGCGCTGGTGGCGGCGGGGCATCATTTTCCAGGACACACCGAGCTGCTCGCGGAGCGATGCGGAATTCCATGGGACAAAGTGGCGATGATGCTCTATCTGGCTCCCGGCAGCACGGTTCGGGGACGCGCGGGCCTGGGAGTCGCTCACGTCACACTCCACATGGCGCTGCGAGATGTGTTTGAGCATCTTACGCAGGAGCGGATTCTAGCCAGCGCCCGCCTGGCGGATGCGGTCACACGAGCGTTCCTCACTCCCGGCAAACTCAAAACGGCTCAGCCGCGGATTGGCGTCGCGGCGCTCAATCCTCACGCCGGCGAGCAAGGACTATTCGGCGATGAAGAGCTGCGAATCATTTCCCCCGCCGTTGTGGCCGGAAAGTTGGAGGGGCTCCGTCTTGAAGGCCCCCTGCCCTGCGACACGCTGATGGTCAGAGCCGCCGCCGGCGACTTTGACGCCGTAGTGGCCATGTATCACGACCAGGGGCACATCGCCCTCAAGCTGCTGGGAATGCACCGGGCGGTGAACATCACCCTCGGCCTCCCCATCATCCGCACCAGCGTCGCCCACGGCACGGCCTTTGACCTCGCCTGGCAGGGGCGAGCGGAGACGAGCAGCATGGTGGAGGCAGTGCGGGTGGCCGCGCAATTGGTGGGAGTGAGGGAAAGACTGGTGTGGTAAGGACTTCTACTCCTGTAGCTTCCGCAACCACGTCTGCGTCTTGTCCTCCGACTCTTCATCCCCCGGATCGAATTCGAAGAGCTGTGGGTCGAGTTCGACATGAGCCTGAGGATCGACGAACTCCAGGATGCTGAGAACAGTTTCGGTTGCGGGTTGGGCTGCTTGGCCGGCAGTGGATTTGAACTCTTTGGGGGTCAGTTGGCGCAGGAACTCGATGCGGTGGGGAAAGTGCGGGAGCGGCTGATCGGCGCGGCGGAGCGTGAGAATGACAGCAGTCGGAATCTGCTCCGTCGCGGCATCCGATTTCTTGTCGCCCGAGGGGTGCAACGCCTTGAATCGCTCCGGCTTGAGCCGCCCTTGAACAACGAGGACGAACTCCTTGTCGATGCGGGCCTGCCGTGTTGGGGCGAAATCGAAGTTGCGATGCAACGATTCGAGCAGGCGAGACAAACCGCCGAGAAGTATCCAGTGATCCGTGGTTAGGTATTTCCCGTCGTCCCCCTCGCGCGAAAGAGCACTGGCCAGCCGGGTGAGATTCACATGCTCCAGCTTGGGAGCGGCCGGTGGCACATGGCGGCGAATCCAATAATCCTGGCGGCCGCAGATTTGCAGCAGCGAGGCCGCCTGCGGGCCGACTTGCATTTTCATATCGAGGCGGAGGAGTTTGGGCTGTCCCGAGCCGAATTGAAAATACTCCCCCGACCCGACAACTTCCTGTCCGAAGGCGAACACTCGCTGGCGGACTTTGGCCTGGATGGCCTTTTGACGAAAAGCATCCTTGGCGGACAGGGCGACGAGTTTGTTGCCGTCCCTTTCCTCCGGAGTAAGCGGCGGGGGCAACGGTTCCCCCCCCTCCCCTCCCCTGCCCTTTGATAAGACGGCTTTTTCGAGTTCCTTATTCTCCGGCACGGCAGCGACGCGTTTAGTTGCGGAATCGGAGCGTTTTTGACGTTGCTGAGCAGAGCCGGCAAGCGGCCATGCGGATAGTGCCAGGAGCAAACACGCTAACCCGAAGCGCCAGCGAGGGAGATTGGGAACCCACCCTCGCTGGCGCTTCGGGTTAGTGTCCATTCTCTCTACCAATTTGGGCAATTTGTACTTCATAACCCGGTCGTGCCGATTTTGCCAAAGATTCCCGATATGCCGAACCGAACAATAACTCACAGGACACCGCAGCCGGTCCGCCAGCGCGCAACATGCGTGGGGCCGGCATAATAGGGGGAAAACCCCGGCGGGGTCCACGCCAGATAGCAGGCTGCTCAAAAAAGGGGTCAGGCACTTCGCCGCGACCAGTTTTCTGAGGGGTAACGTCAACGGCTCGGAGCCAGACCCCTTTTTTGAGCAGCCGCTAGCAACATCGCAATGAAGCGCAGCCCAGGCTTTCCCGGCCCGTTTCCGGACAAAGCCGCGGCCAATGTCACGGGGGACATCATGAAAATCCGTTTGTCGCTTTGGATTCTGACGGCGGCCGTGGCCTGCACGGCGCTGGGGTGTGCGTTTCCCAAAGCGCACAATTTGCCTCCGGCACAACAACTCTTTGAACCGGGACCAGGGGTTGGCGGTCCTGGGCCGGGGGTTCTCCCCCCTGCCCTGCCGCCGATGATGATTCCGGTTTCCATGCCGACCGTGCAGGTCTTGTTCAACAAGCCCGACGGGATGCAGGTCCGCTGGGATGTGAGTCAGGCGGGAGCCTTTGACTCCTCGCCCCTCATCGTTCCCGGGCGGCACAACTTTCCGCAGAACGCTCTGTACCGGCTGAAAATTACGAATCTGGAAAAGAGCCCCGGCGTGGAGCTTTATCCCACGCTCGAAGTCGGCCCGACCACGCCGCGGAGCGAAGCCTTCCTGGCTCACAACGCGATTCCGGTGCAGTTCACCGACGAAGACCTGGACCAGGTGCTGGCCGGCAATTTCGTGACGAAGGTCATCTACCTGCCTGACCCCGAGTTCCAGGAACTCGCTCTGGCCGGTGTCGATACCCTCGTCAGCACGCGGCTTGACCCGGGTGTGGATCCGATTACCGAAGCGGATCGCCGCGGAGCCATCCTGGCGATTATCCGCCTGGGCAACAAGGACGTCGAACTGCCCGGTTCGGCGGACGGAAATGCGGGAATGGGAATGGACGGGGGAGTGCTTCCCTGTGCTGGCGAAGGAGGCTACGGCTTCCCGCCGAATTATGTCGCCGGGGTGACCGCTCCGATGTATGGCATGCCGATGTCGGGAACGCCGATTGGCTTGCCCGGCCCGCCGCACATTCCGCTGGGAGGACCGGCCGGCCTGCAGACGCATACCATGGTCAATCGGACCCACATGCACATTCCGCAGCCGACCTCGAACTTCAGGATCAATGTTCGCCAGCAGCCGGGATATAGCTATCCCAAGCCTGCCAGCCGCGTTCGCATCCGCGAGCAGAGCATTCATCCCAGCATGCCGTTCGGCCAGCCGCACTATGACCGGCACGAGCGGATTGGAACTCCCAATATGCAGGGTGGCGAATACTGCCCGCCGGGTCAGTAGCTAAACCAGTCCCGAGAACTATCGGGTGGCACGCCCACGGCTTTGCGTGGGCGTGTGCATTGAATAACGCAACTTGACGGATTTGATGGAATCGAGACTCACGCCCACGCAAAGCCGTAGGTGTGTTACCCGGGGCAGAAATCATGCGAATTCGAGTTCTCAAGTTCGCTCTCTCAGCCGGTCTCGCCATTCTGGGAGGAGTCGCCCTTGCCCAGCCGCCGGTGCACTATCAGAATCGCGCCGACATGCCACCGGGAGAAGTCGGGCAGCGACAACTGACTCGCGGCGGTCCGCTGGCTGGGTACTTTCAGCCCGTGGAAGTGACCGCGCCCAAGGGTGCGATCGTTTCGCTGGCGGTCGAAGGGGGCTTTGACCAAGGGGACAAGGATTCCGTTCTGGCCGGCATGCAAATCGGCTACGTCTACCGGATGCGGGTAGCGAATATTCCGGACCATGCGGGAGAAGAAGTTTTTCCCACCATCGAGCTGGTCGACCGTCTCTATCCTCCTCCCGGCCAGGCCGCCCGCTTTCCGGTTCCCATCGAGTTGACGGCCGAGGAGCTCGCGCTGGCACTCGAAGGCCGTTTTGTCACCCGGGTCATCTACCTCGAACAGCCGAAATCCGCCTTGCCGGTGAAAGACGAACCCAAGAAGCAGCGGTATTTTGAAATTGGGGCTGGGCAGGATCCGCTCAAGGTGGCAGATCAGATGGGTCGCCCCATCGCCATCCTGCGGATGGGCTCTCGCGTCCCGGATGGCCTGACGCCGGACGGCAAGTTCCTCTATCACTCGCCGCCGCTCCTCAAATTCACGACGACGCCGGTGGAAGTGAAGCGGAATGAAGGGCTGGAAGAGGCACAGCTGCCCCCCAAAGTTGGCGAGCGACAAGGTCGGACTTTCCAGCGTTTGCCGGAGAGCCAGATCAAGCGGCGATGATTGTAGGCCGCTCACTCCGAGAGCGGAACGCGGCAGAGAAAGGGAACCATGAATACGACGCACGGAAAGCTCCTCGCGCTGGTGATGATGGGCTCGCTCGGCCTTTGCTCATGTCGGGCGATGCCCGATCGCGCCGCCGCAAGCGGGAATGCTCCGATCGTGACGAAGACCAAAGGCGGGCCGAGCGGAAATCCCATCGTCCTCGCGCAGCACACCTCCCCTGCCCTGCCCCAAAGCGCTTACAACGGCGGCCACATCGGACATCACGGGGGAACTTCCGGTCATTGCCCGCACTGTTCGCCGCAAAGTAGCGGGCCATTTCATTTCAGTTGCCAGGCAGAAGAGCTGCAGTGGGCACCCGATGGGCTCGCCCTACCCTGGCCGCAGGACGAGTATCTTTGCGATGGTGGCGATCTGAATCAGGACGCCAACCTCAAGAAGGATTCTTCGGTCGTCGGCGTGGACCAGGAAGACACGATTGCTCATTACAACACGCTCGATGGCCGCAAGGAAGTCACGCACAGCAACAAGGTCTGCATCTACGCCCCGCGGTTTGCCGCCGTGCGACATGTGACGGTGCCGATTACCACGGAAGTGCATGAGCGGATGGCCGGGATTGAGAAGACTGACAAGCTCCACCTGCACGACAAGACTTTTGTTCCGACCACCGCCATCCAGCCGGAGGCTGTGCGCGGAGAACAGGCGATCGACCTGGCGAATATTTTCCGCGAACGGAAGGCCGGCAACGAACTGGCCCGGACCAATGTTCCGTACCTGGCCCGGGGCGAGTTCTTGCCGTTCGAGGATTTCGCCCTCATCCGCCGAGGCGTCTACGAGCAGGGTGACAAACCGCGCCTGGCCATCAGTGCCCAGGCGGCTGAGGTTTGGCTCGATAAGAAAGCAGTGCAGGTGGTCATCGACGGCAGGATGGCCGTCGAAGCCGCCGGCACTTCCGGTTCCCAGGAAACGCGGATGTATGAGCTGGAAGGGAAGCCCCGTTTGCGGATTTGCAAAGTCGCGAGCAAGAGCGACGCCCAGGTCGGCGAGACGGTGGAATTCACGCTGCGGTTTGACAATGTCGGCGAACAGCCGATCAGCAATGTCACCATCA
The DNA here is from genome assembly GCA_005778405.1 of Planctomycetaceae bacterium. GTDB lineage: Bacteria > Planctomycetota > Planctomycetia > Pirellulales > Pirellulaceae > SXOA01. The sequence continues at coordinate 103,455 of SXOA01000062.1, forward strand.
TCGACAGCCTGACCACCCGCCTGGAATACGTCGACAACAGCCAGTCCTCCAGCCGCGAGGCGAAGTTCGACACGCAGGAGAACGATGGGGAATCGCTGGTCCTGCGGTGGGCCCTGAACGAACCGCTCAAGGTGAACGAAGGGGGCATCATCCGCTTTCAGTGCCGGGTGCGGTGAGAAGCAGTAGGCAGGTGGCAGTAGGCAGAAGGCAGTAGTAGATTGGTTGCGTGGCGCAAGAACTCTTTTTGCTGCCTATTGATTACCGCCTACTGCCTACCGTCTTTCTCCCATGCACGAAACCTTCTCCGCCGGCGATATCACGGCTGTTATTGGCGATAACTCGGCTTACGAGAAGCACCGGGCCGGGTACAACGGACTCTGGAGTCTGACGCACAAGAAGGAGCCGGCCAATCTGTTTGTGCCGGAGGTCGCGGGCTTCAACCTGGAGCACATTTTCGACGGCGCGACGCTGGACATCGACGACAGCGGCACCATCTTCTTCGAGCCCCGCAAGGCTCCGATGGAATTCAAGAAGCTCAGCGATCACGAGGCCGAGCTGCATCAGCCGCCGACGCCGACGTTTCATCTGGAAAGCTGGACGAAGTTCACGCTGGTCGCGCCGCACTACATCGACATTGCGTTCCGCTGCCGGGCGACGCAGCACGTTTTTGTGAACGGCTACATCGGCTTGTTCTGGGCCAGCTACATCAACGCCCCAGAGGACAAGAGCATGTACTTCCGCGGGAAACAGGGGTGGCTGCAGCACTGCTCGCCGGCCCACAACAACCAAAGCACGGTGCTGCACGAGGATGATCGCTACGAATTACGGTTCGCCGCCGGCCACCGGGATTGCCTCTATAAGAACACCACGCCGCTCAAATACGATCTGCCGCTCTTCTACGGCCTATTCCAAGGGCAGACCTACATCACCATGTTTGACCGCGTGAGCGGCATTCGCCTGACTCAATCTCCCAGCGGCGGCGGCTTCAACCAGGAGAAGAAAACGACGCTTCCGGCCTGGGACTTCCAGTACATCATCCCCCGCTACGAAATCCTCACCGACTACGCTTTCCGCTGCCGCCTGGTCTATCGGCCAAGGTGTTCGCGGGACGAAGTGCTGAAAGAATACGAGGGGTGGAAGAAAGAGTTGGGGTAAGACAGTTTCTATTTTCGCAATGCTCATCATCCTCTCACTTCAATAAAACTCCTCGTGCGCTGGCCCATTCGCAATCAACTTCTGTGGCCCTTTGCGGGGGTGATGGCGGTGACGCTGGCGCTGGTCAGCGGCGTCAATGCCTGGCTGGCGACTCGCAGGGCCGAGGCGCAGATTCAGACGCAGCTCGCGAATATTGGCCAGACGCTGAAGCGGCCGCCGTTTCCGCTCACGGAGTCGGTGCTGCGGCAGGCCAGGAGTTTATCGGGGACGGAGCTGGTGGTGATGGATATGGAAGGAAAAGTGGTCGCCTCCAGCACGCCGGCGGTGGAGAATGCCCGGCCGCTCGAAACTCCGCCGCGGACCACGGAACAAACGGGCCTCGGCGATTCCGTGCTGATTCAAGGGGAGCAGTATTTCCACCGTGCGGTGGAAACGCGCGGCAGCGATGAGACGAATCCGCTGATCCTGCATGTGCTCTATCCCGAACGGAGTTATCGCGAAAGCTTGCGGCAGGCGATGGTCCCCCCGCTGGTCGTCGGCGGAATCGCGCTGGTTGTGGTCGTGCTGACCGCCGGCTCATTGGCCTCCCGCTTTAGCCGGCCGATTGCCAAATTGCAGCAGCAAGTCGGACGGATTGCCGAGGGGGACTTTCAGCCGCTGCCGTTGCCCCAGCGCAACGACGAATTGCGGGATCTGGCCAAGAGCGTGAATTCCTTGGCCCAGCAATTGACGACGTTGACCCAGGTGATGAAACGGTCGGAGCGATTGACGTTGCTGGGGCAACTCAGCGGCGGGCTGGCTCATCATCTGAGAAACGACATCACCGGTGTGCGCCTGGCGATTCAATTGCATCAACGGACCTGCCGAGGGAGCGACCGCGAGAGCCTCGACGTGGCCCTGCGGCAACTGACGCTCTCGGAGGAGTATTTGCAGCGGCTCCTCGCCATCGGTCAGCCGCGTGACCCAGAACGGAAGGCCTGCGACCTGAAGGAAATCGCCGCGGACCTGATCGTGCTGCATGGCCCGACGTTTCATCACCGCAAGGTCGCGTTGCAGGCCGAACTAGGGAATCGAAATATTCCCCTGAGTGCCGATGCCAAGCAACTGGGGCAACTGCTGCTCAACCTCTTGCTCAACGGCATCGAAGCCGCGGGGCCGGGGGGCTGGGTGCGGATGGAGACGGGGATTCGCGATGTAGAAAGACAAGCCTTCGTGCGCTTGCTCGACAGCGGCTCCGGCCCTCCCCCCGAAATTGAAGCGAAACTCTTCGAGCCGTTCGCCACCAGCAAGCCGGAGGGCGTGGGCCTCGGTCTAGCCGTGGCGAGGCAGATTGCTCGGGCCCATGAAGGGGAGCTGATTTTCAGCCGGACGACTGAAGGGACGACGTGTTTTGAGTTGCGATTGCCGTTGGGGTAGACTGAAATTTACCGAGTTTCGCATTTTTCTCACTTCGGCGGTTCGACTCGACCCAGTCCGGCAATGATTGCCTGGCCGATTTCCTGCGAGACAACGAGTGGACCTTCGATTTCGGGACAGTCGTGCTCCACAACGAAAGTTCGCCCGGCGGCTGGGCCAATAGCGGAGATGGAATCAGCAGGGAGGAACGCGCGCATTCCGTAGGAGAATGTCAATTCAATTCCTTGCGTGCCGACCGCAAACCGCGTGATGCTATGGGGATCGAAAGGAGAAGGGCTCAGGCAAATCTGAGGTCGAAAGTCCTTTGGTGGCGGTGAGAGCTCATAAGGTCCAAAAATCGAGTAGCGCCACGGGAAGATCCGATTTCCCATGACGACGATCAGGACAAAACCGAGCAGTACAATCGCGGGAACCACCACTGCCGCCAGGCGAAACAGTGTCGGAAGACCACTGGCGAACACGCTGAGCAGCGTCGCTTCCAGAATGAAGATGCACGCCACGCCGATTCCCCCCGCTATCAGAAAGAGCACCCAGCGGGAATCTTTCTTGCGGATCGGTTGAGGAATCGTCATGAAATTCGGCAGGCTGGAAGCCTACCCCACGACGCACTCCCGAATCACTTCCCCCTCCGGCACCAGCGGAATCGGCCGGTTCTGCAAGTCGGGTAGCGTGCCGTGGGGGTCGATGCCGACGGAGTGGTAAAGAGTGGCGAGGAGATGGCCGGGGGTGAGCGGGCGGTCTTTCGGCGCGGAGCCACCGGGGACCGTGCTGCCGATGATCTGGCCGCCGCGGATGCCGCCGCCGGAGAGGAGGACGGACATGGCGCTGGGCCAGTGGCCGCGGCCGCCTCCTTTGTCGATCCGCGGGGAGCGGCCGAATTCGCCGTAGGCGGCTACGAGGACGTTTTCGGAGAGGCCGCGGTCAGCGAGGTCAGAGATGAGCGTGGCGACGGCCCGGTCGAACGGCGGGAGGCGTTTGCGGAGGTTAGCCTCGATGGTGGTGTGGTCGTCCCACCAGTCGACGTCCTTCTCGTAAAGGTTGATTGTGACGAACCGCGTGCCGGCTTCGACCAGGCGGCGGGCGAGCAGGGCCGACTGGCCATAGGCATGCTGGCCGTAGGCCTCGCGCGTCGCCGGCTTCTCCAGCGACAAATCAAACGCCTGCCGCGCCCCGCTGCCGCTGGCCAGCTCGATGGCTTTGCGCTGCGCGTCGTCGAGGTCTCCCCACTGCTGGACGGCATCGGCGTGGGCGGCAAATCGATCGAGCGACGAGAGCAGGTTCTTGCGGTCATCGAGACGGGCGAGCGGGACGGTTTTGGGAAGCGAGAATTCCGGCGGGCGGTAGTTGCCGAGGCTCGGATCCCCCCCGCCATTGAGAGCGTTGTACTTGGAGCCGAGATAGGCCCCCGTTTGATAGAAGCCCATGTGCGAGCGGTAATCTTCCGGGATGCAGACATACGCCGGCATGCCCGGCGTTTTCGCACCCTTGAGCCGCGAGACGACGGTTCCCTCGGCGGGATGCGTTTGTCCCCGAGCCCGGGCATTGAGTAGCGGATAGCCGGTTTGCATCCAGTGCGAGCCGTCGTCATGCACCGCCAGGTTGTGTGAAATCGAGCGAATGATGGTCAGCCGCTCCGCGATCTTCGTTTGCCGTGGCAGCAACTCGCTCAGCTGCATTCCGGGCACCTTCGTTTCGACGGTACCAAATGGCCCGCGAATCTCCACTGCCGCATCCGGCTTTGGATCGTAAGTATCAATGTGCGATGGTCCACCGGCCATCCAAAAGAGAATAATCGAGCGATCTTGCGCAGAGCCCTTCTTGCCCGTGGCCCCCAGCGCCTGAAGCGGCGGCAGTAGCGGCAGCGAGAGTCCGCCGACACCGAGCGCGCCGACCTTGATAAAGCCGCGGCGGCCCTGCGGACAAAAGTTGAGGCCGTTCCAGATGGGTAGGTGGGACACGCAGCGGCTCCTGCCAGAAGTATTGATCGGCTGTATCTCAGGATAGAGTTCCGGCCGGCGCGAGTCCAGCGGAATCGATCCCGCCCCAGGAAAGATTGGGGACGATTGTCGATTTGGATGAAACGATGGGTAGGAGAAGGGAGGGTAGCGAAGAATTGGATCTGAAGGCAATGGGCCTCTTATCCAGCCTCCACCACCAAATCCTGATTGATCTCACTTGGTTGTTAGCGAGAGTTTCCCCATGTCGGCCGGCTGGCCCTTTTTGACGGTTACTTTGAAGGTCGAAGTCTCCGGCTTGCTGTACCGGCCGTCCAGCTTGTCCGGGCCGCCATAAGACATGGTCATCAGATTCATTTGTCCCCACAGAAAGGTGACCGCGTACGTTCCTTCGGGAATTCCGTCTCCCGTCTCGTAGGTGGAAACCGTGAATCTCCCCTCCGCGTCTGTGTTCGCGGTGGAAAAAGTGGGATGGTCCTTGTCGACGCCGTTGTCACTGGTAAAAAAAACGGCCAGGTCGGCAGCCGGCTGGCCGTCGACATAGACTTGGCCAGTAACGGGGTAGGTTGGGGTGCGCGGCGGAGCTTGAGGCGAACAGCCAACCGTGATCGTCAGGAGAATCGCCGCCGTTAAAACACGCTTGAAAAGGTTCATGAGTAGGAGAACAAACTGCCTAATAAACCCAGGACAAATCGCATTACCCGTGGCAAATATCCGCTATTCGGTCAGTGTTACATCATTCTTGCCGCGGGTGATCCGGCGGGCAATGTAGCTTTGGGTGGCATTTTCAAAGATGAACTGCACAGAGGCGTCTCCCATGACAAATAGTGCCCCATTCGGATGCCAACTATAGAAACCACCGCCCCGGAGATTGGTGCAGTTGATTGCGAAGGGTCCGCCGTTGGTGGGCACGACGCCGTCATAGAGGGAGCCTTGCAGCCAATGTTCACCGTTCAGAAAATCCCCCCAACCGCCGCCGTTCAAGTTCCCGATGACGCCCAGGTTGACGGGGACCTTTCGACGATAAATGGTGCTGCCCCCGGTGCGCTCCCCCATCAGGAATGTATTGGAAGTGCCGTCAGTCATTCCCCCCATATTGCCGCTGCCGTCACCGAAAAGTCCGCCGGGCAGAATCGCGCCTTCGCGATTGCCACCAGCGTTATTGAGATAGGCGATGTTGGCAAAAGTTCCGCGAACTCCCGTGGTGATTGTGTAGTCGCAGGGGGCCGCACGCCAGGTGAGGGTGAGCGGGGGAAGTCCCGCCCCGGCCGCATTGGCGGGAAGAATGCCGTCGTAGATCCGCTTGGAGATCGAATCGGGCGACGTGGGACAGACGAAAACGGGGAGCGGTGTCTGGATCAGGGAGATGTTTTTTTGGGCCGCCACGAGGTTATAGCCGAGTGAGCCCGCCTGGTTGAACGGAGGGGCTCGGGTGTCATATTGATCGTAAATACTGGACTGCTCCATAAAAGGCAGAACGGCAACACCCCAAGCCTGGGTGTTCAGCCTCGAGTCGACGAAGTAGCCGAAAGGAAGTACCCGCTGCGCGTCATGATAGTTATGAAACGCGACGCCGATCTGCTTGAGATTGTTTTTGCAAGTCATTAGCCGGGCCGATTCGCGGGCATATTGCACCGCTGGCAGCAGAAGGGCCACAAGGACGCCGATGATCGCAATCACCACGAGCAGTTCAACGAGCGTAAACCCTCTTCGTCTCTGGGATTCCATGGCTAACCCTCCAGGATCAAGGAAACCAAGGCTTCGTGCGATTTTGAGTTTCGCGGCTTCAGACGCCGGAACCGGCAGCCTGCTGGAGGGAGATTGTTGCGTATCCCGAGAACAATGTCAACGAAAAAACAGATTGTTTTAGATTTTTCTCGTTCGCGGGCAAACAGGTGGGCTGTTCAAAAGAATCCCCGCCACAGAATGGCGAGTTAATGCCCGGTTGGCTATTCCTGCGAACTGCGTTTGCCATACCCCTGCGGATGCGATTGGTGCCATTTCCAAGCGGTGGCGACGATCGATTCGATGTCGGGGTATTTGGGCTTCCAGCCAAGCTGTTTTTGAGCTCGCGACGAGTCGGCAACGAGCTCGGGAGGATCCCCAGGGCGACGAGGGCCGAGGGTTTCCGGAATGGCGTGGCCGGTGGCCTTGCGGCAGGCGTCGATCACTTGACGGACGCTATAGCCGCGGCCGGTGCCGAGATTGAAGTGGAGGCCCTTTCCTAGCACGAGCTTTTCGAGCGCGAGCAGATGAGCCTGGGCCAAATCGTCGACATGAACATAGTCCCGGATGCAGGTGCCATCGGGCGTCGCGTAATCATTGCCAAAAACCGTGATCTGCTGCCGCTGGCCGAGAGCGACTTGCAGGACGATGGGAATCAGGTGCGATTCGGGCGTGTGGTCTTCGCCTAAATCGCCGTCCGGGCTTGCACCCGCGGCGTTGAAATAGCGCAACGCCGCATAGCCGAGGCCGTAAGCATGGGCATAGTCCGCTAGCGCCCGCTCCACCACCAGCTTGCTAAAGCCATAGGGATTGATGGGGAGCTGCGGTTCGTCCTCGGTGATGGGAATCTGCTTTGGCGCACCATAGGTAGCAGTGGTGCTGGAGAAGACAAGTTTCGCCACGCCGGCAGATCGCATCGCTTCCAGAAGTGAAAGCGTGGCGGTGATGTTGTTGCGATAATACTTCGCCGGGTCGGTGACCGATTCCCCAACGAGCGCGAATGCGGCGAAGTGCATCACCGCCTCAATGGAATGTTCTTTCAAAGCCGCTCGCAGCTTTGCTTCGTCAGCGAGCTCCCCCTCGATCAACCGGCCCGGAAGAGCCGCAGCGCGGTGGCCAACCGAGAGGTTGTCGTAAACCCAAACGTCATGTCCGGCCCGCGCCAGCCAGCGGGCAGCGTGGCTGCCGACGTATCCTGCGCCGCCGGTAACGAGAATGTTCATAAGTGTTTTCTAAGAGCAATCGCGGAAACTCGTAAGTACGACTAGATCGGCAGGACAAGTTGGAAAAAACTTACGGCTTCTCGCCGTAGAACTTCCAGCTTGACTTGAAGTCCTTCGTCAGCGGCTGTTTGGTCAGGCTGGCACGGATCAGCTCAACGGGGGCGAAGTTTTCTTTCAGGACGGCGTCGTGAAATTGGCGGTCGGTCATTTTGCCCCCTTTCACGAGGTCATTGTGCAAGGCTCGCAATTGCAGGCCGCCGAGCATGTAGCCGGCCTGATAGAGGGGGCCGTAGTCTCCCTTGAAGCTCCGCCGGACTTCGCCGGCGGCGTTATCTCGCTCGTGGCCGACCCGGTCGACGAGAAAGTCGACACATTCCTGCGGCGTCATTTTTCCCAGATGGAAATTGAGCGAGAAGATGATGCGCGCACAGCGGTGGCTCCGCCAGAACAGCATGCCGACGCGGTTTTCCGGCGTCTTCGCGAATTCGAGGTCCCACAACAGCATTTCCCAGTACAGCGGCCAGCCCTCCACGACGAACGGCGTACGGAAGAGCTGCCGATGGGTGCGGTAGCGGTCCCCCATAAAGCCTTGCAGGTGGTGACCGGGGATGAGCTCGTGCTGAACGGTGGCCCGGGAGAAGTGGCGGTTGTTGCCGCGGAGGGTCATCTCCTTCTGCTCGTGAGTCATGCCGCTGGTGGGGAACGAGACGCTTATGATCTCGCCCCCCGTGAAGAACGGGGCCACGAGTTGCCGCTCGCGGGGCATCATCTCCATCCGCCACGTTTCCTTGGCCAGCGGAGGAATGGTGACCAAATCGCGGGCCTCCAGGAAATCAATGGCCTCCTGAGCCAGTTCCTTGATGAGCGCCGGCTGCTGGCCGGGTTGCACGTGATCTTGCTTGACCTTTTCGAGGGCCTTTTTCCAGTCGTCACCGAAACCCATGTCCTTTGCGGCCTTCTTGTACTCCGCCTCGCACCAGGCGAACTCCTTTTCGGCCAGCGAAATCAGCTCTTCCGGAGTGTAGGGAATCATTTCGTAGGCCAGCTCACTGAGCAGCGCTTCGCGGCCGATGGAGTCGCCGACGATGGCGGTTTCATCGCCAACTTTGATGCCGACGACTTTTTCTCGCAATTGCGTGGCGTAATCGCCCAGGGATTTATCGACCTGCTTATAGGGGTCCGCGTTCCACCAGGTGAAGAGCGGGTCGTAATCGGCGTAAAAGGTATTCCAGTCCTTCAGGGTGCGGCGGAGGCCGTCGAGCGCCTCAGCCGCGCGGTAGGCGGTGACTTTGCTCGGCTTGCTGGAGTTGGTGGATGCCGCGGAACTCGAGTCGCCGGATTTGAGGGCGGCGTCGAGGATCTTCGACGACAAGTCGATCTGTTTCTTAAGCCGGGCCAGCGTCTGGGCGGCCTTGGCGGGATCGAGCGGGTCCATCCGGCGGCGCGACTCTTCGAGTTCCACAAACGCCGCTGCAAAGGGGACAACCGGACCAATTCCTTCGCGCCGCGTGGCGTCGATCTCCAAATCCCGCAGCTCATGCTCCAGGTAATTCTTGAGCAGCAGATAATCGATCCTGCCATCCTGACTCAGTCCCTCGAATGGCGTCTTCGCCAAAAGGCCCAGCCACTGTTCATAGAACTCCCGCATCCGCTCGTGCCGGGCGATGGACATCCGAACCGGATAGGTCCGCCACAGGCTCCCCAGATCGGCCTGGTAAAGCTCGATCAGCCTGCGGAGCTCGCTGGGGGGGAGGACGTCAATCTTGTTCAGAGGCGCGAGGCTCTTCGGCGGGACGCCGGGGAGGATAGACGCGGGGTCGGCGCAATAGATGAAAGTCGGCAAGAGCCCCAGCGATACAACGGACGCAATGAAACAAGCAAGTGCGCGGCGGTGCATGATGCAAATCTCGGTGAGGGAGTGTAGGACCAAATCTCTATCGGAAAGGTCTGGTTCTCGTTCGATAATAAACGGGATTGATTTGCTGCGAGATCAGTTCTCCACCAGAACCCCTTCCGACCAATCGACCGGGAAGTCGAGTTCCACTGCAGTCTTCCGCAACTTTGGATTTCTAATCATACCACCGAATACGGCGATTCGCGCGCTTTTGCGAATGAGCGTCACGCCCCCTTCGTCATCGCCACCCGGTTCACGGCCACCAGGATCGCATGCACCGTCGCTTCCACGGTGTCGGTGCTCACGCCGCGGCCGCGGAAGGTTTGGTTGCCGTATTCGACGGTCAGGTTGACTTCCCCCAGGGCGTCGTGACCGAGAGAGGCGGAGCGAACCTGGTAATCGACGCACTTGAGCTTGATTCCGGTGATTTTCTCGGTTGCCAGAAAGGCGCAGTCGATGGGGCCGTCTCCGTCGCTCAGCTCTTCGGTGAACTCCTTGTCGCCGTGGCGGAGCGTCAGCTTGACCCGCGGCTTGTGGCCGGAGCCGCTGGTGACGTCGAAGGCGATGAGCTTCCATTCCTCGCGTTCGGGGCCGTGGAGGTGGGCTTCGATGAGGGCGATGATGTCTCCGTCGTAGATTTCCTTCTTCTTGTCGGCCAGTTTCTTGAACTCGTCAAAGACGCTTTGCAGTTGCTCGCCGGTGAGTTTGTAACCGAGCGATTTACTTCTGTCCGCCAGAGCCGCACGGCCGCTATGCTTTCCCAGGACCAGGTCGGTCGCTTTGAAGCCGACGTCTTCCGGCGACATGATTTCATACGTCCGCCGCTCCTTGAGCATCCCATCCTGATGAATGCCCGCTGCGTGAGCGACGGCGTTGCTGCCGCCGATGGCCTTGTTCCGTTGCACTTGCAAGCCGGTGATGCTGCTGAGCAAGCGGCTGGTGGGGACGAGGCGCGGGGTGTTGATGCCGGTGACACAGTGGTAGTGGTCGAAGCGGGTCTTCATCGCCATGACGACCTCTTCGAGCGACGCATTCCCCGCTCGCTCGCCAATGCCATTGATCGTGCATTCAATCTGTCCGGCCCCGTTTTCCACGCCAGCCAGACTGTTGGCGACGGCAAGCCCCAGGTCGTTGTGGCAATGCGTGCTGATGACTGCCTTGTCGATGTTCGGCACCTTGTTCTTCAGCATGGCGATGACGGCGCCGTACTCCTGCGGCATCGCGTAGCCGACGGTGTCGGGAATGTTGACGGTCGTTGCCCCGGCCGTGATCGCGGCTTCGACAACCTGGCAGAGAAAATCTCGCTCGGTGCGGGCGGCGTCTTCGGGGGAAAACTCCACGTCGTCGCAGTAGCTGCACGCCCTTCGCACACCGGCAATGGCTCGCTCGGTGATTTCTTCACGAGTCATCTTGAGCTTGAATTCGCGGTGAATCGCGCTCGTCGCCAGGAAGACGTGAATCCGCGACTGCGGGGCCAGCTTGAGGGCTTCCCAGGCCCGGTCGATGTCCTTGTCGTTGCAGCGGGCCAGTCCGCAGATGACTGCCCCGCGAACCGAGCCGGCGATGGCCTTCACCGATTCGAAATCGCCGGGGGACGCGATGGGAAAGCCGGCCTCAATAATGTCCACCCCCAGTTCGACAAGGGCAGCGGCCAACTCCAGCTTCTCCTGCAAGTTCATGCTGCAGCCGGGGGACTGCTCGCCGTCGCGGAGGGTGGTGTCGAAGATTTTGATGCGGCGTTGATTGGTTGTATCGGACATGAGCGAATATTCCTGTGTGCAAGAGCCAAATTCATCGTACCCAAAGATCGCTTGCCGCTGGTCGCAGCTACCGGCCTGATGCCGGCGCGCTAAGGGGGAGGGCTCGCTCCGTGGGGTAGGCTTCCAGCCTGCCCAGAATCTGCATTTCTTGTTCGCTAACCACAGTCAATTCCATCTTGTTTTCTGGGCAGGCTGGAAGCCTACCCCACTAACAAAAAAACCCCGCGGCTTAGCCGCGGGGCAGGTAGTTTCAGTTTTCGCGTGAAAACACCACCCCTACGGCTTGCCATGGGCAAGTAGCAGCCCGAGCGAGAGTAGGGAGAGGCGGATCACGGTAGGGGTGAAATCCAAAGTGGTTCTCAGGTATATTTCGACTCTACTGTCGAACAGATGCAAGGTCAATATCTAAGCCGTTCAAATCGGCAACCTTCCCAACAGCGATCGAGAAGACGGCGTTCATGAAGGTTTTCTGCAATTCCTGCCGCCTCCCGATTCCGCCCCAGGACATCAACCTGGAAATGGCGATTGCCAAATGTCCCGCCTGCGGCGAAGTGTTCAGTTTTCTTGAGCACCTCGGGAGTGAAGCCGTCGCCAGCCCGGCCAGCCGCCTTCCGGCTCCCAAACCTAAACGATTTGTCGTCGAGGAAATCGGCAGCGAACTGACGATCAGCTATCGTTGGTTCACGCCGGTCCTGTTTTTCATGGTCTTTTTCTGTCTCTTCTGGGACGGATTCATGGTGATGTGGTATTCCATCGCCATCTCGCAAATCCTGAATGGGCAACCCGCAGGCTGGGCCATGGCCGCAGTCGGTCTCTTGCATCTGGCCATTGGCATCGGCATTACCTATAGCACCCTCGCCAGTTTCCTCAATCGGACCGAAATCAAACTCTCCGGTGGAACGCTGACCGTCCGCCATGGTCCGATGCGTTGGAGCGGCAATCACACGCTCCGTATGGACGAAATCCTGCAGTTCTATTGCAGCGATAAGATTCAATCGAACCGACGGCGGCACTGGCGTACCTACCAATTGAATGTTCTCAAAAAGGACGGCTCCAAAGTCGTGCTGCTCAGCGGCCTGGGGGAGGCAGAAGAATCGCTGTTTCTAGAAGAACGACTGGAGCAGAAACTGGGAATCGCGCCGCGGCAAGTGCCGGGGGAATTTCGAGGTTAGAACCCGCATGTTGACCGCTTCCGTTTCAGCTGTCGAAGCCCTCGCGCTACACGGCTACGTACTTATTGCGCACGTCTTCTCGGCACAAGAATGTCATTGTCTGGCCACGGATTTGGAGACGGCTCTAGCGGCGTGCAGCGACGACGCAACCGCGCTGCGGCGAACCAACGGCGCTCTGTATGGAGCTCGCAACTTGCTGGATGTCTTTCCGGCAGCCCGAACGCTCTGGCAGCTGGAATCCTTGGTGTCTCGATTGCGGCAGCTCCTCGGCGACGATTTCGGTCTGGTTCGCGGCCTCTTCTTCGATAAGTCGCCAGAAAGCAACTGGAGCCTCCCCTGGCATCAAGACCTCACGATCGCCGTGCAAGACAACACGCTGCCAACAACTCGCTTCCGCAATCCCACGCGTAAAGCGGGCGTACCGCATGTGGAAGCTCCGCGAGAGATACTGAGACAGATGCTGACGCTGCGAATTCATTTGGATGATGTCACGCCGGAAAACGGCCCGCTTCGCGTTTTGGCGGGCTCCCATCGACACGATGCGCCGCCCGACGAGGATCAGGAGACGACGATTCTCGCACAAGCCGGAGATGTGCTCCTGATGCGCCCGCTCTTGTATCACTGCAGCAGTTCCGCCAATTCGCCCTCTTCGCGTCACCGCCGCATCATCCATTTGGAGTTCGCCGGCCGCCGGGATTTGCCGGATGGCTACGCCTGGCGGCATTTCGTGCGCTGAAAGCTACTCCCCGTACCTCCCGCCCCTCTCGTTTACATGCCGAGAGTCCCCTGTCAAACTAACTGGCGGAAGAACCCCGCATTTCTCATCACCCATCGGAGCCCCTCCTATGAACCGATTCTCAGCCTGTTTGCTCGTGTTTTCGCTTGCCGCGTCAATCTCCTTTGCCGAAGACAAAAAGGACTCCAAGGACGACGGTTTTCAGACCATCTTCGACGGCAAGTCGATGGATGGCTGGAAGGTGAATGAGAACAAGGAGAGCTTTAAGCTCGCGGATGGGGCCATTGTCGCTAACGGCAATCGCAGCCACTGCTTTTATGTCGGTGCCGACAGGCCGTTCAAGAATTTCGTGCTGGAGATGGATGTCCTGACGAAACCGGACAGCAACGGCGGCGTCTTCTTCCACACCAAGTTCCAGGAGACGGGTTGGCCGGAGGTGGGTCACGAATGCCAGGTCAACAACGCCGCCGGCAAGGATCCGCAAAAGACCGGCGGCGTTTATAACGCCAAGAAAGTGCTGGTCGCTCCGGCCAAGGATGACACCTGGTTCAAGTACACCATCATCGTCGAAGGAAACCACGTCGTCACCAAGATCGACGGCAAGGTCGTGGCGGAGTACACCGAGGATGCCGCCGCCATCGACAAGGACAAGGAATCGAAACTCAAGAAGAGCCAGCGCATCAACAGCGGCACCTTCGCCCTGCAAGCCCACGATCCCGGCAGCACCGTGATGTACAAGAACATTAAGGTCAAACGGCTGGCGGATTAGGCACCGCCAGTAGGCGTTCCCACGAGGCGCTGAGAAACGAGAAGTAAACAGGAAGCTTAGCCGCCCCGTCCACGTGGTGTATTTCCCGCGTGGGCGCGGGGGCTAAGCGATCGAGCTTCTGTTACCTCAATCGCCTTGAGCAATCCGCGGGCTTTGTTGAGGGTTTCCTGATACTCGGCCTCGGGATCGCTGTCGGCAACGATGCCCGCGCCGGCCTGGATGTAGGCATCGTGCCCTTGTACGACGAGGGTGCGAAGCGCGATGCAAGTATCCATGTTGCCGCTGTAGTCGATGTAGCCGACCGCGCCGGCATAGGGGCCGCGGCGATGGGGTTCCAACTCATCAATAATCTGCATGGCCCGGACTTTGGGGGCCCCGGAGACAGTGCCAGCGGGGAGGCAGGCCTTGAGGGCGTCGAAGGCATCGCAATCCGGGCGAAGCTCGGCCGTGACGTTGGAAGTGATATGCATGACATGGCTGTAGCGCTCGATGACCATCACGTCAGAAAGTTTGACGCTGCCAAACTTCGCCACGCGGCCGACGTCGTTGCGGCCCAAGTCCACCAGCATCACATGCTCCGCCCGCTCCTTGGGATCGGCGAGCAGCTCTTCGGCCAGCCGGCGGTCTTCTTCGTCGGTAGCTCCTCGTTTGCGAGTGCCGGCGAGGGGGCGAACGGTCACTTTCTTATCCACCACGCGGCACATGATTTCCGGCGAGCTGCCGACGAGCGTGACGTCCGGCGTCCGAACGAAAAACATGAACGGACTCGGATTGACGACCCGCAGCGTGCGATAAACCTCAAACGGGTCGCTTTGCAATTGCAGTTTGAGCCGCTGACTTATGACAACCTGGAAGATGTCGCCAGCGCGGATGTATTCGACACATTTGCGGACGGCGTTTTCAAAATCGGCCTGTAGAAAGTTAGACTCGTAGGCGATTTTCGGGTCCCCTTTGGGAGCGATGTCGGTCGGCGGCAGAGCGGAAGCTCGCGAGAGTTTGACCACCAACTCGTCTACCCGCTTCACGGCATCATCATACGCGGCCATTGCGTTATCATGCTTGTCCAGTCGAGCCATGGCGACGACGAACATGGTTTTGCTGACGTTGTCGAAGACAACCATCCGGTCGTAGAGGCCGAAACACATGTCCGGCAGGCGGCGGTCGTCGGAGGGAGCATTCGGAAGATTCTCGACGTAGCGGACCACGTCATATCCCGCGTAGCCGATGGCTCCCCCTTCGAACGGCGGCAATTCTGGCAGATGTACGGCTTTGAACGGTGCCAGCAGGGAGCGAAGTTTGTCGAGAGGGTCCGAACATTCAAGCTCTTCGCGGCGGCCTTCCGATTCAATCGTGACGGCTGTGCCGCGGGCGGTGATTTGCAGAAAGGGATCGACGGCGAGAAAGCTGTACCGCCCCACTTTTTCGCCACCGATGACGCTCTCGAACAAGCAGGCGCTGCCGCCGGTATCGATCTGACAAAAGGCAGAGACGGGCGTGAGAGCATCGCTGAGCAGGCGGCGATAGACCGGCACCAGCGAATGTTCCTTCGCCAGCCGCTCAAAGGTCTTAAGGTCGGGTAGATGAGGCATAGTTCAAGCTTAGCAGCGGGAGAAAATGCCAACAACGGTCAACCTTGACACTAGTGGGCTTGTCCCTAGAATCACTGTGCAGCGGTAATGATTTGCGAGGCAACGGGTTAGGCGTCGTAGCTGCGGGCGGCCCACCTGCTGGCTGGCGATGAAAAGAGTGTTGAAGACAGTAAGAAGGCAAGCTCACACGCGGGCCGCGTGTGGCTACGGCGGGGCTCTTATGAAATGCCAGCAGTGCGAAAAGCCCGCCACCTTTCATATCACGGAGCTGACCGGCGAGTCACCGGTCGAGCATCACCTGTGTGAGACATGCGCGAAGACCTATCTCCAGGAGAATGATTCGTCATCGCCGCCGGCCCCCACGCTGTCTGGGGTGTTGGCCAAGCAGCTCAAACTGGGACAGGCCGCCGAAGAGTTGGCTCGGCTCGACCAACGGGCTTGCCCAGTCTGCGGAATTTCCTTCCATGAATTTCGGACCAAGGGGCGGTTGGGGTGCCCGCATGATTACACTTTTTTCGAGCGCGAGCTGATGCCGCTCATCATGAACATCCACGGCGAGACCAAGCACGTGGGGAAGCGGGCCCGCCATAGCGAAGTGAGCCTCGACGAAGAGACGGACGTGATTCGCCTCAGGCGGGAGATGGACGAGGCCAAAGGCAAAGAAGACTACGAGCGGGCCGCCGAAATCCGCGATACAATCCGTAAGATTGAACAGAAAAAGAAGCCTCCGGCGCAAGCGCCGGATTCACCCGATAAACCATGACCCTCAAGCTTGATGAACTAGCGGCTCGCGCCTGCGGGTGGTTGCGTGAATCCGGCGAGGTGTCGGACATCGTCATCTCCAGCCGCATCCGCCTGGCCCGCAACCTGGCGGACTTTCCTTTCATCCGCCGCTGCACGGACCAGGATCGGGCCGGCGTGGAGAAAGCCTGTCATCAGGCCATCGCCCAAGTCGAAAAGTGGCGGGATCTCATTTACGTCGATGTCTCCACGCTGGCCGTACTCGACCGGCAGTTTCTCGTCGAGCGGCAACTCATCAGCCGCGAGCTCGCCGAAGCGAATGGTGCCCGCTCTGTCGCCATTGAGCCGCACGAGACCTTCAGCCTGATGATGAATGAAGAGGATCATCTGCGGCTGCAAGTCATTCAGGCGGGACTGAACCTGCAATCCGCGTGGGAGCGAATTAACGAGATCGATAACGAGCTTGATTCCCGGTTGAACTACGCATTCCACGAGCGGCTCGGGTTTCTGACCGCTTGCCCCACAAATGTCGGCACCGGCATGCGTGTCAGCGTGATGCTGCACTTGCCGGCCCTGGTCTTGACGCAGGAAATCGAGAAGGCCTTCCGCAGCTTGCAAAAAATCGGCCTCGCCGTCCGCGGGCTGTATGGAGAAGGCTCGCAGGCGATGGGTGACTTCTATCAGATCAGTAACCAGATCACGCTCGGCCGGAGCGAAGAGGATCTCATCAAGCAAGTCAGCGACGTCATCCCCCGGATCATCGAATACGAGCGGCAGGCGCGGGCCTTCCTCGTCAAAGAAAGCCGCAAAGATCTGCACGACCGCGTCAGCCGGGCCTACGGCATTCTCTGCACGGCCCAGACCATCAGCAGCGAAGAGACGCTGCACCTGCTCTCCAGCGTGAGGATGGGAGTGAACCTCGGGCTCATCCAGGACCTCGACATCTCCGCCATCAACCGCCTCTTCATCCACACCCAGCCGGCCCACCTGCAAAAAATCCGCGGCGGGCAATTGGAGACGGCGGATCGGAATGTGGAGCGGGCGATTTATTTGCGGTCGCATTTAAGGCGACCGGGGGCGACGGAGTCGGCGAATTGAGCTACGTTCAAACAGTATCGATTCGCATGGGTTACGCCAATGTGGCGATGTAGAAAATGCAACTCGAACCTGCTAGATGAAACGACCGAATGCCCAGTTTGCAAGTTGCCTGCCGAGGCCGGAGAAGTGCTTTATCCCGCGGAGATTGAACCTAGCAGCAAGTTTTGGTTTTGGCTCGTGATTGGCGTTCTCATTCCGCCGATTGGATTGCTTGTGCTCTTGGTGTTCGTCGCTCAAAAGCTAACACCCAATAGTCGCGATGTGACGCGTTAGTGCCACTAACGACGCTCACTAGCAACCACCTCTGAAATCGGCTAAAATCCACGCTCACGATTTGAACCTCTCTTCCTTCACCTCATTACCCCTATGGCACGCAAAGTCGTCAATCGCAAGGAATTACGAGCAGAGAATGATGCGGCGGAAGCCAAGGAGAAAGCGGCAGAGGTTGCCGGCGAAGAGGGAGAAGGGGGCAAAAAGAAGGGCAAGGCCAAGAAGCCCGCGGTCAAGCGGAAGAGCCGGGCCAAGAGCACCGAGCCCGCCCGTAAGATGCTGTTCTGGGGGGTCTATAACCAGTCTCTCAAGCGGGTCGCCAAGTACGACTTCACGCAAAAGAAGGCCGCTGAAGCCAAGGCCGCCGAACTCTCCACCGGCGGCAAGTCGCCGCACTTTGTGCAGAAGTGCAAGGAAGAGATTGAGTCGTAAAGTAGTCTGCTCACTCCGTGAGCAAACATTTTCCGCTCACGGAGTGAGCGGTCTACTATGATTTCCGCCCTGATTTTTGATTGCGACGGCACGCTCACGAACTCGATGCCGGTGCACTTTGTCTGTTGGCGGCAGACGATGGCCAGACATGGAATTGAGTTCGGCGAAGAGCGCTTCTATGCCCTCGGCGGCGTTCCCAGCGACAAGATTGTCGCCCTTCTCGCCGCCGAAGCCGGCCTGACTCTCGATGCGGCTGCTGTCGCAGACGAAAAGGAGCGGGCCTTTCTCGATACGCTTCATCTGCTGGAGCCAATTGCCGCCGTCGTCGAAATTGCCCGCCTCCATCGCGGACAAAAAAAGATGGCCGTTGCCAGCGGCGGCTTTCGCAACATCGTCGAGCGGCAACTGGCCCAAATTGGGGTAAGCGATTGGTTCGATACGATCGTCACTGCCGAGGACACCGCTCGCCACAAGCCGGAGCCGGATGTCTTCCTGGAGGCAGCCCGCCGCCTGGGAGTCGCTCCCCAGCACTGCGAAGTCTACGAAGACTCGGATCTCGGCATTGAAGCGGCTCGCAGAGCGGGGATGCGGTGGGTGGATGTGCGAAAATATCATTGACGGACGTTGGACTCCCGCCTTTAGGCGGTCTGAATGGCAGAAAACCGGCTGAAGCCGGGACTTGAGCGGTTTTTCTTGCAGATTCCGCCCTCGCTAGCCTATAATAATCCTGTCAGGGGCCTACCAACTTCGCCGCCTTCTCACGCGGTGAAGATTGCGGGGTAATCATGCCGCTTCTAATTCGTTTCTCTTGTGCGGCTGCCGTGCTGGCAGCGGGCTGGCTTAGTTTCTGCGCGGTGCCGCGCGTGGCACTGGCCGAAGTGGTGCTGCTCAAATCCGGCGCGCGGGTGGAAGGGACGATTCTCAACCCGACCCGCTCCAAGGATGACCTCGTCGAAGTAGAGCCGGTCGAAGGTCTCAAGGTGACCCTGGCCGCCACGCAAGTGAAGACGGTCCTCGTGCAATCGAAGCTGCTCAAGGACTACGAAGCGGCCGCGGCCAAAATGGAGGACACGCTCGAGAAGCATTTGGAGATGGCCCAGTGGTGTCTGGACGTCGGACTCTCCGAGCAACGGAAGATCCAATTGGCCGACGTTTTGAGGCATGACCCGGATCATCCCATGGCGCGGGCTGCTCTGGGCTACCTCAAGGTCGGCAGCGGGTGGATGACTCAAAATGAATACATGCGTAAGCAAGGCTACGTTCTCAAGGGGGGCGCGTACCGCCTGCAACAAGAGCTGGACATCAAGGCCCGGGCCGAACAGTGGGAGCTCGATACCAAGGCCTGGCGGAAGAACGTCAAGATGTGGTTCACCTGGCTCAAGGGGAAAGGGAAGGGAGCCGACCAGGCGATTGAAAACATTCGCGGCATTCGCGAGGAAGCGGCCGCCCCTGCCCTGGCCGAAGCGGTCGCCGATTCCAGTTTGCCGCTCGAGCTGCGGCTGGAGTGTCTGAATGTGCTGACGAAGTTTCCGCCGAACTATTACGGCTCCGCGCTCATCAGCGTGGCCATGAACGACCCTGAAGTGGAAATGCGCGACAAATGCCTGGAAGTTCTCCGCGAGCAACGCTCCCAGCAGGCCCTGTTGACCTTCGTCAAAGGGCTCCAATCCAAGGACAACAAAGTCGTTAACCGCTCGGCCCAGTGCCTGCAAACCCTGGGGAATCCCGCGGCCACGGTGCCGCTGATTGACGCCCTCGTCACCAAGCACAAGTTCATCATTTCCACGGGATCCCCCGGCGGCATGTCGGCGGGTTTCGGCGGCGGAGGGGACGGCCTGGGCAGTTTTAGCATGGGGGAAAAACCGAAGGTCAAAACGTTCGATCTTAACAACGAGTCCGTACTGGCTGCCCTCAACGCCCTGCACCAGGGAGTCAACTTTCAATACGATGAGCTGCGCTGGAAAGCCTGGTACATCGACTCCCACACCTCTCCCGACGTGAATCTGCGACGCGGAGAATAATCGCCGCACTGCTTCCGCGGCGTTACTTCAGCGGCGGCCCTTCCAGTGGTTTGCCGTTGGTCGTCAGAATCTGAATCTCGTGGGCCCGGTGTTTCCCTTCGTATTTCCAGACGATCTTCTTTTCCGGCGTGACTTCAAAAATCTTAATGGGGCCGCTCGCGGCGTAACTGGCAATGACAGTATTGCCGTTGGGCAAACGCTGGCCACCGCAGGGGTCGGCGAAGGGCTTCTCCGGAAAGTCATCGTTGGAGATTTTCCAGATGACCTTTCCCTGGGAGTCCAGCTCCACGGTCTTGTGGCCGTGAGTCAGGTTGACGAGCGTGTTGCCATTCTCCAGGCGGATGGCGGTGAACGGCCAGTTTTCGGCCTTTCGGCCACCGAGGTCGTCCATGTCGGTCGGAAACTCCTGCACCACTTCCCCCTTCGGCGTGTATTCCTTCACCTTGAACGCGAGCAGATGCGGCACTAGATAATTTCCGCTTTTGAGTTTGCGGGCCATGCGGGTTTGCATGTGGGCGTTGTCCGTTTCCGGTTGCAAGGGAAACTCAAGGAGGATCTTGCCAGCCGCATCGACTTCCATCAGCCGCGGCTTGGGGCCAAGCTCGGTGATGAGCGTGCGGCCCCCTTCGAGCCGCTGCACGGTGCCGATTTCGCGAGCCTCCGGCGACTTGGCGAAGTGAAAGACCACCTTTTTGTCGCGGGTGAATTCCTTTACCTCGTCCGACCAGGCAATCAGCACCGTCCCCCCGGCCAGCACAAAGCCATCGCGGGCAGCCGGCCGACCGGAATCCCAAATCTCTTTCCCCTCCTCATCGATGATGCCCGTGAACGACGGGCCGGCAATGAAAAAAGAATGGCGAATGGGCTCGTCAGCAAGGGTAAGGCTGATAGTGCCAACCAGCAAAACAAACACGGCAAGGTTGATTTTCATGACCTGCTTCTTATTGTTTATGGTGCTTTCCATTCGTCATTCGGAATTCGAATTTCGTCATTCGGATTGTCCCCAGTCCGTCTCCGTCCCCACCCCAAAGCTATCGCTCGCCCGCGTCGCCACGCTCAGGGCCACGATGTCGCTGCGGATCTGATTGTACGTGAACCACGCCGCGAGAAAGCCCGCCAGGCCGCCGACGATGAGTAGGCCAGAGGCAAATTGACTGGCGACCCCTCCGACGATGACGAGCAACACTGCCAGCATCGGCACGACCGCGGCAATGGCCAGGTAGAAGCCGGCCTGGCTGGGAACGCTTTCCAAAAGGCGGACTTCCCGGTCGGATGGGGAACCGCTGGAAAGGAGGGCGGGGTAATAGACGCGCAGTGCGAGCCAGGTGGTTCCCAGGTACGGAAACGCCGTGGCAATCAGTCCGCACGCGGCGAGCGACAGGAAGAATTGCAGATAGTTCTCTCCCGACAAATGCCCCGCCAGAAGGTGCATCGCGACCGGGAAAATGATGCCCGCCGCCAGCCACTCCGTCACACCAATGAGGGCAATCACCTGCCCCAGTCTTAGCGCCCGGCAACGGGCGTCCGCCAGTTCCTCGGGAGTCGTCGGCTTGCCGCGAGCGACTTTCCAAACGGCCCAGATGGCGGTCCAGGCGTACCACACACCGAGTGCCACGCCGAGTGGAAACGCAATCCCGTTGATAATGAACTGCAAGTACCAAAAGGCCTGCTTGGTGGCTGCATCACCACTGGCAATCATCGTCGAATGATTGAACCACCAGTTGTAGGCGGCGGCCAGCGCATTCGGCACCAGGTTGATGGGAACCAGGGCGAGCATCGGCCGGTGGCGGGCCAGCCCGCGCCACGTCCTGCCAAAATCGTGAAACAGCTCCCAGCTTCGCCGATGCAGGCAGAGTGTCAATTCACGGGCAAATTCCGACCCGCTTTGATAGCGGTCCCCGGGCTCGGGAGATAGTGCTTTGCGGAGCACTTTTTCCAGTCGCCGCAAGACTTCACTGCTCGGTGTGGCCAGAGCCGACTCGGTAATCATCAGCCCGCGCCGCTGCTTGATCATATCTTCGACCGTTTCGTTCCAGCCTTCGTTCATCGCCACCTCCTGGAACGGTCGCTCGCCGTGGAGCAGCTCCCATAACATCACGGCCAGCGAATAGAGGTCCGCCCGATTGTCGAGGTCAGCCGGCTTCCGCTTGTGCAATGGGCTGCAAGCTTCGAGTTGCTCCGGCGACATATACGCGAGCGAACCGCCGAAATACGCCGCCGGCGTCGTCCCGGCCACGTGCGACCCAAAGCTGATATTGAAATCAGCCAGCTTGGGCATGCCGTCGGAAGTAAGCAGCACGTTGGCCGGTTTCACGTCGCGGTGCAGGATCCCCATCTTGTGAGCGTAGTCGAGTGCGCCGGCCAGTTGCATGCCCAGGCGGCAGACGACTTGGGGCCACGCGAGGGCGGCTATTTTCCGCCGCCACGGGGCATCTTCGCTCACGGCTTGCCCCGATCTGCTCATGGCCGCATCGACCGCGGTGATGAGCTGCAAGCCGCTCCGCATCGAGGAAGGGGTGCGGCGGACGCAGGTGACTACGTCTGCTAGCGTACCCCCGGGAACATACTGCATATAAAGCAGCCGCGTCTTGCGTTCTGGGATGATTCGCTGGTCGTAAACCCGCACGATGTGGGGATGGTCGAGCTGCGCCAGAGTCTGCGGCTCGCTCCCTTTCTCGGCGGAGATTTTCAGAGCGACGAGCCGCTGCATGGAAACCTGCCGGGCCAGGTAAACGCTGGCGAACGCCCCTTTGCCGAGTTCGTTGAGCAGTTCGAAATCGTCAACTCTCTCCCCCGCCCGCGGCTGTTCGATGCGTCGTACGGGAAATAGAGCCGAGGAAACGGAAGCTCCCTCCCCCCCCAGCAGTTTGCGGAGCCCCTCCTGGCTCTTGGGAAACCGCTGGAAATAGTCCTTGGCTGCCACGCTCTCCCCCGCGGCCCGGCGAACGTGGTACTCCTCATAAATGAGATCGACCGGCGGCTCTCCCGTCGCCGCTTCCCGCAGCTCCGGAAATTGAACCGCATAAGTTTCCAGCCGCTTCAGCGACACCGTTGGTTGAATGCTCGAGTCCGCTGCCTCCACCTTCACCCGCTTCTCCATATCCGTCTTGATGAGCTCCACCAGCACCAGCCGGCGGAGTGCCGGCGGCTGGGCGGGAAGAAAATTCTTGATGGCCGGTGGTGTTCCGTTGGGCGCCTCCACCTTTTCCCAGGCTGCCAGAAAGTCATCCAGCCGCTGCGCGAGCTCTTCCCAGTGATGTGTGGGAGCGTCGGCAGGAGCGTCCGCGGGAGACGGGTGGCTGGACATCGGGCGGAAGTTTGCAGTAAACAAACGGCAGTGGGCAGTGGATGAGTAGTGTACCCCGATACGTGCCGCTAGACTACGAACTTTCGGTGTACTGCCAGAGCGACTCAGAGTTTCACTCTGCACTGCGGAGTCGGGCAAGTAGATAGCTTAGCCCCCGCGACCACGCGGGGATTCGCCGCGTGGACGCGGCGGCTAAGCATTGCAGGCGTCCGCGCAGCTTAAAACATCGAGTCGCCCTGTCGCGGCGGGCAGTTTACTTGCGACCAAGCCAGAAAGCGCTTACAACAAATCCCTTGCCAGTTGGGGTTGAATTTCTGTCGCGACTACGCGCCGACAGCCGGATTTATCGCACCTTTTGAGGACCTCCATGAACGACGTGAAGATTGTGAAGGCGGACAATGTTGGGAAAATCCTGGATCGGGCTCTCGACAAGGGCCAAGGTCTTCTCCGCTTGACGCCGACCTGGGTGCCGCGGAGCTTTTTGCATCCGGGCCGCCGCATCAAGTTGCATCCGCAGGACTTGTATGCCTACGGCGCGGAGCGCGGCGGCATAGACGAGCGGTGGTTCAGCAGCACGACCGAAGCAGCCAACGAAGGCCGCGTTTGGCACGAAGGGCTTTCCTTCTGCTCTTTCGAGGGGCAGCATTTTCTGCTCCGCGACGCCGTCGCCGAATCAGGACAGCGGCTGATCGGCAAGACGATGTATAAGAAATACGATCGCTGGCCGGTCTACAGCAAGTTTTTCGACAACATGGGGCCGATTCCCCACCACATGCACCAGAGTGCGGCCAACGCCAAGCTGGTCGGCCAGGAAGGAAAGCCGGAAAGCTATTACTTCCCGCCGCAGTACAACAACGTCGACAACAACTTCTGCTACACCTTCATGGGCCTCGAGCCCGGCACCACCAAAGACGACGTCCGCCGCTGCCTGGCGAACTGGAACAAGGGGGAGAATGGCATTCTCGATCTCTCGCGGGCCTATCGTCTCCGCCGCGGCACCGGCTGGCTGATTCCCCCCGGCGTCCTCCACGCCCCCGGCTCCCTCTGCACCTATGAGCCGCAGTGGGGGAGCGACGTGTTCGGCATGTTCCAGAACATCGTCGAAGGGCGGTACGTCCCCTGGTCGCTGCTGGTCAAGGACATGCCCAAGGACAAGCATCAGGACCTCGATTTCATCATCGGCCAGCTCGACTGGGAGAAAAACGTCGATACGCACTTCAAGGAGAGCAACTACCTGGAGCCGATCGTCGACAAAAAATCGAGCGGCCCCGGCTACACCGACAAGTGGATCGTCTACGGCCTAGTCGATGGCGAGCAGCTCTTCAGCGCCAAGGAGCTCACTATCGAGCCCGGCGCCAAATGCACCATCAAAGACCCCGGCTCCAGCGGCTGGATCACCACCCAAGGCAAAGGCCGCATCGGCAAGCTGGCCCTGCAAACGCCCGCCCTCATTCGCTTCGGCCAGTCCACCGAGGACGAAGTCTTCATCAGCCACGAAGCCGCCACCGCCGGCGTTGAAATCGAAAACACCGGCAGCGAGCCGCTCGTGGGCCTGCGGTATTTTGGACCGGACGTGCATAAGAAGGTGCCGCTGGTGGGGGATTTTAGGAAGTAGCCAAGCCAGGAGCCACGGAATGACACGGATGAAACACGGATGATTGCTCCCATCTGTGTTTAATCCGTGTTTCATCCGTGGCCAAAACATCGCATTCCAAACCGAACTAACAAGCGAGAACCACCATGCCCAACACCTTCCCCAAACTTCACAACGCCATGTGGCCCGGCCTCGTCGGCAAAGAGGCCGGCACCGACCATCCGCCGATCAGCCTCGACCGGATGCTGGAACTGACCGTCGGCGCGAACGTCAACGGCCAGAAGTTCGACGGAGTCGATTTGTTTCTGTTCCATCCGCATCTCGATCCGGATGCCAGCGACGACGCCATCAAGGCGATGGCGGACAAGATTGCCTCCAAGGGGCTGAACGTCGGCTCCGTGGTTGCGCCGGTCTGGCCGGGGACGGTCGGGGGCTCGGCGATGGGAAGCACGACCGACCGGGCGAATTTTGTGCTCGCCGTCAAGAAAGCCTGCCGTATCGCCAAGATTCTGAACAATCACGGAGTGCGAAAGTACGGCATCATCCGCATCGACTCCGCCGACAGCCCCAGCCACTGGGACGCCGACCCCCAGGGAAACACCAAAAAAATCGCCGCCACTTTTCGCGAAGCGGCGATTGTCGCTGCCGCCCACGGCGAACGCCTGGCAGCCGAGGGGGAGATTTGCTGGGCAGGGATGCACTCCTGGCGAGACATGCTCAACTTGCTGGAGCTCGTCGATATGCCTGGCACCGTCGGCTTTCAGGCGGACCAGGCCCATACCTATCTCTATCTGCTGGGCTACAACGCCGAGCAGCATGCCCTTTTGAAGAAAGGCTACACGCAGGCTGAGTTCGACGCGGCGTATGGCAAAATGACCGACGCCCTCCGCCCCTGGACCATCGACTTCCACGTCGCCCAGAACGACGGCACCGTCCACGGCACCGGCGGCCACGACAGCACCGGCCGCCACTGCCCCGCCGACGACCCCAACGGCAAGCTGGACATCGTGCAAACCGCCGGCTACTGGCTCAAGGACGCCGCCAGCCGCGGCATCCGCCACATCTGCTGGGACGGCTGCATGTTCCCCAACGCCATGCTGGAAAACCAGCAGACCTGGAACACGATTTTGGCGACGATGATCAAGGTGCGGGACGCGCACGGCTGGGCGGCCTAAAGGCCGAATGACCAATGGAAGAAAATGACCAATGACCAATGAAAGGCAAATGACCAATCGGGGAGCCTGCTTTCATTGGTCATTGGGGCTTGGACATTGGTCATTTGCCCGCGTTTGATCGCTCCATCTGAAAAACGCCCGCCCATGGCAACCTCCCGCCAACCCGGTGAATTCGACCTCGCCGAGCGGACGGCTCGGTTCGGTGAGGAGGTCATCCGGTTTTGCACGGAGATACGTCGCAACGCCATCACGTCCCCCTTAATCAGCCAGCTCATCCGCTCCGGAACCAGCATCGGAGCCAACTACTGCGAAGCCGACGAGGCGGGGTCAAAAAAAGAGTTCAAATACCGGATCAGCGTCTGCTGCCGAGAGTCCAGGGAAACAAAATACAATCTGCGGATGATCGTCGCGGCCGCGCCCGACAAAGCCGACGCAGCCCGGGTCCTCTGGAAAGAAGCCGACGAGCTCAACCGCATTTTCGCCGCTATTTTTCGGAATACCGACGACTCTTCCTAATTGGTCATTAGGACTTGGTCATTGGACATTTGCCTTTCTTTGGTCATTGTGACTTGGACATTGGTCATTTGCCTCCCCGCATTCACCTCGCCTGGCTCATCCTCCCTTGCCTGGCGGCTGATGGGCTGATGATGCCAGTGCTTTCGTCGCTGAGTGGCCCTCCGAGAACACTTGGCGCGGTGTTGGCCCTCGGCATCATTGGCTGCGTCCTTGCCCAGGGCTGTTTGCTGGCGGCGTGGGTGGCTTGGGGAGGCGGTCCCTTTTTGCGGCGGCTGGCGGCTCACTGGATCGTCGCCGCCTCCCTGTATTTGGTTTGGCTTGTCGGATTCGGACTGGCCGTTGCCCTCTTCGGCAGGATACCCCCGCAAATCGCGGCCATCGTTGCTCTGGGCGTTCCCCTGGTGAGCCTCGCGGCTCAATTCCCGCTCTGGGTGATGCGGCAATGGTTCGGCTGGCGGCTGGTGAGGGAAGAGGCTGATCCAACGCAGCCCAGCCCGCTCCCGTTTCCAGAAACAGAGCGCCTCACCATCCGCGACCTGATGCTCGCCACGCTCGTGGTGGCCGTGACACTTGCACTGGCCCGGCTGGCGCCATCTCCTGACGCGGGAGAAATGTGGCCCGTGTGGGGCTTCGCCTCCACGGTCGCCTGCGTGATCAGCTCGATCTCGCTGCTGCCGGCCGGCGTAATCCTCCTGCGGCAGCGGCCGCTCAGCCGCTCTCTGGCCTGGAGCAGCCTCTACGCCCTGGCGCTGATCAGTCTCATCTGGGTCGCCGTCGCCCTCAAATATCGATTCGCCCCGGGGATGCTCTTCCCGCGAGCCGTTTACATCGGCCTCTCCAGCCTCATGTTCACCTTCGCCGCCACCCTCACGCTCACCGCCGCCATCGCCCGAGATCGCGGCTACCGACTGGCCAGCCGCAGAATTTCCTGTCGCTTGCCTCCTCCCTCGACAAGAGCCTGATGTGCACGCGGGTGGCCAGGGCGGCTTGAATCGAGGGGGAGTTGCGGTATTTCACGCCGTATTCTCCGTCGAGGGTCCGCTGCAGCTCGCAGCGGGGGCCGGAGCACTCCATGTTCGGCGAGGGTCTCTGACCCCGCCGATGGGCCGACCGAAGGTCTCCCTCCTTGGCGTTCGGGTGGAGGCGGAGAGGACCTGGACGCACAGGAGACCTGCGGTCGGACGGGTGGCACGGTCAGGAGACCGTGCCACAACAGGGACCGTGCCACAACAGGCGCCCCGCCTTTAGGCGGTATCGGGACCGGCTGAAGCCGGGACTCCAGCGGGATGCCGCGCTCACGGAGTGAGCGGGCTACTCTGGGCTCGGGCGGCTAGGACGGCGGGGGAGTTGCGGTATTTCACGCCGTATTCGCCGTCAAGGGTCCGCTGCAGCTCGCTGCGAGGGCCGGAGAGGGTGGAGCTGATGCAGCCGGTCGCCTTGGTGATGGCGTCGGAATAGAAGATGCGAGTGTAGGGGCCGCCGCTCGCACAGCGGGGATCGTCGTCCTCCGGAATCTCGCACTTCAGGCTCGTGAAGCAACTGACAAACTGATCGACGTAATCGGCCTGGTAGAGGAGATCGCTCTGCGTGGCGGCCAGCTCCGCCCGCATCTGCCGCGCATGGACCCACCACCCAAGCCCCAGGGCCGCCACGAGCGTGACCCAGAAAAGATCGCGGAGGGTGAATCGGAGGAGGTTGAGGCGGGGCATAAGGAGGAGAGGGCTGGGGGCTAGGGGCTAGAGTAATTTTAGCAAGTAGGAAGAGGAATGACGAAATTCGAATGACGAATGACGAAGGGGAGCCATGAATGGCAGGAGAGGCGGGAATCGCGTAAACTGTTGCGGGTAAAAGCGGAGGTCGGAAAGCGGAAAGCGGAGGGGTGTGCAATGCGAATGGAAGGATTGCGTGAGCGAACCAAACAATTCGCGATGCGCGTGGTCCGCCTCTATACCTCGCTTCCGGAGTCGACCTTGGCCCAGACGCTTGGTAAACAGGTTCTTCGGTCAGGAACCTCCGTAGCCGCAAACTTTCGCGAAGCATCCCGAGCAAGATCATCGGCTGAGTTCATTTCCAAACTTGGTATTGTGGAGCAAGAACTCGATGAAACAGCCTTGTGGCTAGAACTGCTCGAAGAGAGCGGTGTTTTTCCAAAAGAAAAACTTGTTTCCCTGCGAGGAGAAGCAGACGAGTTGATACGTATCGTTGTCGTCTCCCTCAGACGTTCCAAGTCCAAAAAATCCGCGGCAGTCACAGCGGCAAAAAGGACGGAATAAAACCCTCCGCTTTCCGCTTTCCGACTTCCGCTTTCAACAACCAACCAACTCTCCATTCAGACAAAGGTAGAACAGTGTCAAAGCCCCTCAACATCGGCATGATCGGTTACGGCTTTATGGGCCGGGCGCATAGCAACGGCTATCGGCGTGTCAGCAACTTTTTTAATCTCGAATACACGCCAGTCCTGAAGGCGGCGTGTGCCCGGGATGCGGCGAAGGCACGGGCCTTTGCGGATCAGTGGGGATATGAATCCATTGAGACCGACTGGCGGAAGCTGCTGGAGCGGAAGGATATCGATGCGGTCGATATCTGCGTTCCGAATAATCTACACAAGGAGATCGCCATCGCTGCCGCCAAGGCGGGGAAGATGATCCTCTGCGAGAAGCCGCTGGCGATGGATTCGGCGGAGGGAGAGGAGATGTGCCAGGCGGTGGAGAAGGCCGGCGTGGCCAATATCGTCTGGTACAACTACCGCCGCATCCCCGCGGTCACGTTCGCCAAGCAGCTCATCGACAGCGGCAAGCTCGGCAAGATTTTTCACTACCGGGCCAACTTCTTGCAGGACTGGACCATCAACGCCGACGTGCCGCAGGGGGGGCAAGGGACTTGGCGGCTCGACGCAGCAGCCGCCGGCAGCGGCGTCACGGGGGACTTGCTCGCTCACTGCATCGACACCGCCCTTTGGCTCAACGGCAGCATCAGCAATGTGACGGCGATGACCGAGACATTTGTGAAACAGCGGAAGCACAGCCTTACCGGCAAGGTGGAGAAGGTCGGCATCGACGATGCCTGTGCCTTCCTATGCCACTTTCAGAACGGCTCGCTCGGCCTGTTTGAATCGACCCGCTACGCTCGCGGCCACAAGGCGCTTTACACGTTTGAGATCAACGGCGAGCACGCTTCCATCAAGTGGGACCTGCACGACCTGCACCGCCTGCAATGGTTCGATCACAAGACCGAAGGGCCGCTGCGAGCCTGGAGCAGCATCCACGTCACCGACGGCGAGCATCCTTACATGAGCAAGTGGTGGGTCCCCGGCCTCGCGATCGGCTACGAGCACAGCTTCGTCCACCAGGTCGCCGATTTCCTCGAAGGACTTGCCACCGGCAAACCCGCGGGACCGACATTCCGCGACGCACTCGAGACGCAACAGGTTTGCGACGCCGTGCTGGCGAGCGCGAAGAGCGGGGCTTGGACGGGAGTGGGGTGAAATGAACGCAAATGCGACTTTTGGGCCTTTCGTGGTATAATTACTTGTCTAGTGCATCGCTCTAGTGAAAGGCTAATCCTCATGTCAAAGATCGTGCTTACTTCCGAACAAGCAGAAGCACTTGGGAAGTCGGACTATCCGATTGCCCTCTGCCGGCCCGATGGAAGTCCGCTGGCGTTCATTACCAAGTCGGGCAGAGTTTATTCCGCGAATCCGCCGGTGTTTTCCGCGGAAGAAGTCGCTGCGGCGGAAAAGGAGGCCGACACTTGCACGACCTGGTACACGACCGAAGAAGTTCTGGAGCGGTTGAATCGGCTGGGCGCGCCATGACCCGTTACACAGTCGTCTGGAACCAGCAAACCAGCGACAAGCTCGCCGAGCTTTGGCTTAGGAATTTACTCGTACGGCAGGAAATCACAGACGCAGCCAACGACCTGGACCGGCGGTTGGCAACCCAACCGCATCAAGCCGGCGAGCCATTCTCGGACACTTCCCGATACGCGGTATCGATTCCCTTGTCGGTGTTGTTTCGTATTTCAGAAGTCGACGCTACTGTCCGGGTCTTCCATGTGCAATTTTGGGAAGATGATCTCAAGCCAAGTCAATGAACTACCTCGCGCACGGCTGGCGGTTTGCGGAACAGCCGTACTTTCTGGCGGGGACGGCGGTGCCGGATTGGCTTAGCGTGGTTGACCGCAAGATGCGAGCGAGGGGAAAGACGGCGGCGCTCTATGTGGAGGATTCGGACAAAAATTTGGCGGAGCTGGCGCAGGGGATCGTGCAGCATCATTACGACGACGAGTGGTTCCATCAGACGACGGCGTTTAATGAGCTGAGCCTGGCTTTCACGTTGCAAGTCAGGGACGTTCTCCCCTCCGATGACGGCTTTCGGCCGAGTTTCCTGGGGCATATCTTGGTCGAGCTATTGCTGGACGCGACGCTGACGGAGGAAGTGCCGGACAGGCTCGACCGCTATTACGCGGCGCTGTCTCAAGCCGATCCCGGTTTCCTTCAGTCGGCCACCAACCGGCTCTCCACGCGGCAGTCGGACAAAGTGGCGTATCTCGTCACTCGTTTTTTGCAGGAACGGTTCTTGTACGACTACGCCGAGGATGGCAAACTGCTCGTTCGGCTCAACCACGTCATGCGCCGCGTCAACCTGCCGCAACTGCCGCCAGAGTTGGCGGAACTGTTTCCCGAGATGCGGGCAACCGTCCGCAGCCGCCGGCACGAGCTATTACCCGAACACAAGAGCCAACACTAACAAGGATTTTCTCCCATGAAATACGGCATGAACCTGCTCCTCTGGACTGGTGAAATCAGCGACGGCCTGCTTCCTGTGCTCCACATGCTGAAGAACTACGGCTACGACTCGGTCGAAGTGCCGATCTTCAACACGGGGCTCGATTACGGCAAATGGGGAAAAAAGCTCGATGAAATCGGCTTGGCACGTACCGCTGTCACCATTCGTGGCGGAGACGACAACCCCATCAGTTCGGATGCTGCCAATCGCCAGCGTGGGGTGGATGGAAACAAGAAGGTTCTCGACTGTTGTGCCGCTCTCGGGGCAACGAAGCTGGTCGGGCCGTTCCATTCCGCCATCGGGGTCTTCAGCGGCGCGGGGCCGACGGGGGACGAATGGAAATGGGGAGTAGACTCGATGCGGAAGACCGCGGAGCATGCTGGCAAATGCGGCGTCACGCTCGGCGTCGAATGCCTCAACCGTTTTGAGACTTACCTCCTCAACAGCCATGCCGACGCCGCCCGCTTCTGCCGCCAGGTGGCTCACCCCAACTGCCGCATGATGTACGACACGTTCCACTCCAACATCGAAGAGAAGAGCATTGCTCTAGCCCTCCATAGCTGTGCCGACATGCTCTGCCACGTACACATCAGTGAAAACGATCGGGGCACGCCCGGCCAGGGAGACGTGAAGTGGTGCGAGACCTTCGAGGTCCTTCACCAAGTCGGCTACAACGACACACTTGTCGTCGAAGCCTTCGGCCTCGCCCTCCCCGAAATCGCCGCCGCCACCAAAATCTGGCGGCGGATGTACGAAAGCGAAGAGCAGCTCAGCCGCGATGCCCTGGCGTTCATGAAGGCCAACGTGGCCAGGCACTGGAATGCCTGAGTTTGTATCCGCATTGGCTGGCCACTTACTTCAGCAGCCACGCCAGGCCGCTGCTCTTTGCCGCAGCTTCGTAGCTATCGGGCAACTCACTTCGGCAGGTGACAATCGCCGCACAAATCGCGACGCACAGGGCAACGCGAAGCACCCCGGTTTGCCAGGAATAACGAGTTTCCGCAGCCGAGGCTTTGGCCGGCAAAAGTGCCAGAAGCAACGCCAATGTCAGCGCCCCTTCCACGGCTCCCCCTGCCAGGTGCGACAGGAACATGCTGCTGGCGAAGTCGCTCCAGCCGGCGAGCTCGCTGGTCGGGCGGAAGAGGGCCGTTTCCAGCGGAATCAGTAGGGCAGCCAGTACAACCGTGATTCCTGCGGCACCGGCCGCGACGAATGACCGCTGGCAATCAACTCGTCGTATCAGATAAACCGCACCGGCGGGAAGCAGCGCCATATTGACGATGTTCGCTCCCAGCGCAGCCACTCCGCCGTCACCGAGTGCAATCGCTTGCACCGCCAACACAATTGCCATCGTCCAGGCACCCAAACTAGGCCCTAGCATCCACGCCAGCAGCACGCCGCCGACCAGATGGGCACTGATTCCCGGCAGCACCGGCACGTTAAATCTCTGCGCGGCGAATACGAACAGGCCCAGGACGACGGCAAGGCTCAACTTCTTCCCGTCTTTCGCGGATACGGTTCGAGCAATGTCCATCGCCGCAGCCCCCAAACCAACACCCGCCGCGCCAAAAGCCAACGCAGCACATTCAGGGGTCAAGGCTCCATTTCCCAGATGCATGGCAAGCTCCACGTTTACACCAGCCTGAAGCGCAAGCGAAGGACAGTGCCGCCAGCCCAGTGAATCGGTGTAAGCATAGAACCACCCCCGTTTTCAAGCAAGAAGTGTTTTCAAAACATGCTCCCCCCTCGCTGGCGCGCCGGGCTAGTGTGTAGGATGACCCGATTCTCATTTTTTGCAGCCAAATGACCGCTGAATTCAGGCATAGGTTCCCGACATGGCTTCCGACCTCTCGCAGCTCGCCATCAACACCATCCGCACCCTCAGCATGGACGGCGTGCAGAAGGCCAACAGCGGCCATCCCGGCACGCCCATGGCGTTGGCCCCGGTCACTTACCAGCTGTGGAATCACAACCTCAATTACGACCCGGCTCATCCCCACTGGCCGGGGCGGGACCGCTTCATTCTTAGTTGCGGTCATGCCTCGATGCTCCTCTATTCCACGCTGCACCTCGCGGGCGTAACAAAAGCCGATAAGCAAGGGAAGCTCCACGAAGGGGAGCTCGCCATCACGCTCGACAACCTCAAGAACTTCCGCCAGCTCGGCAGCCCCTGCGCGGGACATCCGGAATACGGCGACGCAGCGGGAATAGAAACCACCACCGGGCCGCTGGGACAGGGAGTAGGCAACAGCGTCGGCATGGCGATGGCCGCCAAGTGGCTCGCCGCCCGCTACAACAAGCCGGGGCACGACCTGTTCGGCTTTCGCGTCTATGCGCTTTGCAGCGACGGGGACATCATGGAGGGAGTTGCCTGCGAAGCGGCCTCGGTCGCTGGGCATCTCAAGCTCAATAATCTCGTCTGGATTTACGACGACAACACCATCACCATCGAAGGACACACCGAGCTCGCCTTCAGCGAAAACGTGGCCCGCCGTTTCGAAGGGCTCGGCTGGAACACTCTGACGGTCACGGATGCCAATGACCTGGCCGCGATTCAAAAGGCGTTGGACTCGGCCCAAAAATCAACCGACAAGCCCACGCTCATCGTCCTCAAGAGCATCATCGGCTGGGGATCGCCGAATAAGGCCAACACCCATAACGCTCACGGCGCACCACTTGGCCCGGATGAAGTGAAGCTCACCAAAAAAGCCTACGGCTGGCCGGAAGATGCCCAGTTTCTGGTCCCGCCGGAAGTGCCCCAGCACTTTGCCGAAAATCTCGGCAAGCGCGGGGCGGAATCTTGCCGTCAGTGGCACGAACAATTCGCCACCTACGAAAAAATGTTCCCGCAGGAATCCGCCGAACTCAAGGCGATTTGGAAAGGCGAACTCCCCGCTGGTTGGGATGCGGCCATTCCGACCTTCCCCGCCGATGCCAAGGGAATGGCCACCCGCATTTCCTCGGGCAAGGTCATCAACGGCCTCGCGAAAAACTTCCCTTGGCTCATCGGCGGCTCGGCGGACCTGGCCCCCAGCACGATGACCATGATGGAATCGGTCGATGCCGGCCACTTCAGCAGCCACTACTACGGCGGGCGGAACCTGCACTTCGGCATCC
>SXOA01000063.1 GCA_005778405.1 Planctomycetaceae bacterium
GGCTTGCAGCATGTCGAGAGTCTCTGGACCGCGGCATTCGCCGATGATGATTCGTTCGGGACGCATTCGGAGGGCGTTTTTCACAAGGTCGGTGGCGCTGATAGCCCCTTTGCCTTCGATGTTCGACGGCCGCGTTTCCAAGCGGACAATGTGGTCCTGCTGGAGCTGAAGTTCGGCGGCGTCCTCGATGGTGACGATTCGCTCGTGGCTGGGAATGAAGCTGGAGAGCGTGTTGAGCAGCGTCGTTTTGCCGGAGCCTGTGCCGCCCGAGATGATCATGTTCAGCCGGGCTTTGATCGCTCCTTCCAGCAGCATCACCATTTCCGGCGTGAAGGCTTTGAAGTTGAGCAGGTCTTCAAGCTTGAGCGGATTGCCACCAAATCGGCGAATGGAGACTGCGGCACCATCCAGGGCCAGTGGTGGAATGATGGCGTTCACGCGGGAGCCGTCCGTGAGGCGGGCATCGACCATCGGACAGACTTCGTCCACGCGGCGGCCGACCTTGGAGACGATGCGATCGATAATCTGCAACAAGTGAGCGTTGTCCCGAAATTCGACCTGGGTCTTCTCCAGTTTGCCACGCCGCTCCACATAGATATTCTTGGGGCCGTTGATCAAAATATCGCTGATGGTGTGGTCCTTGAGCAGAAACTCCAGCGGTCCCAGGCCAAAGGTCTCATCCAGCACCTCCTCAATCAGTCGCTCGCGTTCGCTGCGATTGAGAAAGGTCTCTTCGGTATCGCAGAGATGCTCGACGACGAGGCGGATCTCACGGCGGAGGACATCCCCTTGCAATTCGCCAACTTTGTTCAAGTCGAGCTTATCCACAAGTTTGGTGTGAATCTTCCGCTTGAGCTGGTCAAATTCTTCCGCTTTGGCGGATTCCGCGGAACGGGCGGGGGACTGAGGAGCTTTCATCATGGCGGTGTCTGACTGCAATTGGGTAAGGGTCAAAGAGCGTGAGGACTCGCATCGCGATTGGGGCGCGCGGCAGTCCACAGTCCGTGAAAAGCATAGGTCACGCTGGGGCGGGAATTGCCGGCGGTTGGGAAGATACGGTGACGCTGTGAGCGTACGTCCGCTTATGCCGGTTATTTGGCTTGGGCCGGTGCCAGAGAGGTGTCTACCGGGAAGTAACGGCTGATGAAGAGCTTCCAGCCGGCGGCCGTTTGGGGACTGAGGCGGAGGGCCTGGTAACGACGGCTCGACCCAACGATTCCATTCTTCAAGTCGAGCATTACAAAGACATCATCCTTTCCTCCATCGAACCACACGGCGTACTGCCATTCAACCTCGTTTGAAACGGGTTGGTTCCAGTCAAAGCTGGCGTCCTCAAGAAAGACGTGTCGAGCGTGAACGAGACCTTTGACGTCGCTAAGATCTCGTTTCTCCGCCGAGTTCAAGTCTCGCGAATCCATTGGGAGTGGCGGACACTTGGCAGCGGGATTCGGAATCCGGGGATCGAGCTTCACGAGTGTGACCGACTTGGCGTCCCGAATGAGCAGAGCTCCATTTTCTCCCCAAAACTCCAGGCTCCGCCTCCCTAATCCCCAATTCCACCAAAGGGCAAAACTCGCCATTGCAACGGCGACGGAAAAAATGGTGAAAACGACGAGCTTGCCGCTACTTCGCATGAGCATGGTTGCCGGATTTTCTCTAGGGCCACTCGCCAGTATGATAGTCCTTTGCCATTTGCCATAGTGCCTTACCTGCAGGAGCCAATCTGCCGTGGCCGACAAGTTTGACCCTTACCGCGAAGCCCTCGTCATGGAAACCGACACTGTCTGGCCGGCGGAATATGCCGACCTGCCGCCGGCGGAGAAATCCCGCATCGAAGCCGAATTGCACGCCAAGCCCGATCAGTGCAGCGACATTGTCTATGTCCGCACGCACACCGGCTTTTGCCGCACGATCACCGTAACGCCGGCGGACGTGCAGCGGCTGTCCACGTAAAGTAGCAACTTACCCGAAGCTTCCTTTGTCCGACTCCGTCACCATCCGCGTCGAGCTGAGCGAGCGGAGTTATGACATCCGCATCGGCCGCGGAATCCTCGACGAGTCCGGCCGATTTGTCGCCGAGCGGCTGAAGGGAAAGCAAGCGGTCGTCATCACCGATGAGCATGTCCGGCAGCCGCATGCGGACAAAGTCGCGGCGGCGCTGGTTGCAAGTGGAACTCGAACCGATACCCTCGTCGTCCCCGCGGGCGAAGACACCAAGGGTGCGGCACAGGCGGCGGCGCTTTGGAACCGTCTGTTGGAGCTGGGCGCTGACCGTAAGACTTTCGTCGTTGCCGTGGGTGGCGGCGTCGTCGGCGATTTGGCAGGCTTCGTCGCCGCAACTTACGCTCGCGGAATTCCATTCATCCAGGTTCCCACCAGCCTGATGGCCCAGGTGGATAGCAGTGTCGGTGGCAAAGTGGGCATCAATCTGCCACTCGCCAAGAACCTGGTCGGCGCTTTCTGGCAGCCGGCGGGCGTGCTTATTGATCTGGCGGCACTCGATACTCTACCCGCCCGCGAGTATCGCAGCGGGCTGGCTGAAGTCGTCAAATACGGCGTCATCCTGGACGAGGAGTTCTTCGCGTTTCTCGAATCGCACATCGCCGAGATCAACGCTCGCGATAATGCCACGCTGCTCCACCTCATCCGCCGCTCCTGCGAGCTCAAAGCCCAGGTCGTCGCCGCCGACGAACATGAGGAGACCGGCCTGCGGGCAGTCCTCAATTACGGGCATACATTTTGTCATCCCCTGGAAACCGTGGCAGGCTATGGCACCTACCTCCACGGTGAAGCCGTGGCCATCGGCATGATGTGCGCGTCGCGTTTGGCGGAATTCGTCGGACGTATTGACACGAAGTTGACGATGCGCCAGGGAAATCTCCTCTCCGCCCTCGGCCTGCCGACGACTGTCACGGGGCTCGACATCGACGCCTTGATGACGGCCATGCAGCGAGACAAAAAGGCCGAGGAGGGGAAACTGCGGTTTGTGCTTCCTTCGAGACTTGGCCATGTCGAGCTGGTCGGAGGAATCGATGCGGCCCTCATTCGCCGAGCGTGGCACTCTTGAGGACTTGAGATTCACCTCCCATGTCGTCAACTTCTGACCAGGCCGACCCAGCTCAGAGCGTTGACGAAGCTCTGGCCGCGGAACTGCGGCTGTGCATGGTGAGCGGCGTGGGCCCGCGAATTCGCAAAGCGCTCCTGAAGCGGTTCGAGGGAGCGGCGAATGTTTTCAGGGCTGCTCCCAGCGAGCTTCGTGACGTCGAGGGAGTCGGGCCGAAGCTCGTGCGGTCCATCACAGCTGCCGAACAGGAAATCGACGTCGCCAAGGAAATCGCCTTCTGCCGCGAGAAGCAGATTACCCTACTTTTGGAGACCTCGGCGGCTTATCCTCGTCCGCTTAAGGATATCCATGACCCGCCCGGTGTCCTGTTCGTCCGGGGTGAAATCCTGCCGGTCGATGCCTTGGCCGTCGCCATTGTCGGCACGCGCCACGCCACGGCCTACGGCTTGGTTCAAGCGGAACGCCTGGCATCGGGGCTCGCACATGCCGGATACACCATCATCAGCGGCCTCGCTCGCGGCATTGATTCGGCCGCCCATACCGCGGCGCTAAAGGTCGGCGGCCGAACTATCGCGGTGCTCGGTGGAGGAGTGCTGGAAATCTACCCTCCCGAAAATGAGCCTCTCGCCCAGCAGGTGATGGACCATGGCGCGATTCTCAGCGAAAGCCATCCGCTCGCGCCGCCGCTCGCCGGTTCGTTTCCGCAGCGCAATCGCATCATCAGCGGCATGAGCCTGGGAGTCATCGTCGTCGAAGCGTCCGACCGTTCCGGCGCACTCATCACGGCTCGACTCGCCATGGAGCAAGGCCGCGAAGTTTTCGCAGTCCCCGGCCGCGTCGACAGCCGCAACTCCCGCGGCTGCCACCGGCTGATTCGGGATGGAGCCAAGCTCACCGAGACGGTCGATGACGTGCTGGAAGAGTTCGGCCCGCTCGTCGCCGCCGCTCCGCGCGAAGATGGCCGCGAAATCCGCCATCCCGTCGAGTTACAGCTCAACGAACTGGAAACCTCCGTCCTCACCGCCATCGGCAGCGACCCAACCAGCATCGATGAAGTCATCTCGTCCACAAAAATGGCCGTCCCCCAGGTCCTTTCCACCATCAGCGTCCTGGAAATGAAACGCCTCATCCGCCGGGTCAGTGGAAACAAGGTCATCCGGCTATAGAACCAAGAAAACAACGGAAGCCGTCTTGAACAGAAGGAAACAAAGGGAACGAAGTTAAGAAAAGAGAAGGCAAAAGCACGAGGAGGAAGGGCTGGACTCTTCGATTCCCTCACTCTCCTCACTCCTTCCCCTTCGTTTCCTTCGTTCCCTTCTGTTCCAATCCATTCCTTTTCCCCGCGTTGACGAAACTCCTTGCCCTCGCTAGACTTATCAAAAATCATTCACGAATGTACCCTCCTACTTACCCGGAGCTTTGAACGCCGTTGACAGAGCGAACTCCCGCCCACCATCCCACCCCCGCTCCTGCCGCGACAGCCGGCGGTGATGCACCTGCCCCTCCTCCCAAGAAATCCTTCCGCGAGCTCGGGTGCTCCGAAATCATGCTCGCCTCTTTGGAGAAGGCGGGCTACGAATATCCCACGGCCATTCAAGAAGGGCTCATTCCGCGGGCCCTTGCAGGCGTGGATGTCGTCGGCCAGGCCCGCACGGGAACCGGCAAGACGGCTTCGTTCGTCATCCCGATCCTCGAGAAGCTGCAACTCGGCAAGGATATCCACTCTCCCCAAGCGATCATCATGGTCCCTACGCGGGAATTGGCGGTGCAAGTGCATGACGAAGCGGAAAAGCTCGCCTTCGGCCGCCGCGTCCACTGCGCCGCGGTTTACGGCGGCAAGCCGATCCGTTCGCAGATCGAAAAGCTCCGCAAGGGGTGCCAGATTGTCGTCGGCACTCCCGGGCGCGTGCTGGACCATCTCTCCCGCCGCACCATTGATCTGACGCAGCTCAAGTTCGTCGTGCTGGACGAAGCGGACCGCATGCTCGATATCGGTTTTCGGCCGGACATCGAGCGGATTCTCCGCCAATGCCCCAAGGAGCGACAAACGCTTCTGCTGTCCGCCACCGTCCCGCCGCCAATCGCCAAGCTGGCTCAGAAATACATGAAGGATCCGGAGACGCTCAACTTCTCCGTCGGTGACGTCGCGGTCGAAACCATCGACCAGTATTACTTCACGGTTGACCCGCACAAAAAGTTCGAGCTGCTTCTCCGGCTCTTGTTCCGCGACAAGCCCAAGCAGGCCATTATCTTCTGCCGGACCAAGCGTGGGGTCGACAAAATCCACATGCGGCTGTCGAAAAAGACCCGGGCGGCGGACTGCATCCACGGCGACCTGCAACAATCGGCCCGCGACCGGGTGATGGCTGGCTTCCGAGCGGGGCGGGTCCGATTTCTCGTCGCCACCGATGTCGTCGGCCGCGGCATCGACGTTTCCACCATTTCGCACATCATCAACTACGACATCCCCGAGTTCTGCGACGACTACGTCCACCGCGTCGGTCGCACCGGCCGCATGGGACGCGAAGGGGTCGCCTACACATTTGTCTGTCCCGATGAAGGGCACGAGTTGACTCGCATCGAAGAGCGGATCAACCGCCTTCTCAAAC
>SXOA01000064.1 GCA_005778405.1 Planctomycetaceae bacterium
CTGGAGGGCGACGTCGAGGACGTCGGCTAGGACGAGGCGGCCTTCGGCGTCGGTGTTGAGGACCTCGATAGTTTTGCCGCTGCGGGCCCGGAGGACGTCGCCGAGTTTGTACGACGAGCCGGAGAGCATGTTTTCGACGAGGCCGACGAGGCCGATGACGTTGACGGGGAGCCGGAGTTGGGCGATGGCTTGCATGGCCCCCAGGACGGTGGCGGCCCCCGCCATGTCGCACTTCATCGTCACCATGCCGTCGTTCGGCTTGATGGAGAGGCCGCCGGAGTCGAACGTCACCCCCTTGCCGATGAGGGCCAGCGGGGCGTCTCCCTCCTTGCCGCCGCTGTGCCGGAGTATCACCAGCCGCGGCTCGCGGTCGCTGCCGCGGGCGACGGCGAGGAGGGAGCCGCAGCGTTCGGCTTCCAGGCGGGCGAGGTCCCAGACTTCGATGGCCAGGCCGTTTTCTTCCGCGACACGGACGGCTTCATTTGCGAACGATTCGGGATACATCTCGCTGGGGGGCTCGTTGACGAGGCGGCGGGTGAGGTTTTGAGCGTCGCCGAGAATGATGCCGCTATCGAGGGGGGCTGCTTCCACGCCGCTCCAGAGGATTTCGCCGGGGGGGAAGTGTTTTTTCTTCGCTTTATAGAGATCTTGCCCCACGCAGCCGACGATGCTGCCGGCGACGCCACTTTCGGCGAGGTCTTTCGACCAATCGTCGGCAAGGTAGTAGCCGACTTTGGCCCGCTCCTTACCAGCCAAGGACTTTGAGGCCGTGGCGGCAGCGCGGAAGGCGGTGCCTCGGTCGAAGGAGTCCTTGGGGCCGAGGCCAACGATGACGGCCGTGTGGGCCTTGATTCCCGCGGGGCCGAGAATCGTGGTGATCTCGTTCTTCTTGCCGGTGATTTCCTTCCGCTCAATGAGGCGAGTCAGCAGGCCTCCGGTGGCTTTGTCGAGCTCGGCCGCGGAGCCGGCGGGGGAGCTATCGGCGTAGATGCCGACGACGACGGCGTCGGCTTCGAGGAGGGTGAGGGGGATGGAAGTGGCGGAGACGGGCATGACAAGCATCCTTCGGTTACAGCCAGCGATGGAGAGCGACGAAACGGATATTCTATCGGCCTTGCCGGCATGTCACGAGGCGGGATGCTACTCCGGCATCAAACATGTCTTCCAAGGGTCAGCGCCGCCTGCTCGCCCCAGCGGCGGAGCAGGGAGAGGTGCTTTTCGGTCGGCAGGGCATTGCACTTGCCGCGAGCTTGCACAATCAGCCGCGAGTGAGTCTGAACTTCAATGGTGAGCACCCGAAACTGCCCCAGGGGGAGCTCCACTTCCAAAGTCCAAATGGATGAGTTCCCGCGCGCGCAGGAGCTCGCATAGCTCCCGACGCAGTGCTTCATGGCCCGCCCTTCGTCCAGCAGAGCTCGCGAGCTCGTCAACTCCCGGATCGTCCAGATTTTGTGATTGGCGCTCTTCGCGGAACCCTCTTCGAACTGGAAACCGGCAATTCCGGACGGCTGCCACTGGTCGCGCGGCACTTGGACGCGGGCCAACGTTCGGTGCCAGGCTCTCACCTGCCGCAGCAGGGAATCCGGGGTGCGACCCTTCATGGTGAAGTTCGGCTGTGGAGGTCCGATCAGTTCGCGGACACCGTTAACCACGACTTCTTCGCTGGCAAACTTCTGGTGCTGGATGAAGTCGATGATTGGTCCTACATGCGCGACATCGAGGAGCGGATTAGCGATCAGAAACTGCAATACGGTCGTCCAAAAGTCGTTGTGGGTGAAGTTCGTCCCCAGCCAGGTTCCCAGAACGGCTTTTGCCAGTCGGGCATTTCCCCCCAGCGCGTGGATTTGTCCCCAGCGGAGCGCGGCCTGGGCGGTCAACTCGACGGGAGCCTGCATGAACTCGTGCGCCATCCGCTTGGTGTAGGGAATCGGCAGGTCGGCCGTGCGGATGTTTTCGCCTCGCCCGATGTGCAGAAACCACGCCTGCTGCCGCTGCGCTTCCGGGCCATCTCCCAGGAACCAGGCCGAGTCCAGGAACGGTGGGACTGGCCACTCGGCAAACAGGTGGCGGGCCAGCGAGGCGAACTGACGGCGCGCGTTGTGCGACTGCGGCTGCCAATCATCCAGCGGGCGAACCTTGGCGCGGAAGTGACGGGAGAGAGCGAGCAGTCCGTCGATGAACGAGTTGCCGGCCTGATGGCCGAATTCCGCGATGACGGGCTGGCTGCTCAGGAGCTCAGTGTCCGCCGACGCGCGGCAGAGAACTTCCCGGAAGGCAAACCGTGCCTTGCGGTCGCTGGAGACGGAGGCAAACGCCCGGCAAATTGCCTGCAAGTGCGGCTGAGTGACCGAATCGCCGGTCAGCTCCCCGCCGATGATCTTGTCGAGAATCCGCTGCGGGTTTTTT
Source organism: Planctomycetaceae bacterium (assembly GCA_005778405.1). Lineage (GTDB taxonomy): Bacteria > Planctomycetota > Planctomycetia > Pirellulales > Pirellulaceae > SXOA01. The sequence continues at coordinate 2,407 of SXOA01000064.1, forward strand.
CGCTCCTGCTTTTTCTGGGCCACGCGGGCAGCGGCAATCTCGCGCTGGGAGAAGCTCCGCTCCTTGGCCCGCTGCCGCCAGTGCTTGTCGATTTGACGGCCGAAACCGTGCCGGGAGCACCAGTCGAAGTAATCATCGACGCCGTTCAGCCCCAAAGAACGAATGTGGGAAAGCATGCCCGGGTCCGGACCCTCGGCGCGGACCTTCTTCGGCTTGCGGATGGAATCAAAACGGGCCATATGATTCGTGCTCGCGGGAAATCATGAGTGGCAATTGGAAGTGGAAACGCGGGGTTGGCGGGGCACACAGCGAACTGCAATTCATGGCGGGCTCCTAAAAACTCTCTGAGGCAAACAAATCGGCCAAAACCTGGCCGTGCGGCATGGACACTCGAGGAACAAGAGAGGTTCGCCTTGTGTTTGCCTGGTCAACTTGGGAGAGTGCAGGCTCTGGTCATGCCGGACTAGAATGCGTACTTCTCAAATCCGAGGGTGATTTATGCTGACGCCGACCATCCGTACTTGGATTGCCAGATTTGGAGGATTGCTGGCCGCGGCCTTCTTGGCTGCCGACCTGGCTGCCGCGGAAAGTGCGAAAGCTCAGCGGCCGAATGTCCTGTTCATCGCCATCGACGACCAGAACGACTGGATTGGCTGTTTGGGTGGCCATCCGCAGGTGCAGACGCCTCACATCGATGCGCTCGCGAAACGGGGGACGCTGTTTACGAACGCCCATTGTCAGGCGCCGCTTTGCAATCCGTCGCGGACGAGCGTGATGACGGGGCGACGGCCGTCGTCGACCGGCATCTATGCGCTGCAGCCGTGGTTTCGCACGGTCGGGCCGCTGAAGGACGTGGTAACACTGCCCCAGCACTTCGCGGCCAATGGATATGAGACGCTGATGACGGGAAAAGTCCATCACGACGGCTATCCGGCAGTGGCGGAGCGAGGGAAAGAGTTTACGAACTGGGGCCATTCCGGCGGCTACAAAAATCTGCCGGCGAAGAAGTTCGTGGAGACGCCGGACAACATCAAGGCGATGGATTGGGGAGTCGTCCCCGAGCGGGACGAGCAGCAAGACGACTGGCTAATTGCCGATTGGGCTATCGGCGAGCTGAAGAAGCCGCGCGAAAAGCCGTTCTTCCTTGCGGTCGGTTTCCGGCATCCGCATGTGCCGTGTTACGCCACGCAGAAGTGGTTCGATCTGTACCCCGCGGACAAGCTCGTCATGCCTCCGGTGAAAGCGGACGACCGGGCCGACGTGCCGGAATTCGCCTGGAACCTCCACTGGAAGCTCCCCGAGCCGCGGCTGTCGTGGCTGAAAAAGTCAGGCCAATGGGAGCCGTTGGTGCGGGCATACCTGGCGAGCGTTAGCTTCATGGATAGCCAGGTAGGTCGAGTGCTGGAGACTTTGGAGAAAAGTGGCCAGGCGGAGAATACCATCGTCGTCCTCTGGTCCGACCACGGCTGGCACTTGGGAGAGAAAGGAATCACCGGCAAGAACTCGCTTTGGGATCGCTCCACCCGCGTGCCGCTGGTTTTCGCCGGGCCGGGAATTGCTCCGGATGTTCGCTGCTCGCGTCCCGCGGAGTTGCTCGATATGTATCCCACGCTGATCGACCTCTGTAATCTGCCGCCGGGGAACGATCTGGAAGGACACAGCCTGTTACAGCAACTCAAAGACGCCAGTGCCCAGCGCGAATGGCCCGCCATCACGACGCACAACCAGGATAACCACGGCGTGCGGAGCGAGAATTGGCGATACATTCGCTATGCCGACGGCAGCGAAGAGCTGTACGACGAACGATCCGACCCGAACGAGTGGACGAACCTCGCCGAAGATCCAAAAGTCGCGGACATTATTGCCGAACACCGGAGCTGGCTGCCCAAGGTAAACGTTCCCGCCGTCCCCGGCAGCGGAGCCCGGCTGCTGCAAAAAGTGGACGGCGTCTGGCAGTGGGAAAAGAAGCCGATACGCCCGGAGGAGAAGGTGGAATAACTGCGGGTGGCGAAACGGCAGATCAAAAGTCCGCCAGAGCGTCCTTCTGTGTGGCTTTGATGACAAAGACCCGGTCGAGCTTCGGGACGGTAAAAGCATCGCGGACAGGGGGGCTCAAGTCGCAGATGCGGATTGCCCCGGAGTTTTCGTCGAGCCTCTGTCTTAGCTTGAGCAGCGAATTGAGGAATGCGGACATCAGGACTTCGACATTCGCAAAAGAAATCGCCAGCTTCGTATGCCCTTCGTCCACCAGGGCCGCAAGTTCGCCGACCGTTTCTTGAATGACAAGTGGATTATTCAGCTTCTTGTCGAGTAGCCGAACGAGACACACGTCGCCGGATGTCCCGCTCAGCTTGTGGACTTCGATGTGTTTGGGCATGTGTTGATTCCCGAAAAAGTGTCGCTGGAGTTTGAGTCTATCAGCCCGTTGGCGGAGTGATAAACTCCTACCAAAAAACCCCCGCCAATCCCAGGAACAGAAACCCGAGGTAGCCAACGCTTACCACGATCCAGATTGCTGCCAGGATGACGCCGATGAGCGTCAGCATGCGCCCTTCGGGATCCATCCGCCCGGCTTTCATATCGGAGAGATCTTGCCAACCGATGATCAGCGCGGCGATGGAAACGAAAAAGCAAAAGCTGACATAGCCAAGGAGACCCAACACCAGGACCAACATGCCGCGGTGGGCCTTGGGATAGTAGATGCTCCCTGGGGCGACCGGCATTGGGGCATGGGGCGTGACGGGGGCCATGTGCCCGACCGGCTGCATGGTGGCGGCGGCCTGGTGCAGCTCGGGGTAGACTTCCGCGGCCCACATCCAGTTGTCGCGCCGTTCCTGTAACAGTTGGCAGCGGGGAGTGATTCGCCCGTGGCGACACCATTCATCCAGCTCCAGTTTCGTGACTGGCCCATAGACTAGTCCCTCGGGCGTTTTCATCTGCCAGCTATCGGGGTATTCGCCGGGAGCGGCCAGGGTGAGGGCCATGCCAACGTTGCGCGGCGGCACGGTATAGAGCGTGTGACAACTGGGGCATTGGGCTTGCTGGCCGGCGTGTTCATCTGCCACGCGCAGGTGCTTGCCGCAGGACTGACAGGTGCTGTCGATGGCCATAGGGGATCACTCAACTCCCTGCCATGCCGACGAGCACGACGACAAAGAAAAACAGGAAACCGACAATCCACAGCAGGGAAAGAATCATGCCGATGATCATGCCGGTCCGGGTCAGGTCTCGTCCCGCCGGGTCCATCCGCCCGGATTGCATCTCCCGCAGATCGTTGCTTCCCATCACCCAGGTCATGAACGGAAAAATGGGGCACTGGATGAACAGGCCCATCAATCCCAGGACGAGAATCAGTGCCCCCCGATGGGGAGCAACATAGCGGCCCGCCGCAAAACCGCCCGCAGCAGGATGCGGGTTGACGCCAGGAGGTGGATAGTGATTTGCCGCAGGAGTCGCCTGGGAGAAGTTCGCCGTGGGGGTGGGGGGAGTCAAAACAGGGTGGAAGGTTGGCTGCGCTTTGAGAGACGGAAAGAGCCAGTCCGCCGGCTGCCAGTTGCCTGCGGCTCCCTGGCAAAGATGACAATCGGAAGTAATCCGCCCTTCTTGCACCCACCGCTCCAAATCCCCAAAACTGGCGGGCCCGAAGGTCTGCTCCTCCGGAGTTTTCATGTACCACTCGGCAGTGTCGCTGTGGATGGAGAAGGGAGGAGATGAAAGCCCCGTGGTCGGAGCGGGTGCGAGAGTCGAAACTTCGGTCTCTTCTGGCTGGCCGCTCGCCGGCAGGGGATTGGACGCGATGCTCGTCCCCATCGAGGTCGGTATTTGAGTGATGTGGCCGCAGACTGGGCAGCGGGCCATCTTTCCCGCATGCTCGGGAATCACCCGCAGGGCTCGCCCGCACCCGCCGCAAGGAATTTCCGACACTTCGCTCATGAAAACAGTGTACCACCGACTCACGAGGTACTCAGCACATCTCCACTGCATGCGCAAGAAAATCCCCCGACAGGCGCGGGGGATTGTGTGATGGACCCGAGTGAACTCTTCGTGCCAGTTGACAGCTTAGGCCCGCAAGAGGTTAAACCTTGGCGGCAACCAGATCGTCGCGCTCGTCAAGCTGGGCTTGAATTTCGTCAGCCAGAGTAATGCTCTCGTCACGGGTGGCGAGGAACGCGCGGGTCAGCAGGGCGCGGCCGGAGGCGGTGTGGACAGGCAAAGTCCGCACGGGCAGTTTCGTCTCGCTGCTGTACAGCGTGACCTTCGTGGGGCGGACTTCGTCCACCAGGACCAGGCCAGCTTCCAGCGTGTAATCGACGAAGATTTCGACTTCGCGAGCTTTGGCTTCGTCCTCCCAAACAATTCGGTAAGCTTTCATCAGGGCAAACTCCTCGGGCGCTTCGTAACAGTTTCGTTGAAATGTGAAAAGATTTTCTAGTTTAAGCGATAAGTCGGCCTCCGGCGAGGCTAAATTGACGGAAAAACCGCTGTTTTCCCGGCATTTTCACGCAATTCGCCCGCGATGGATACAAGGTGAAATGAAGTCGCCTAAGTAGCACTTAGCGTGAGATATCGTCCCCTTAGCGCAATCACAAACGCTACCGAATGATCAGATTTTTTGGGCCTGCTAGCGGCCGTCCGGCCATTTTGACCCTCGCGAGCCGCGGAACCCCACCTTTCACGTTGCCTCCAGAAGCCACAACCGATATAAACTCGGCACGCGGGGGGACTTAGGCGTTTGTTGTCCTCCCATTAGACATGGACGTCCGCAACACTGGCTCTACCGCATGGCTTCGCAACCCGCTTCATCCGGCGCCGCGTCCCTTCCTGCTCGCGACGCCTGGTCACAATTGCCTGTTGAAACAACTCCGCTCGGTCGTTTGGGACAAGCCCTCTCGAAACGGCGAATTCCGCTCACGATTGCGATGACCTTGCTCCTCTTCGGCGTCAATTTATTCGTCCGCGGATTGCGTCCGCGGGATCTGCTCGACTGGCAGGATTGGCCCGCGATGCTGGGCATTTTCCTGGTTCTGTTCGGCCTGGCCATTCGCAGTTGGGCGGCGGGTACACTGCACAAGATCAAGGCCCTGACAACAAGCGGCCCTTATCAGCACATGCGGAACCCGCTTTACTTTGGCTCATTTCTCATGATGGGAGGCTTCTGCGCCATCATGTGGGACGCCGTGACGCTGGCGGTGCTAATGCTGCCGATGCTCGGCGTCTATTACCTCGCCATTCGCCGCGAAGAGAAATTGATGGCCGCTATTTTCCCCGATGCCTGGCCTGAATACGCTGCCCGCACCCCACGGTTCATTCCCTATATCCCCGGCATTCCCCGGTTCACCGGCTGGTCGCTCGATCAGTGGCAGAAGAACCGGGAGTATCAGGCGGTGCTGGGCTCCGTCCTGTTTTACGGATTCTTGATGGTGTGGCACTACTGGCCGAAATGACAAGCGGCTCAGGCGGTGGTTTGAATCTGCTGAAACGCTTTGGGCAGGAACCGCACCAGGTCGCTGGCCATGAGCGAGACCTGCCCCAATTCCGCGGCCGCCAGATCTCCCGCCAGGCCATGCACATGGGCCCCCAGCACAGCGGCCTTGAACGGCGATAGTCCCTGACAAACCAGCGCCGTGATGATGCCCGTCAGCACGTCTCCGCAGCCGCCGGTGGCCATGCCAGGGTTGCCGGTCTGGTTGACCGCGTCCTCGCTGCCGCTGGTGATGAAGGTGTGTTGTCCCTTCAGCAGGACGATGACTTTCTGCTCTTTGGCGAGCTTCTTCGCCGCGACAATCTGTGCGTCCCGCGAGTCGACCTTCACGCCGGAAAGCCGGGCAAATTCCAGCGGATGCGGCGTGAGGATTCGGGAATTCGCATGGGCTGCCAGTTCGAGCGGCGGCTCCGCCAGGGCATTGAGCGCATCGGCATCCACCACCAGCGGATTCTTAGCTGTCTTATAGATCCAGCGGACCAGCTTCGTCTTTTCCGGAGAGCGGCCGAGCCCCGGCCCGATGGCAATGCAAGTGGCCCAGTCCAGCCGTTTTTCCAGTTCCCCCTGCGTTTTGCTCGCCTCCAAATCGCCACTGACGGGATCGCAAAGGAGCGGCGTGACCATGTACGAAGGTTCGAACGCGGCAATCGTATCTGCCGCGTCGTCGGGCGCCGCAATCCTCACGAGCCCCGCCCCACTGCGCAAACAGGCCATCCCCGCCAAGGCAATCGCCCCCGCCATCCCCCGACTGCCGCCGATCAGCAGCGCTCGGCCGTAATCGCCTTTGTGGGCGTCGGGCTTGCGCGGGGGCAGGGAGGGAAGATCAGACATTCTTTGGGGCTAGTGCGAGGACTGGAGACCGAACTGCTGCTCAGCATACCCTGCCTCTGGTTCCGAATCCGCCGGTGGCAGCGATTTTTCAGCGCGCGAAGGGGTTTCCAGCGCGAGCTAGATTTGCGGAGCAGATTCTGCTTTGCCGCGAGTCCGACTTTCGTTCCCAGGGAAGACCCATGATCAGCTATCTCAAGGTTCCGCCCACCACTTACGTCCTGCACTACTCTGGCGGCAAAGTGAAGCGGCAGGGGGCGGGGTTGTCCTACTTTTACTTCGCGCCCTCGGCAGAAATCGTGCTGGTGCCGCTCACCAGCACCGATGTGCCGTTCGTGTTCAACGAAGTCACGGCCGACTTCCAGGACGCCACGATCCAAGGGGAATTGACCTACCGGATCACCGACGCCAAGCGAGTGGCAGAAGTGCTGGATTACAGCGTGGACAGCCGGCAGAAGTACCGCAGCGAAGACCCGACGAAGCTCGGCGACCGTCTGGTGAACAGTGCCCAGATCCTGGCCCGCAGCTTTACTCAGAAGCGACCACTGGCGGAAGTGTTGATTAGTTCGGACTTGCTGGTGGCGGAGACACTGGCCGGCCTGCAACAGTCGCCGACGGTGGAAATGCTCGGCATCGAGGTGCTGGCGCTGTCCATCCTGTCGATCAAGCCGACTCCCGAGATGTCCAAGGCCCTGCAAGCGGACGCCCGCGAGTCGCTGCTCCGGCAGGCGGATGAAGCGATCTATGCCCGCCGCAACGCGGCAGTCGAGCAAGAGCGAAAAATCAAGGAGAACGAGCTGAACACGGAAATTGCCGTGCAGCTCAAGCAGCGGCAGGTCCGCGAAACGCAGATGGCCGCGGAGATTGCCGTCGAGGAGCAGCGGGCCACGCTTGTCGATCACAAAGTGGAAAACGAGCGAAAGGAAGCCGAAGCTCGAGCCCACGGTTTGCGATCGATGATCGAGCCGCTCAAGGGAGTCGATTGGAAAACGCTGTTGGCAGCGGGTGGCGGCGGAGACGCGAAGCTGAACATCGCGCTGGCCTTCCGCGAATTGGCCGAAAACGCCAGCAAGATCGGCGAGCTGAACGTCTCTCCGGATTTGCTGAACTCCCTGATGAAGAAGGCCTAGCTCGTCGTTGGCCGTGAGATACTATGCGATCACTCCCCAGCATCGCGCTCGTCACGCATCCCACGCGGCTGGAGGGGCTCCGTCGCCGCTGGGGGACGCTGGGACAAGCACAATTTCTGCTGGCGATGGCACACGCTCAGGAGGATGCCCAGCGTGCGGGAACTTCCGCCACAAAGGCCACAGTCAGCCGCAAAGCCCGACACGCGCAAGTCCGCCAGCCGCAACAGGCTGATTTTGACGAGTACCGTCAGGAGGACAGTGTCTATCGCCAGGTCGTGGATCAGCTCGAAAACGAGCTGCAATTCGGCTTACCGGTGAAGCGGGTTGACCGCTCGTTCATCGCCAACTTCGACTTTGGCACCTGCGAAGTGGTGGTCGTCGTGGGACAGGATGGCCTGGTCGCCAACACCGCCAAATATGTCGGCAATATCCCCATCGTGGCGGTCAATCCGGATCCGAAGCGGATTGACGGCGTGCTACTGCCGTTCCAGGTGCGAGAGGCGGGCCTGGCGGTACGCCGTGTTCTGAACGGCAAATACCAGAAGCGGCCGGTCACTCTAGCGGAAGTGAACCTGAACGACGGACAGAAAATGCTCGCCTTCAATGACTTCTTCATCGGAGCGGGCAGCCACGTCTCCGCCCGCTACCAACTCGAATTCGCCGGCCGCACCGAGCCCCAGTCCTCTAGCGGCATCTTGGTTTCCACCGGCGCCGGCTCCACCGGCTTGCTGTCATCCGTCTTCAACATGGCCGGGGGACTGGCTCAGTTCTTGGGAACCGAAGTGGAAGCCCGCCCGGCGATCACCTGGGAAGACCGCAAGCTGGTCTGGGCGGTCCGCGAACCATTCATCAGCAAGCGCTCCCAGGCTTCGCTTGTAGCCGGCTGGCTGGAGGAGCGGCAGGAATTGGTGATCGAATCGCTGATGCCCGATGGAGGAGTCATTTTCTCCGATGGCATCGAGCAGGACTTCCTCCCTTTCACCAGCGGCACCATCGCCCGTGTCAGTGTCAGCGAGCAGCAGGCGAATTTGGTGGTGCAATAACCGCAGCGAAAAATGATTCGAGCGTTTAGCTCCTTCCGCGGTGTTGGCCGCGGGCAATCAGCCCCGCCACATACCCTCCCTTAAACCCCGCATCGATATTCACCACGGTCACATTCGCCGCGCAGCTATTGAGCATGCCCAGCAGCGCCGCGATGCCGCCGAAGCTCGCGCCGTAGCCGATGCTGGTGGGAACGGCGATGACCGGGCAATCGACGTGGCCTCCGACGACGCTGGCCAGAGCGGCTTCCATACCAGCGACAACGACCACTGCATCGCAGCCGCGAATGTCGTCGAGCCGGGCACTTAGCCGCTGCGGACCGGCGACGCCGACGTCGGCAATGATGTCGGCAGAAACTCCCATCCAGTTCAGCGTTTCGCGAGCTTCTTCGGCCACCGGCAGGTCACTGGTGCCGGCTGTGACGACGGCTACTTTGCCGGTGAGCGATGTCTGTTCGCCGGCGACTTCCAGGCGCAGAGTGCGACCCACTTCGTTGTAAACCGCTGCCGGAAAAAGGGAGACCAGTTCCTGCCCCTTTTCCAGGCTGACTCGAGTAACAAGCACGCGAACCTTTTCCTCCCGCATCCGCTCCATGATTTTCGCGAGTGTCGCAACCGTCTTGCCTTCGCCAAAAATGACCTCGGGAAAGCCGCAGCGGCGGCGGCGGTCGAGATCGAGCGTGACTTCCCCCAGCTCGGCAGTCGACGGTGTGCGGGATGCGGTCGGTTCTTCGGCCAAGGAGATGAAATCGCCGCTCGTCATGCCGCCTGTGAGCAATCCGCCGGCCAGTTTTTCGAGAATACTGCTTTCCATTTCCCCATCCTAACGCCGCCTTGCCAGACCGACTAGCGCGGGGGAAAATAGCCGCTTCACTCACCACTCACCACTCACCACTACCTCCCATGCCCTCCTGCGTCCTCGCATATTCCGGCGGCCTCGATACTTCCGTCATTCTGGGCTGGTTGCAGGATGAAGGCTATGAATGTCACGCGGTCTACGTGGACCTGGGCCAGCCGTGCGAGGACCGCCAGGCCATTTTGAACAAAGCCAAGAACGGGGGTGCCAAGAGTGCCCGGATCGTGGACGCCCAGGAAGAACTCTGCCGCGATTTCGCGTTTCCCGTGTTGCAGTGGCAGGCCAAGTATGAGGCGGTTTATCTGCTTGGCACGTCTATCGCCCGGCCCCTCATTTCTAAGGTCTGCCTGCAAGTTGCCCGCGAGGTCGGGGCAAACGCCTATGCCCATGGTGCGACCGGAAAAGGCAACGACCAGTGTCGCTTCCAGCTTGCGGCTGAGGCGCTGGATCCTGGAATTAAGGTTATCGCCCCGTGGCGGATGGAGAAGTTTCGCCAAACCTTCCCCGGCCGGACGGAACTGATCGCTTACTGCAACGCCAAGAACATTCCCGTGAAGGCTTCCGTCTCCAAGCCTTACAGCAGCGACGAGAACTGCCTGCATATCAGCTACGAGGCGGGCAAGCTGGAAGACCTGAAAGTCAACGGTGTAGAAACCGTCGAGTTCGGAATGACCGTCTCGCCGCAGAAAGCGCCAGACAAGGTCGAGCCGGTCACGATCAGTTTTGAGAAGGGTATTCCCGTCGCCGTGAATGGCAAGAAGCTCGGGGCCCTCGACATGGTGAAGACCCTCAACTCCATCGGCGGACGCAACGGCATCGGGCAGATCGACGTGGTCGAAAATCGCTTCGTCGGCATGAAGAGCCGCGGGGTGTATGAAGCCCCCGGCATGACGATTCTTTACACAGCCCACCGGGTAATCGAGCAGCTCACCATGGACCGGGATTTGATGCATCTCCGCGATCAACTTTCGCCGGTCGTCGCCGAAATGGTCTACTACGGCTTCTGGTATCACGCCAAGTTCGACGCACTCCTCGCCTTCATCCGCGACGCCCAGAAAACAGTGACCGGCGAAGTGACGCTCCATCTCTACAAGGGCAACCTGCAAGTCGCCAGCCGCACCAGCCCGAACAGCCTTTACGACGAAGGTATCGCCACGATGGAAGGTGGCGGCTCCTACAACCAGACCGACGCCGAAGGTTTCCTCCGCATCCAGGGACTCCCTGGCCGCGTGCAAAGCCGCGTGACGCCGCGGAAGTATTAAAGTAGTCCGCTCACTCCGAGAGCGGACAAGGATCGCCACACAGTGGCGGCCAACATTTCTTGCTTTCTCCCCCCCACAGCCTACGTATCTATACCGGGGAGTTCCACCAGTGCGCACTTGCGCCGCTCGTCCGGATTTTGACGGATGTAAGAGCCATGCCCACTGTTCAGCTCGTGCTTGAATACGCCCAGCAGACTCGCCAGGCCCTCCGCCGCTATTGGCGGTATTCAGCGGCGTTCTTCGCGGTGGTCATGCTGCTGACGTTGGTCGGCTCCTTCATGCTCCCCCGAGCCTATTATTCCGATGCCCGGCTGTTCGTCCGTTTTGGCCGCACGGCCGTGATGGACCCCACGGCGACGGCGACTTCTGGCCAAGTCGTATCGCTCTACGACACCCGCGAGAGCGAGCTGAACTCGCTGCTGGAAGTCCTCCGCAGCCGCTCACTCTTGGAAAAGGTGGTCGAGACGCTGGGGGCCGAGAACATTTTGAAAGGTCAAATTCCCAGCGAACTCGCGCTGCCAATTCCAACAACTTCCGCCTCGCAGGAAACACCGGCCATTGCCGATGCCAAGACCCGAGAGCCCCTGCACCAGCAGGCACTGGCCAAGCTGGAAAAATCCGTCTTCATTACCGTTCCTCGAAAGACCAGCACCATCATCATCGGCTGCAAGGCGGAGCGCCCCGAGCTGGCCCAGCGGGTCGTCGCCACGCTCGTTTCGCTGTACATGGATGAACATCTGCGGGTGCACCACACCGCCGGCTCGTACGAGTTCTTCCGGGAACAAACGCAGCTCCTGGAGCAGCGCTGGAAGGAAACAGCCAACAAGCTGCGCGAGTCCAAGAACGCTTGGAATATCGTTACCATCGATGGCAAACGCAAACTGCTGGAAGGTCAGATCAGCGACATTGAAGGAAAGCTGCTGGTCAACTCGGGCGACCTGGCCAATGCCGAGGCGAGAATCGCAGTCCTGGCACTCACGGTGGGCCGACTTCCCGAACAAATCCCTGCGCTCGTGGTGGATACTCCCGGCCAGGCTGTCGATGGGATGCGCCAGGAGCTTTACAAAGTCGAGTCGCGGGAGCAGGAACTGGCGGCCAAATTCTCCGATAATCATCCGCAAGTCTTGGCCATTCGCGGTACCATCGCGGAGCTCAAGGAGATTCTCGCTGGGCAGGCTCTGTTGAATGAGCGGTCGAGCGCCGATTCCCTCCGCAGTCGCGCCGCCCGTCTGACCGAACAACAGACACAATTGGCGGTGGAACTCAAGGAGCTGAATTCTCGCGACATGCAGCTCGGACAGCTTCAACGGGAAGTGGACCTGGCGGAATCCCGTTACAAAACCTATGCGGACAAGCTGGAACAGGCTCGCATCAACGATCAGCTCGACAAAGAGCGGATTTCCAACATCACGCTCGTGCAACCCGCCAGCTTCATCGCCAAATCCAGCGGCCCCCGCAAAATCTACGTCCTCGGCCTCGGTTTCATCGTGGCCTCGCTTGGTGCCGTTGGCATTGCCCTTCTCATCGCGATGCTCGACCCGGCTCTCAAACGGCTGGCCGACATCGAAGAAGTCCTGCGGCTGCCGGTCCTGGGAGCGGTGCGAGTGGGGGTGGCGTAGATGCAGTCGCTGGCCCCCTCTTTTCCATCAGTATCGCCGGTTGCCAAGCGGGCCGCGCGAGTTCCCGGTCTCAAGGAACGCCTGCTCCTGCGCGGCGCTGCATTCCTGCAAAGCCTTTTCGGCTGCCGCGGGAAGGACCGTTTTGGCATCCTGATGTATCACCGGGTGACGGATATTCTGCCGGGCGTTCCCGAGCCGACCTGGAATGTCACTCCGCGGCGATTGCGGGAGCAACTTACCGGTCTCCTAAGTCGCGGGTTTCAGGCGTGGCCGCTGCGGGACATCCTCGACCTCCATGATGCCGGCACACCCATTCCGAGGAAAGCGTTTGTCGTCACTTTTGACGATGGCTATGAGTGCGTCTATTCACAGGCCTGGCCCATCCTGCGCGAGCTGAACATTCCGGCGACGATTTTTCTGGCGACGGCGTACCTCGACACTGCTGAACCTTTTCCCTGCGATGATTGGCTCGCGGCTGGCACTTCGCAAGTTCCCGCTGATTCGTGGCGACCTTTGACCTGGGACCAATGCCGCGAGATGCAGGAGAGCAACCTGATCGAGCTGGCGGCCCACACGCACACGCATGATGACTTTCGCAGCTGCCCCGCGAAGCTGCTCCGCGACCTCCGCCAGAATGTGCTCGAAATCCAAAAGCGGGTTGCCTTGTACCGCGCGACTTTTGCCTTTCCCTACGGCGTTGTCCGAGACGGCTTCGCGGGAGGCGAGATGTCCCAAGTCGCCCACCAGGCCGGGCTGCTGTGCAGCTTGTCGACGGAGCCAGAACTGGTGCTCCGTGATCAGGATCCCTTCACCTGGGGCCGCTTTCCCGCTGAACAGCACGACACAGCCGCCACGCTGGCCGCCAGGCTTGGCGGCTGGACCTGCGCTCTGCGGGGAGTGAAGCGAGCCCTGCAAAGCCGCTTGCGCATTTGACGCCTACCAACTCCCTCCTTCTATGACCCTGTTCACCGCCTGCCGATCCGCCTTCGCTGCCGCGCGAGGCCATGCGCGGTGCCTGGCAAGTGGCTCGCTTGTGAAGAGCGGCAGTCTAGCGATTGCGGACCAGGCGGTCGTGAGCGGCGCGAACTTCGCCACCAGCATTGTGCTTGGCTGGAGCGGCAAGACGGAGCTCGGCATCTACTACCTGGCACTCTCGACACTCGTCTTCTTCCGCGGCGTTCAGGAGCAGCTCATCACCGCTCCCTACTTGGTTTACGCCCAGCGGAGGAGCGGTATCGAGGCGGAAGCCTACGCGGGCAGCGCCCTGCTGCATCATCTGGCGCTCGCAATGCTCTCCAGCCTCATTGTCAGTGGAATGTTGCTCGCGGGCATCGGACCCATTGCGATGAAACCCGTTTGGATTCTGCTGCTGGGCATCGCGCCCCTCTATTTGCTACGGGATTTTGTGCGGCAAATGCTCTTTGCTCAGCTCAATCTGCGCCTCGCGTTTGCGCTCGATGTGCTCGTCGCCGTGGTGCAGCTTGGTCTGATGTTGCCGCTGGCACTGAAAGGGGTTCTCAATGTCGAACTCACCTGGATGAGCGTGGCACTGGCTAGCGGAATGGCGGCGCTGGTTTGGGCCTTCACTAAAACCGAATCCTATCGCGGCACCCCTTCCGCCGCTTGGATGCACGCCCGCGAAAACTGGTCGTTCGCCCGCTGGGCCCTCCTGACGCAAGTCGTCGGCAGCAGCACGCCCTATTTGATGCCTTGGATTGTCGCGGGCATCCACGGCACGATGGAAACTGGCGTGCTAGGCGCGTGTACCACCATCGTCGGCCTCTCGAACATGTTTTTGATTGGCGTGGGAAACCTCATGAGCCCCAAGGCGGCCCTCGCCTTCGCGAGCGGAGGAATTCCCGCTTTGCAGAAAATCCTTCGGCAACGGGCGACTCTTTGCGCTGCCGCGCTCGGACTGGCATCGCTCGCCGCCTTCACCATCGGCGGTCCCGTCGCCGGACTGGTTTATGGACCCGAATTCGGCAATTGCGGCCTGATCATGGGAATTCTTTCGCTGGCGGCCCTTGCGAACAGCCTCGGCGCCGCGGCCGGCAATGGACTTTGTTCCATGAACCGGCCAGGGGCGAACTTGTGGGCGGATTTCGGATCGCTCGCCATCTCGCTCGTCGCCATGTTTGTGCTCATTCCTTACTTGGGCACAGCCGGCGCGGCACTCGCCACGCTCATCACGATGACCGCCGATGCCGCCATGCGCTGGGTCATCCTCGGCCGCACCATGCGGACAATCTCCATCGGGAGGACTGCATGAGTAGCCCCTCCATCAGTTTCGCTCGACAGGCCTCCCCGACTGTCTTTGACGGTCTCGAAAGGTCATCTTTGCAGACGAGTGGCAGTTGGCATTTCTGGTTCACTGCCGGCTTGCTCGGCTTCCTATTCTTCATGACGAACCACGATGTCTTCGTTTCACGATTGCCGGATTACGCGCATTACGACGATTCCGTTATTAACGTGGCCGTCGGCACCAACCTTATCCGCCGCGGTTCGTTTTTCCTGCTGGCCGGCCTGGGTCTTTGGTTTGCTTTGATTTCCGCCCGCTCGCCGTGGAAGATCAACCCTTGGATTGCCGTTCCCATGCTCGGCTACGTCGGTTGGTGCTGTGCCAGCGTTCTGTGGTCGGTGGAGCCGGGAATGGGGCTCAAGCGGGTCATCACGCTGCTCTGTTTTTATGTCTGCGCGCTCGGCATCGGGCGGCGGTTTGCGATGCGCGACCTCGCCTGGCTAATGTTCGTCATCATTGCCGCCTATTTTGCGACGGGCCTGATCATGGAACTAGCCCTGGGGACCTTTCGTCCCTGGCAGTCCGGCCACCGCTTTGCCGGAACGCTCCATCCCAACAGCCAGGCGGCCCACCTCACCATGATGTGCCTGGCCGCGCTGGCACTGGCACCGGGCGAATCGAAGAAAAAAAAATGGCTCTATGTGCTGATCGCTGTCGGCCTGGTCTTTATCGCCCTCGCTCGCTCGCGCACCAATCTTGCAGGTGCCTTCATCGCCCTGGGGGCAATCGCCGCCCTCCGCAGTTCCTTCAAAGTCACACTTATCGCGATTTACCTCGGTCTGCTGGCCATCTGCACCGGCCTTTTGGTTTTCATGCTCGCGGGAAAGGATCCGCTGGCACAATTGTTTGAAGCCGCCATGCTTGGCCGCGAGGACGATGTCGCTTCGCTGAGCGGCCGCGGCTTTATCTGGCCGGTTTGCTGGGAGTACATTGGCCAGCGCCCCTGGTTGGGATATGGATACGGCTCGTTCTGGACGCCGACCCGAATCGAGTACTTCCTGGAGGAGATTCAGTTTTCCATTTTCGAGGCACACAACGGTTATCTGGAGTTGCTGCTGGGGACTGGCATTGTTGGCTGTTCCCTGTTTGTCACGCTCATGCTGACTTCCCTCGGGGCTTCAGCGCATGCCGCTCTAAAGTCCCAGGTCAGCAGTGATGCGCTGCTATTTGGCGTCATGGTATTTGCATTGATCTATTCGGGAAGTGAGTCGGGCTTCACGGGAATCAATCTTGTCTCACTGCTGATGACCAGCCAGATGCTAAATCTGGCACTCTGTTCCCGCGCAGTAGAAGAAGGAGAACCGTGTGCCGTCCCCGCCTGACATCACAGTCGTCGTTTGCACTCACAACCGCGCCGAAAGCCTGCGGCATGCGCTCGCCAGCCTGTACGATCTGGCCACTGGCGGCCGCTTCACCTATGAAGTGCTGGTCATCGACAATGCTTCCCCCGACCATACCGCGGTAGTGATTCGCGAGGCCGCCCAGGAATCCCCCGCCCCGCTCCGCGGCGTCCATGAGCCCACCAAGGGAATCGTGGCGGCCCGCAACCGGGGCGTGCTGGAAGCGACCGGAAAGTGGCTCGCTTTTTTTGACGACGACCAGCTCGCCGACCGCAACTGGCTGCTGGAGCTCTTTGCCGTTGCCGAGGAGCATCAGGTGCGCAGCGTTGGGGGCGCGGTGCATTTGCAGCTCCCCGAGGGCTGCGGCCGACGACTGCAACCGCTGGTAAGAACCCTGCTGGGGGAATCCCGGTGGTCGGAAACGACGACCCCATACACTCGTTCCACCAGTCCCGGCGCAGGGAACTGGCTGATGGAGCGGAGCCTGGCTCTGGAGGTGGGGCTGTTCCAGGCGGCCAATCAGGGGCGAAACGAGGACAGCGACCTCTACCGCCGCATTTGCCTGGCGGGTGAAACATCCTGGTTCGTGCCAGCCGCCATCGTGCAGCACATCATCACGCCGGACCGATTGCAGGAAACCTACCTGCTGCGCCTGGCCCGGATTGTGGGAGAATTTGTCGCCCAGCGCGAGCTCTCGCTCGATGGCCGCGCGAAATTCCTGGCGATCTGGCTGCTCAAAGGACTTCGCGCGACCGCCTTATACACTCCTCGCTGGCTGATTTCCCGCCTGCTGGGCTGGCGGGAAAAAATGCTGGAATTGCGGTGCTTGCTGGAGATTCAGCGGGCCTATCTGCTCCAGGGCTGGACCCAGTTAACGACTCGAGCCGCAGCAACCGAGAAAACGACACAACTACTCCGGAGCGGCAGTCCTTTGCTTTCTCACAAAATAACTTAACGAGTTCCTGCTGAGTTGCAGTTAGGGGACTCGTGGCACCTATCAGGATTGCCGAATTCTCTGAATTCTTGACGCTCCTGGGGCGTGCTGATACGATGATGGAAACTCCCTAAAATCTCGACCGATTTCATTGTTCCAGCGCTTTCAATCTTTCTACCGTGCTCAAGAAAGGTTTTTTCCCTCGTTGGCGTCTTGTGGCCGGATTCGGCATGCTGGGCGTCGCACTTGTCGGCGCGGCATTCTACCTCTGGCAGTGGTTCCAGCCCCCTGATCCGGCTCTTCTCACGGCCGCTGATCTGGCTCTCCAGGAGCGCCGCGCCGATGATGCTGTTCGCCTGACCGAACGTTACCTAAGAAAGTCCCCTAAGTCAGCTGCCGCCCTGTACCGCAAGGCCCAAGCAGCGGATCAGCGACGGCGAAAGGACGAGGCGCTCAAGATTCTGGCGGAAGTACTTGCCGAGGATAGCAGTTCCGAGGCGGTCCAGTGTGCCATTCTGGCTGGCCAGATCTGCCTGGAGCAAGGGCGGGCCAGGGATGCCGAACAGCACTATCGTCGGGCGCTTTTACATGCTCCCCAAGATGTGACGGCAAATCGCCTGCTGATGAACCTGTTGACGGTGGAGGGGCGACGTTGGGAATCACGCTCGAATCTCCTGGAACTTGTGATTCAAAAGAGGAGTACTCTCGAAGAGTTGATGATCCTTGGCAATTTTTGGACCATCTATGAGGATCTTGCCGAGCTAAAGCGACTCCGCGATGCGCAGCCGCAGGATCCCCTGCCGCTACTGGTCCCGGCCCAGATGGCGGGCCGTGAGCATCAGATGGACAAGGCCCGCGAGTTGGTCCGGCAAGTGCTTCAGGTCTACCCTGAGCTTGTCGAGGCCCACGCCTTGCTCGGATGGACTTGGGCGCAAGACCGCAAGTTGACCGCGGAACTTGGTGCCTGGGAAAAGGGGCTTCCTGCCCAGGCCGAGGAACATCCGACGATCTGGCTAGTCCGAGGGAGTGGAGCCGAGCAGCTCGGCCAGCGTGAAGCGGCTGTCCGCTGCTTCTGGGAAGCGTTGCGACGCGATCCGAACTATGACGTTGCGGCGTATCGGCTGTCCGTTGCCCTCGCGGAGATTCAAGAGACGGAGGCCGCCGGAATCGTCCGTCGTCGCTCCGAAAAGCTTCTGGATCTTGCCGCCACGATCACGCAGATCCATCGCGAGAAAATGGAAGTTTCTGACAAATTCCGCAAAGTTGCCGAAGCGATGTCGTGGCTGGGAAGGCAGCGAGAAGCTTGGGCCTGGTATTCAATCATTGCTGCCCGCGATCCCTCGCAGTCTTGGGCCAACGCGGAAGCGGAACGATTAAAAGTGAAAATGAAGAACGCCCCCTACCTTTCGCTAGCAGAGACCCATCCAGCATTGACTCTGGACTTCGCCAGTTACCCGCTGCCGAAATGGCCGGAAACGGTGCAACCCGCGGTGGTCGGTGTCAAACCGGGTCCAAAATCCGCCATCCGCTTCGTCGATTCCGCAGCGGCAGCGGGCATCCACTTCACGTATTACAATGGCGACTTGCCTGGCAAAGCGCGGATCCTTGGCGATCTGGGGGGAGGCGTCGCCATTCTGGACTACGACGGGGATTTCTGGCCGGATATCTATCTCACCCAGGGTGCTGAATGGCCGGTCGACTATGCTTCCACCAAGTATCGCGACCGGCTCTTTCGCAATCTGGGAAACGGGAAGTTCGAGGATGTCACCCTGGCTGCCGGGCTAGGTGACAACTCCTTCAGCCACGGAGCAGCCGCGGGGGATTTTGACAACGACGGCTTTCCCGATTTGTACCTGGCCAACTGCGGCGTGAATCGTCTCTACCACAACAATGGGGACGGCACATTTGCTGACGTCGCCCCACAAGCCGGCATCATCACCAACGACTGGACCTCCAGTTGCCTGGTGGCGGACCTCAACGGGGACGGCCACCCGGATCTGTTTGACGTGAACTATCTCGAAAGGGACGCCCTCCATCGGATTTGCCCAGACGGTCCCTGCGGCCCGCATCATTTTCTCGCTCAGCAGGACCGCTTGCTCCTCAATTGGGGTGACGGCACTTTTCGCGACGTTTCCCGACAGGCGGGAATCAACGGCAAGGAGGGGAAGGGGCTGGGCATCGTGGCCGCGGATTTCGCGCTGGACGGTCGGCTCAGCCTGTTCGTGGCCAACGATACTACTCCGAACTTCTTTTATAACAATAGCACTCCCTCTGGCGAGCTCGTTCCTCGCTTCAGCGAGAACGGAGTCCTCTCGGGGCTCGCCTACGATCGCAATGGACTGGCGCAGGCGTGTATGGGAGTGGCCGCGGATGATGCAACCGGCGATGGCTTTGTCGATCTGTACGTCACGAACTTTTACAACGAATCGAATACGTTCTATGCGCCGGAAGTCCCGGGTAAGACTTTTGCCGACCAGACTGCCGAGTTCGGCCTCCGTGATGGAAGCATGCAAATGCTCGGCTTTGGCACGCAGTTCATCGATGGCGAATTGGACGGCTGGCCCGATTTGATTCTCACTAACGGCCATGTGCAGGACCGCAGTATGGAAGGTATCCCTTATAAAATGCGGCCGCAGTTTTTTCGAAATCTGGCGGGAGAGAACTTCGAAGAGCTTACTCCGGATTCTCTTGGCCCGTTCTTTAGCGGACAGTATCTGGGAAGAGGTCTGGCTCGTGTCGATTGGAACCGGGACGGCCGGGAGGAAGTCGTCATTTCGCACCTCGGCTCACCGGCGGCGTTGCTGACCAATCAAACCACCACGGCCGGTCATTTTGTGGCGCTGCAACTCCGTGGCACCCTCGGCAGCCGCGATGCGATTGGGACGGTCGCAAAGGTCACGATCGGCAAGCGAACCATTACTCGCCAACTCACCGCGGGGGACGGCTACCAAGCGAGCAACCAGCGGCAGCTCATCTTTGGCGTGGGCTCCGCCGAGAAGATTGACCATCTGGAAATCCGCTGGCTGGGCGGTAAGACACAAACATTCACCGACGTCTCCATCGACGCGCAGTACATCGCCATCGAAGGGAGAGAAACGCTGTTCAAAGTCGCAGCGCCGGACACGCAATGAGGCTACTTCGCTCTTGCCACCCCTCTAACCGGCTCATACATCACTGCTGGTTTGTCCCAGCGATTCCCTGTGCCCCCGCACCTGCGAGCGGTACTTTGTTTCCTTTGTTCCCTTCTGTTCCAATCAGCTCTTAGGCCCTCGCTCGGGTGACCCCATGCTCTTTCGTATCGGGCTTCTCGGATCCTCGTCCCTGACGGCCAGCGATTGGCAGCGGTGGAGCAGGACTTTCCGCGGATTCTGGCGGTGCATGAGTAGCTGGTGGTGCACAACGATTGGACGGAGCGTTGGCAGTATGGATTTCTGCGATTGTCACGCGTGAGCCAGATTCAGCCCCGCCAACGCGTGACGGTGTGCGAGCAGCTCGAGGGCCGGTTGTGTCTGTTCGACCGAAACTGCGAGTTGACCTATGGAATAACACGAACCGAGCCGCGTTGTCCGCGTAAGCGTGTAGCCCACGCCGGTCCCACGAAGTCGATTCAGGGGCAGAAGCCTGCCACGATCCACCCGTGGCGAGGCGAAGGAGCCTGCCATCCCCACCCCGGTATGTTTGAAGCAAACACAAAACCCAAAGGGACACTTCTAATTGTCTCTAAGTAGGGGCCATTTCTAATGATGGTAAACACTGGCGAGTTGCGGCTCGCGTGCTTTTTGTCTTTCTCTGAATTCTTGACGCCTCTCGGGGGCGCTGATACGATGCTCGAAACTAATTAGAGTTGCCTCGAAGAAAACTGTTCTAGCACTCTCCAGCTCTCTCCCGTGCGCAAGAAAGGTCCGTTCCCGCGCTGGCAACTCTTCGTGGGAATCGGCGTACTTGGCGTTGCACTTATCAGCGCTGCGGCATTTCTGTGGCAATGGTCTCAGCCCCCGGATCCGGCTCTCCTGGCTGCTGCCGATCTCGCGCTCCAGGACCATCGCCCCGAGGACGCTTTGCGTCTCGCCCAACGCTATCTGAAAAAGTCCCCCCAATCGGCAGCCGCCCTTTATTTGGCGGGACAGGCGGCGGATCAACTGCGGCGCAAGGACGAGGCGGTCGAAATCCTGGCCCGAGTGGACGCCGAGGACAACAGCCCCGAGGCGGTGCAATGTGCCGTTCTGGCCGGCAAAACCTGTTGGGAGCAAGGCCGGGCTCGGGATGCTGAAAAGTACTTTCGCCAGGCGCTCCGCCATGCTCCCAAAGACGTGGCGGCCAACCGTCACATGGTGAGTCTGATGTCCGTGGAAGGGCGGCGGTGGGAATCCCGGCTGTACTTGCTGGAACTTGTCAGCCATGAGCAACACACCTTCGAGGAACTGATCCTTCTGGGAGACCCGTGGCCGGACTATGAGCTCGCGGCCGAGCTGAAGCGATTCCACCAAGCGCGGCCCGAGGATCCCCTGCCACTGCTGGGACTGGCCCGAATGGCGGTTCATCGGCAGGATTTTACCCAGGCCCGCGACATGCTGCGGAAAGTAATCGCGACGGATCCCCAGTTGGTGGAGGCCCACGCCTGGCTAGGATGGACATATGTTCAAGACAGCAAGGATGCCGCCGCTCTTGCGGGCTGGCAACGAGAATTACCCGCCACGGCCTCGGAACACCCCATGGTCTGGCTGGTTCGGGGCATGGGTGCTGAGCATCTCGGCCAGAAGGAAGCGGCTGTACGCTGCTTTGGGGAGGCCTTGCAACGAGATCCGAATTATGATCTGGCGGTCTATCGGCTCTCTCGCGCGCTGGCGGCAATCCACAAAACAGACGAGGCCGAGATCGTTCGTCGACGATCCGACGTGCTTCAATCCCTGGGGGCAACTCTCAAGAACATACATCGGGATCCAAAACAAAACCTCGAGGCATTTCGCCAGCTTGCCGAGAACATGGAAGCTCTCGGACGCCTGCGTGAAGCCTGGGCCTGGTATCAGTTGATTGCGATGGTGAATCCTGAGCAAACGTGGGCATCCACGGAAGCCGAGCGACTTGAAGTCCGATTGGCCGACGGACCTTACCTGACATTGGCTCAGGCGCAACCAGAATTGGTCGTGGATTTTTCCAAATTTCCACTTCCCAACTGGCCCGAGTCGCTGGGCCCCGCTCTCTCCGGCCCCGTCCGGAATTCATCCTCTGCTGTTCGCTTCATCGACTCGGCCACGGCCGCGGGAATCGACTTCAGCTACTTCAATGGGGACGAGCCCGGCAACGCACGCCTCTTGGGCGTCAACGGCGGTGGCGTTGCGGTCTGGGATTATGACGGCGACCATTGGCCAGATATCTATTTCACCCAAGGTGCCGACTGGCCAGTCGATTACGCTTCCACCATGCATCGCGACCGGTTGTACCGCAATCTGGGAATTGGAAAATTCGAGGATGTCACGTTGGCTGCCGGACTGGGAGACAATTCGTATAGCCAGGGTGTATCCGTGGGGGACCTCGACAACGATGGTTTTCCTGATCTGTATCTTGCCAATTGCGGCGTGAACCGGCTGTACCACAATAATGGGGATGGCACGTTCACCGACATCACCGGGCAGGCCGGTATTAACAACAATGAATGGACGATCAGTTGCGTCATGGCGGATCTCAACGGGGATAGCCTGCCGGATCTCTTTGACGTGAACTATCTCGAGGGGGACTCTCTCACTCGCCGCTGCTCCACAAGACCGTGCGAACCGCATCTCTTCCCCGGACAGCAGGATCGATTGCTCTTGAACTGGGGTGACGGCACTTTTCGCGACGTGACTCGCGTTGCCGGGATCAACGGCAAAAACGGCCGCGGGATGGGAGTTGTGGCTGCAGTTTTTGCCGACTCTGGCCGGCTCAGCCTGTTCGTGGCCAATGACGGCACTCCCAACTTCCTTTACGACAACGTTACGTCCCTGGGGGACCAGATTCCCCGCTTTGCGGAAATCGGCGTCCTCGCGGGACTCGCTTACGACCGTAATGGGGTTTCGCAGGCTTGCATGGGTGTCGCCGCGGACGACGCGACAGGCGACGGTGCCATCGACCTTTTCGTCACAAACTTTTACAACGACTCAAACACTTTGTACGTCTCAGAAGTGCCCGGCAAGACCTACAGCGACCTGACGGCTGAATTCGGCCTCCGGGAGGGGAGCCTGCTGATGCTCGGTTTTGGCACGCAATTCATCGATGGCGAATTGGATGGCTGGCCCGATTTGATTCTCACCAACGGCCATGTACAGGACCGCAGCAAGGAAGGAATCCCTTTCAAGATGCGACCGCAATATTATCGCAACCTGGCGGGCGAGACCTTCGAAGAGCTGTCTCCAAGTTCACTCGGAACCTTCTTCAAGGGGCAATACCTCGGCCGAGGGCTCGCTCGAATCGATTGGAATCGGGATGGCCGCGAGGATGTCGTGATCTCGCACATTGGTTCCCCCGCCGCGTTGTTGACCAATCAAGCCACCACGGCTGGACACTTTTTGGCGCTGCAGCTCCGCGGCACCGCCGCCAGCCGCGATGCCATCGGCGCGGTTGCGAAAGTAAAGGTTGGCGAGCGCGTCATCATTCGCCAGCTCACGGCGGGGGACGGCTACGCGGCCAGCAATCAGCGGCAGCTCATCTTTGGCCTGGGTTCCGCCGAGAAAATCGACCAACTGGAAATCCGCTGGCTGGGCGGTAAGAAGCAAACATTCACCGATGTCTCCAGCGACGCGCAGTACATTGCCATTGAAGGGCGTGAGACGCTGGTCAAGCTCGCAGCGCCAGGCGGGCAGTAGGCTGGTTGGAAGCGCGCCACCCTTCTAACCAGCACAATCATCACCGCTGGTTTTGACCTAGAGTTCCCTTGTTCCCGTGCGCTTGCGCGGAATTCTTCTTTCCCTTCGTTTCCTTCTGTTCCAACCAGCTCTTACGTCTTCGCTCTGGTGATCCCCATGCCCTTTCGTATTGAGCTTCTTCGCCCCTCATCCCTGGCCACCAATCACAAAGAGCGGTGGAGCGAAATCCAGACCGCCGAGCCAGCGCTCGACAGTCCCTATTTTCGCCCTGAATTCACCCAGGCCGTCGCCCAGGTCCGCCGCGACGTGGAAGTGGCTGTGATCTTGGACGGGAGCGACGCCGTTGGTTTCTTCCCCTTCCAGCGTGGGCCGCTCAATATCGGCAAGCCGGTGGGAGGGAAGATGTCGGATTACCACGGCGTGATTGCTCGCGGCACCACGCAAATTGACGCCGCCGAGCTGCTCCGCGCCTGCCGCCTCGCCGGCTGGGACTTTGACCACCTCGTCACCGCCCAGACGAGTTTTGAGCCCTTCGTGACTGTCCACGGCGAGTCTCCGTATCTCGATCTCTCTCAGGGTTTCGAATCCTATTCCGCCCAGCGTCGGGCCGCCGGCTCCGGCGAGCTCAAGGAAGTGGCCCGCAAACTCCGCAAGTGCGAGCGGGAGCAGGGAGAAATTACGTGTGAGATGGATTGTGTCGATGGGGCGCTCCTCGAAATCCTCATACACTGGAAGTCGGCGCAGTATCGCCAGAACGGACTGGCCGACATATTTGCCTTTCCTTGGACCGCGGCTCTGCTGCGAAACATCCACCGCACTCGGAATGGCAAGTTCAGCGGGCTACTGACCGTGCTGCGGCTCGGCAACAGGCCGATCTCCATCATGTTTTCCATGCGGTCGGTTTCCGTGGTGCATTCCTGGATCTTCGCTTACGACAAAGAGCTCGCGCAGTATTCGCCGGGCTCGATCCTGCTGCTCAAGATGGCGGAAGCGGCCCAGGAGCACGGCATTTCCAAAATCGACTTGGGCAAAGGAACCGAACGCTACAAGCTGAGCCTGGGCTCGGCGGCAACGCCCGTGTGGGAAGGGACCGTCGGCCGGTCCAGCCCCGCCCTCTGGCTCCGCACCGGCTGGCGGACCGCCCGCGACTGGGTCAGCCGCTCGCCGCTGGCCGAAGTTTCCAAAGTTCCCGCCCGTGCCATCCAGCCACTTCGTGAGTGGCTGTCCCTGCACTAACCGGAAGCGCCAGCGAGGGAGTGCCGTCGCAAATATCGCCATGCTCTTTACCTTGAATCTCTTGTTGCTCATCGCGGCCGCAGCCGTCTGCGTCCCCCTGCTGATCTTCTGCCTGGAGGTCCTCCTCTCGCTTTTTCCCAGGCGGCAGCAGCCTGAGGTGAGCGGAAGTCTCAAATCTCAAATCTCAGATCTTCTTCCCTCGCCGTCCTCATTCCCGCTCACAACGAGTCGTCCGTCCTCGGCCGCACATTGCAAATATTGATGCCCACGCTCCCCACCGACAGCCGCGTTATTGTGGTGGCCGACAACTGCACCGACGCCACCGCGGAGATCGCCCGGCAGCACGGCGCGGAAGCTATCGAGCGGATGAGCGAGCAGCAGCGGGGGAAAGGCTTCGCTCTGCAGTTTGGCCTGGCCTACCTCGCGCAAAATCCCCCCGCAGCCGTCGTGTTCCTGGATGCCGATTGCCAGGTTGCGGAAGACGCCGTGCGGCTGCTCGGACAAACCGCTCTTGCCACCGGCCGCCCGGTTCAGGGACTCAACCTGTGCGACCCCGATCCAGCCGGCAGGCCGCTGCAAGCGGTCTCGGCGCTGGCGTTCCGCTTTAAGAATCTGGTGCGAATGACGGGCTTGTCGCGCCTGGCGGGGCTTTGTCATTTGACCGGGACCGGTATGGCCATGCCGTGGAACCTTCTGGGCAAGACCAAACTCGACGGCAATGTTGTCGAGGACATGCAGTGGGGGATCGACCTGGCGCTGGCCGGCCATCTCACGCTGTTTCTGCCGGAAGCCCGCGTGAACAGCCCGCTGCCGCAAACCCAGAAAGCGGCCAGCACCCAGCGGACGAGGTGGGAACATGGGCACCTCAGCACGTTGCTCGCGCAAGTCCCAAAACTACTGCTGTTGGCTGCACGGCATCGCCGCTGGAACCTGTTCTGCCTGGCCCTGGACCTGGCAATCCCCCCGCTCTCGCTCTTGGTGGCGACTTACTTGGCACTGCTCGTCATCACGACTGTCGCATCGCTCGCCACCTTGCAACTCGTACCGGCGATGCTCTTGCTTGCAGTTTCGCCTCTGTTCATCCTCGCCATTGTCGCGGGCTGGATCGTCCATTGTCGGCGGATCATTCCGTTAGGGACGTTACTCGTCGCCCCGCTCTACATCCTGCGGAAACTCCCCATCTACGGCAGCTTCGTCTGGAAGCGACAGCAGACGTGGGTCCGCACCGAGCGGAATCTAACTTCCCCCTCTTCCCTTGGGAGAGGGTCGGGGTGAGGGTTTTGGAATTCAGACCCTCAAGCACCCCAATCACTACCCCGTGATAATCAGCGGCGCTGCGGCTGTCCCTTCCTCCTTCTCCGCCGGCTTGCGCGTCGCCCACCGCCAGCAGAGGCGGCCGATTGCCCCATTGATGCCGACGAACAGAAGGAACACGAGCAATCCAACGGAAACCGGATAGGTGACCATGCCTATGGCCAGAATCATGCCGTTGAGGATCAAATGTGGATAGAGAAACGTGGCGAACAGCGCCGTGGCCAGAGCCAGCTTTTGTGCTTTGGTGTGCCGCAGATAATGAAGGGAGAGAGCGCCGAGCAGGGTTGAAACGCCGGCCAGCAGCATGAGGAACAGCATGCCAATGAGCGCGCCCTCTTGACTCGGTCCGCTTTCGCGGGGAAAGGTGATGCACAGCAGCAGCGTGAACAGCCCCAGCCCCGCCGCAAAGCAGGCCAGCCACGCCGGGGACCGGAAAAGGGGACATTCTCAGTATCAGTGAAATCGGAAAGAAACGTTGGGTAACAGTCGCCATTCACTTCATGAGTAGCTCATGAACATGTTTCCTTTTTTCGGCCTCGAAGGGAGCTGCATTCCCAAACTTCCGAAGCGCGGGATTCCCGCCGTCCTGGCTGTTGGCTGCTTAGCCCCCGCGCCCACGCGGGGAAGCACCGCCTGGGGGCGGTGGCTAAGCGAAGAACCCATCGCCTTCGCCGCCAACGACCAAAACCTCCGTCCCTACGCCGGCACCCCCAAGCAAGAACTGCCTTAGTCCCTCCGAAAGGACACATCCACGCTCTCTCGCCACCCCCTCGTCCTTGGATTCCTCTCCACAGAGTGAGCGGACTACTATCAATACCGGATCACGCGCCTGATGAAGAACAGGCCGATGCCGCCGCAGATGACGTTGGCGAGCCAGACGAAGTAGGGGGGGAGAATGCCCGATTTGGCTTGGTCGATGCCGTACATCAAGAGCGGGTAGTAGCCGATGAGGATCGGGATGAAGCACATGCCAAAAGTGCTGATGTAGTCCGAGTTGCGGAAGCGGATGGCCAGCGGGGCGCCGAGCAGCACGAACGCCAGGCAACTGAAGCCGCTTGCCCAGCGCCGCCAGGGCTCGGTGCGGAGGCGGTTGAGCCGGCTGTGGGCGCCCTGGAGGTCGAGGCGTTTGTTTTCCCACGCGCCGCTGCCTAGGGCGTCGAGATCGCCGGAGAGGAGCTCGAAGGCGGCTTCGGCGGCGAGAGACTGTTGCAAGCGGAGAATTTCCTCGCGCTGGCGGTCGATTTCGCTCCCGATCTGGCTGAGGGGGAGCTGCTGGGGGGTGCCGGTCCGCTGCTCCTTGGCGGAGGCGAAGGCGAGCGGCACTTCCCGCTCCATGCTGCCAGTGTCCTTCATGACAAAACCGTCGCCGGCGTCGATTTCGTAATTGGTGAGCTTGAGAATGAGCGTTCCCCGCTCCAGGTTGGAGCGGAACTCGGCCTCCTCCGCGGTCACGGTGCAGGGGGGCATGTCGTTGTTTTGCTGGAAGTTGATTATGGGGCGGATGAGCGTCCGGCCCTGGACATCGCGGACGACGATGGAGAACCGGGGGTTGCTGTAGGACTTTTGCGAGCGGAGCAGGCGATAGGCGATTTCCTCGACGGACTGGATGACCACCCGCTGCATTCCCGTTTGGCCCCAGGAATAGGCCACGTTGTTGATCCAGACCCCCACCAGGCTGAGGACAATGGCCAGCACAAAGCCGGGCCAGAGGAGCGACATGGGGGAGATGCCGAGCGACTTGACCGCCACCACCTCGTTGTCGGCACTTAGGCGGCCATAGACAAAGCAGACCGCGAACAGGCCCGAGGCGGGAATGGCAAAGGCCAGGGCCATGGGGAGGGCGTACTGCATAATCTGCACAGTCGGGCCGGGCCCCAAGTTCATCTTCTGAGCTTCGGTCCCAATCAGGATGAACAGAAAGAAGGCCGTCAGCAGGCCGAGCGTCCGCGAGAAGACCTTGAGCAAGTCCCAGGCGACGTAACGGGTGATGGTGGCTCGCATGAACTTTAGAATCGACGTATGTTGCCGGCCGGCATGATCTTGCCGCCGAATGTAGCAAATGGAGCGAAAGTTCCCTACGCTGATTAGAGATTTTGGTCACAGTTTAGCGGCATGGAGCAAACCACGGATGTCACGGAATTCACGGATAATACAGTGTTATCCGTGAATTCCGTGAATTCCGTGACATCCTTGGTTGCCCTGGTTTTCTGCCCTAAGGTTCCGGCCGACGCCGGGCCGTGCCTTATCCGTGGATTTCGTGCCATCCGTGGTTCGCAACTTCGATCCGTTAAAGTGTTACGAATTTTGCGAGCCCAAGACGCCGGTCCCTTGTGCGCGGCGCACGAAGCATATAATGAAGCACCTAATCGTTACGAATTCGTCCCTTGCCGGCGCTTCCGCGTAGTGGCCGATTCCCAAGTCCCGAACCCCAAGTCCCGCCCCAAATGCTCAAAGACGCTGTTGATCGCTGGTCCATCACCGATGCCGCTGAACTGTACGATGTCCCCCGCTGGGGCAAGGGGTATTTTGGCGTCAATGATAAAGGGCACCTGACGGTCCATCCGAACAAGGACCCGGCAGTCGGCATTGACATGAAGGATTTGATCGACCGCCTGCAACTGCGGGGGCTCGATCTTCCCATCTTGTTGCGGTTCAACGGCATCTTGAAGGACCGGCTGCGGGAGATGCACGATGTCTTTGCTCAGGCTATCAAGGACCACGACTACAAAGGGAAGTACATCTGCGTCTACCCCATCAAGGTCAACCAGCAGCGGCACGTCGTCGAGCAGATCGTGCAGTACGGCAAAGTTTATGGCTTTGGCCTGGAAGCTGGAAGCAAACCGGAAATGCTGGCAGTGGTGGCGATGACCGACGCCGACACGCCGATTATCTGCAATGGCTTCAAGGATGCCGAATTCATTGAAATGGCCATGCTGGCCCAGAAGATTGGCCGCAACGTCATTCCGGTTGTGGAGAAATATACGGAACTGGCGCTGATTCTGAAGTATGCGGAAAAGGTTGGTGTTCGCCCGCAAATCGGCATGCGGATCAAGCTGGCCGCGCGGGGCAGCGGCCGCTGGCAATCGTCCGGTGGCTGGCGGAGCAAGTTCGGCCTGACCGTCGGCGAAATTCTGCATGCCGTCGAAGAGCTCAAGAGCCGGAACATGCTGGACTGCTTCAAGCTGCTGCACTTCCACCTCGGCAGTCAGATTACGAACATTCGGCACGTGAAAGCGGCGATCACGGAAGCTACTCGCGCTTATACCGATTTGGTGAAGCGCGGGGCGGGGCTCGAATATCTGGACATCGGCGGCGGCCTGGGGGTCGATTACGACGGCTCGCAGACGAACTTTGAATCGAGCGTCAACTACACACTGCAAGAATATGCCGCCGACGTCATTCACCATTCCCAGGCGGTCTGCGACGAAGCGGGCGTGCCGCACCCGCACATTATCTCGGAAAGTGGCCGGGCGGTGGCCGCGTATCATGCGGCGCTGGTTTTTGGCGTGCTCGGTGTGGCAGGGCAGGGGAATGGCGATGACAGCCTGCTCGACATCCCCCCCGATTCCGAGCAGCCGTTGCACGATCTGGTGGATACGTTTAAAAATGTCACAGCCCGCAATGTGCTGGAGAGTTTTCACGACGCCCAGCAGGCTATGGACGTGGTGATGACGCTCTTTTCCAGCGGCTATTTGACGCTCGATCAGCGGGCGCTGGCCGAGAATCTGTTCTGGACGATCTGCAAAAAGATTCGCCGGCTGTCGGAACAGCTCGACTACGTTCCCGAGGAACTGGAAGGGCTCGACACGCTCCTATCGGACACGTACTTCTGCAACTTCTCGCTCTTCCAGTCCATGCCCGACAGTTGGGCCATCAAGCAGCTATTCCCCGTGATGCCAATTCACCGGCTGGAAGAGCGG
Organism: Planctomycetaceae bacterium; assembly: GCA_005778405.1. GTDB lineage: Bacteria > Planctomycetota > Planctomycetia > Pirellulales > Pirellulaceae > SXOA01. The sequence continues at coordinate 32,506 of SXOA01000064.1, forward strand.
CCGACGCGGCACGCGGTGTTGGGGGACATCACCTGTGACAGCGACGGCAAGGTTGACCAGTTCATCGACCGCCGCGATGTGAAGCGGACCCTCCGCCTGCACCAATACACCAACGGCCAACCGTATTACATGGGGACATTTCTGATAGGGGCATATCAGGAAATCCTCGGCGATCTTCACAACCTGTTCGGCGACACGCACGTCGCCCACATTTGCCTCGA
>SXOA01000065.1 GCA_005778405.1 Planctomycetaceae bacterium
CCTCTCCCACGGGGAGAGGGAGTAAGACAGCTACCGTCTTCGCCTCCACCACATCTCCTTTCGCCAGGAAATCGCCACGCAAGTGGATGTTCGTCACTCGCGGCTTAGGAAGCTCGACCACGGATTGGGCCTTCAGGTCATCGGGAAATTTCGGCGTTTTGGCTTCGTGATCGGTCACCGCCTTCGCAAGTTTTGCATACTCCGCGTCCACGGTTTTGAAATAGTCCGCAAGCTGTTTCTTCTGAGCATCGGTCCGTTGGCCGGCGTCCACGGCGAATGCCGCGGAAACCTCCTGCGGCACTCCTTCCAGCGGCACCGGTGAGGGAGCCGTAGTCACCGAAATCCGGAAGTGCCCCAGATTGTGCGGCTCGGGCATGTTGTAGGCCTGGTCGAGCGTAATGGTGAGCTTTGTTCCGCCGTCATGACCAAACGGCTCCTTGGCTTCGAATGCCGCCACATGCCGCTGGCCGACGTGCGGGACCACGGCCCAAAAATCAGCGGGGTTCTCGTTGATGGCTTGCTGCACATCGCACTGGCCCTGCGAGAAATCGGCGGTTGCTTTGGTGAAAACAACCTTGGTCGCCGCGGCTGCCACATCCGCGGCCGGTTTCGCTTCTACGGCAAAGGTCGAGAGCACAAAGTTGCCGTTATTCGCTCGCCCCGGGCCTTTCGCCGGCAGCGTGTCGTTGGGAAGTACTTCCAATCTCACCGCGGTAATTCGCTCATTCCCCTTGATCGCCGCTTCCAACGTGTAGACATCGGACAATTCATTCTTGCCGGAAACCAGCACCGACTTATCCGATTGCAGGTCGAGCTTTGCTCCGTGCCTCGATTTCGCGGACGCGATCTCCAGCGTCTGCCAGACGACCGGATTCTTGGCGGCATTCACTTCCCACTCGGCTTGCTTCTTGGGGAAATCCCCCTGTTCATACGCCTTCATCGTCGCCCGCAATTCTGCCAGCTTTTTCCCATGCCTCTCTTTCGCAGCCGCTAACTCCACTGCCGCCTCCGGCGTGGGAGCCTCGATGTTCTCTTCATTGATGTTGTTGAAGAAGGCGTACATTTGAAAATACTCCCTCTGCGTAATCGGGTCGTATTTGTGGGTGTGGCACTGGGCGCAGCCGAGCGTGAGTCCGAGCCAGACCGTGCTGACGGTGTTGGTCCGATCCACGGTCTTTTTCACGCGGTCTTCCTCCGGGTCCGCGCCGCCTTCCGTGTTGTGCAGTGTGTTGCGGTGAAATCCGCCGGCAATCTTTTGTTCTTGCGTAGCCCCAGGCAGTAAATCGCCCGCGATCTGCTCGGTGGTGAACTGGTCAAACGGCTGGTCGGCGTTCATTGCGGCGATGACCCAGTCGCGATACCGCCAGGCGAAGGGGCGCTTGCCGTCCTTTTCATAGCCGTCGCTATCGGCATACCGGGCCTGGTCCAGCCAGTGCCGCCCCCACCGCTCGCCGTAATGGGGCGATGCCAGCAGCCGGTCGACAAGCCGCTCGTAAGCATCGGGCCGCGAATCGGCCGCGAACTCGCGAACTTCCTCCGGCGATGGGAGCAGGCCGATCAGGTCCAGGTAGGCCCGCCGCAGCAGTGTCACTTTGTCGGCCAGCGGCGACGGCGTGATTCCCTCTTTCTCCAAGCGGGCCAGAATAAAGCTATCAATGGACGACGCCGGCCAGGCGGCGTCTTTTACAAGGGGACTCGGCGCGGCGAGCACTTTTTGAAACGACCAGTGCTTCGCGGCCAGTTCCGCGTCCCCTCCGTCGGGCCAAGGCGCACCCTGATCAATCCAGGCCCGAATCAGGCCAATCTCTGCCGGCGTCAGCGGCTTTCCCTTTCCTTCCGGCGGCATCGGACCGGTTTCCTTGTCGAGTCCCGCCACCAGCAGCACCAGGCGGCTGTCGGCACTCTTACCGAGCTTGATGACTGCGCCGTTATCGCCCCCTTCTAAAGCCCGCTTTTTCAAATCGAGCCGCAGACCGGACTCCTGCTCCTCCGGCCCGTGGCAAGAGAAACAGTTTTTTCGCAAAATCGGCTCAATTTCCGTAAACGCGACTTTCCTTTCCGCGGCTGGAGGTAAAGCCAGGTTCTGACCCTGCACTTCCCGCAACTCGCCACCTGCCGCGAGCAAGGCCGCACAGCAGGCGAAGGTCAATAGACGGGATTCACGGAGCATCGCAAACGGTCTTTCGGTAGGATTGGGCGGCTGGAAGGAACTGGCCGCCATCGGCAGGCTCCCTCCATTAAACCAGAGGGCACCCCATATTCCAAGCTTTTAGGCCCGCGGATCCGTGGAATACCTCGACTGCGAAGGAACTCTCACGGTCCGATTTCAACTTTGGGATTTGGGGTACTTTCGTCCCGCATGATCAGCCACCGGAATGCGATCAACAGCAGCACCAGCCCGGCTGCCTGGAGCAGATGGTACAGGGCATTGTGGTTGCAGTAAGTCGGATGAATGGCGATCCCCAGTTGCTGGATAGCCGCGGCAGCGAGTGTCACGACGACGCTGACGGCTCCGAACAGGCCTGGACGTTTTTCTCCTCGACGGATTTGCAGCAGAAAGGCGAAGAGCAGAAAGACTGTCGCCGGCAAATAGTTCAAAATCGCGAACATGTATCGCTGGTCCCAGAAGAGAACGTAAGCCGAGTAACCCGCCAAGCCGGCGAGAGCGAACAGGGTGATCCACTTTCGCCCCGCCCCGCGCCAGATTAACTCCGCTCCGATGAGCCAGGAGAAATAGGAGCCGGCTCCCAAAACAACAAGGCCCGCCCGCCAAAAGCCCTGGAATTGCCAGGTGGACTCGTCGTTAAAGTAACCGTGGACGGTGCCGCCGATGAGCGAGGCAATACCGATGACGGCAAAGAGCTGCACGCACAGGCTCTTGAGGCGAAAGCGAACGGCCGTTTGGCGTGACAGTGAATACGCGAAGACCCCGCACTGGGCCGTCAGCAGAAAATCGGTGAGCGCTACATCAGGCTCGGTCATGAAGGAACTCCAGCGGCCAAACCCTTCATCAGAGCTTCGACAAAGAAATACTCTCCCCACATCACCGATTCATCCACCCCCAGATTCTTCGCCGTATGATAGACGCCGTGCTTCAAGATTCCTTCCCAGCCGGGGGTATGGGTGGCGAGATACTCTGGCTGGACGAGTGCGTCGAGCGTGGACAGTGCCGTGGCCTGATACTTTTTGGCCTTGTCGGGTGACTTCGTTTGTTGGGCAAGATCGAATAGGCCGCTGGCGGCGATGGTGCCTGCGCTGGAATCCTTTTGAGCACCCCACGGCGGCAACAGCGACAGATCGGCGTCGAAATCCCAGTAAGGAACATGGTCAGCCGGCAAGTGGTTGACCCAGTAATCGGCGTTTCGCTCCGCGACTTGCAGCCACATCTCGTCACCCGTGAGCGCATAGCACTTGCTGTAGCCATACAGCGACCAGGCGAGACCTCGGGCCCAGGCACTGTCGCCACGCAAGCCCTGATGCGTCGTCTGCCGCAGGAATCGGCCAGTTTCCAGATCGAACAGACCCTCATGAGCCGTGCTGCCGTCCGGGCGGACCAGATAGTTGCGCGTCGTTCGGCAGTGGTCCGAAGCAATGCGGAGGAGGTTGTCGTCCCCGCTTTCCTTGGCGGCGTAGAAGATGATCGGGACGTTCATCATGATGTCGATGAACAGCGACTCGGGCGCGACGAACGAACGCAGGTAATGCCCCTTCTCCATGAACCGCATCGCCAAGGTTCGCCCGGCTTGCACTAGGACGGCATGAAGGTCCGGCCGCTTCGTGAGCTCGTACCAAGGCAAATACGTGCTTAGAAAAATGAACCCCAGATCGTGCACATTCCGATCGTGCTGTCGGTGCTCCAGCAGCTTGGAGTAGTGCTCCGCTCGCTTTCTCCATTGCGATTCCTGCGGCGCAACGAGGCCGCGGCTGATTTCCCGCAAATGAAACTGCCACATCATTCCCGCCAGAAATCCGCCGGTCCAATCGGTCCAGAGCTCGCCGCCATGATGCCACTTGCCGCCGGTAGTGTAGATGGGGAAGAAATCAGGATGCTTTTCGATGAGCGAAGCGACTTGCCGTGCGGCGAAGTCGAGAGCGGCAGAATAAGCGGCGATTCGTGGTGTCATCATGAGAGGACTCACTAAGATATTAGCTTACTGACCGGCGTCCCTTCGCAAGCACGGTAGGGGCGTCCGGAACGGTCGCGAATCGTCAGGTCCGCGGGGACGCCGAGCAGGTGGAGAAATGTGGCGGCAAGATCCCGCGGGGTAACGGGACAGGTTGCCGGGTAACCTCCTTCGGGATCGGTCGAGCCGAAAACGCTGCCGCCTTGAATGCCCGCGCCGGCCAGCAGGATGGATTGGGCGTGCGGCCAATGGTCCCTCCCTCCTTTGCCGTTCACCTTCGGGGAGCGACCGAATTCTCCCAGCACGACGACCAGCGTTTCGCCCAAGAGTCCGCGGTCGGACAAATCTCGCAGCACCGCGGCGATGGCGGCATCGGCGGGGGGGACGAGCCGATTTCGCAAATGAGGGAAGTTATTCTCGTGCGTGTCCCAAACGGGGGAATCATCAGGCCCTTCATAGTGCCAGTAAACCGTGACCAGCGAGACCCCTGCCTCCAACAGCCGCCGTCCGAGCAGACAGCCCTGGCCGAACAGATGCTTGCCGTAGGAAGCGAGAATCGCGGCTGGCTCCGCGGCTAAATCGAAAGCTTTCTGCACGCCGGGGGAGTGGAGCAGGTCAAGGGCACGAACATAATTCGCATCCAGATCGGCACTTGCGGCACGACCGTCGGCAATGCCCAAGCCGCGATTGAAGGCCGTTTGCAACAGTCGCCGCTCGGCCAGCCGGGACGGCGTCATGTCCGGCGGCAGCACGATATCCGGCAGCCGAAAACTCTTTTTGTCTTGGGCGGTTTCGATGCGGAGCGGATCGAAGCCGCGGCCGAGAAAGCCCCCTCCTTGGCCGGGAAACTCGTTAACCGCGGCATCCTTGATGACTTCCGGCAGGGAGACGAACACCGGCGTGCCACTAGCGGATGGCCGAGCGAGCGACAAAAGCGAGCCGAGGTGCGGATGGTCCTCCGGCCGCGGCTTGATGTCGGTCGCCGTTTTGGCGTTGGACTGGAGATGATCAAACCCTGTCAGCAGCGTATAGCCAGCGGAAGTATGGACCGTGTCGTGATGAGTGAGCGAGCGGAGGATGCAGAATTTGTCAGCCACCTTGGCGAGATTGGGCATCAGTTCGCTGATTTGAATCCCGGGCACGTTGGTGGCGATGGGTTTGAGCTCGCCGCGAATCTCCGCCGGGGCGCTCGGCTTCATGTCCCAGAGGTCCACCTGAGGCGGGCCGCCGGTAAGAAAGATGAGCAAGCAGCGTCTGGCTTTGCCGAAGGACCCCTGCTGCTCGCCGGCTCGTGATTGTTGCGACAATAGATCTGGCAGCGCCAAACCGGCAGCTCCAAGCGACCCAATGCGCAGAAAGTCCCGCCGGCCCAGGCCGTCACAGAGTTTCGTGGGGGAACCGAGCACACGCAGCATGACATTCAACCTGTCACCTTGGCACAGCGAAGTCAAGCTTACTTCTTCCCCAGCCGCCGCTGGGCCTGAAAGAACTTCGTGAGGATCTCCCCGCATTCGGTCGCCATCACGCCGGGTATCACCTGGCAGCGGTGGTTCAGCCGGGGGTCACTCAGCAAATGAAAGAGGGAATCGACCGCACCGGCTTTGGGGTCGGTCGCGCCGAAGACGACGAGCGGGATACGAGCCTGCAGGATGGCTCCCGAACACATGATGCAGGGCTCGAGCGTGACGTACAGCGTACATTCCTCCAGCCGCCATCCCCCCACGGCCGTGGCGGCCTGGGTGATCGCGATCATCTCCGCATGGGCAGTCGGATCTTTGAGCTGCTCTCGCTGGTTATGGGCGCTGGCAATCACTTGCTCCCCACGCACGATGATGGCCCCAATCGGCACTTCTTCCTCGAGCAGCGCTTGTTTCGCTTCGCCGAGAGCCAGCCGCATGTAGTGGTTGTGGAGCATAGATTCAGATATTCACAAAGATCGCGACAATGGATCCCAGGGCGAGCATCATGGCGAACTACATTCCGACAACAAACAGGCTTCGGCGAACCCAAATGCCCTTAAATCCAATCCAGTCTAGGCGAGATTTGTAGGGTGTCGCGTATACTCGAAGCATATCCCGTGTGACGATCGTATTGATTCCAAGGTGGGTGGAGAACCGATTCATCTTGTCAATGATCTCCAGATCAGCGGAGAGCAGTTCTGATTCAAAGGGAAGAACCTCGCCGACATTGAGCAGGACCACCTAGTCGCTGAAACCTGGGGAGTCAACAGTGAAATGACGGACCCGCGTTCCGTTTCGGTAGAGACAGTATTCAAACGACAAACTGCAACTGTACCACGCCTGAAAATCCGCCGACAGCGAGAGCGTCACTTAGTAGTTGGCCCCTCAATCTTCCCAAACGCCTCGAACTGCCCCTCGATCGCCTCCGCCGTCGGCAGGCCGCCGTGGACCCAGAGGCCGTACCGGAGCGAGAGCGGCTTGTCTTTGTCGATGGTGCGGGGCTCGGCGAAGGTGGTGGTTGCTCCCATCCAGCCGTCGTCACGGACGTGGTAGGGGCTCGGGTGGCTTGGGTTCGCGGGGTGGTCCATGAGCGTGATCCCCTCGATGACGCCCCCCGGCATTGGGCCGGAGTAATCGACCCATTTCGCCGGTTTCCAGAAGATGGCCTGTTCATTGATGCCGCCGGCTGAGCTCCGCATCGTGCCGCCGCCGTCGTGGACGCCGATGGTTTTGGCCATCCGGACCGCGACGGGGCCGAACGAGGTTTTTCCCAGCGTCACCCGCTTGTCAGCCGTGAACTTGAGGTCGATGACGAGGAGCCATTCCCCCTTGGCTTGCGGCCGAAAGCGGAGCGTTCGCGTCTCCGTGAGGAGCGTCTTCCCGGCGTCGTCGTTCCAGGCGTTCTCGGCCTGGATCAGGGCTTCTTCGTCCGTGTCTTCGTAGCGGACCTTCTTCTGCACGATTCGCCCCTTGCCGGTGTCGGCCCAGAAGGAGATGCCGTCCACGTCGTTGTGGGCAATCCAGACCGAGTTGTGATGGCTGTGGCCGTTGGCATCGCGTGGATGTCCCATCCGGGTCAGCGATTTTCCGCTCGGGCCGATGATCGGATAGAGAAACGGCCGCCGGTCTTGCGAGCTGAAGTGGTAGCGGGCGATTTCCTGGCCGCTGCGTTCGATCGAGGCTTCGTCGTGGGGAAGCGGGAGCACTTGCATGAGGGGAATGGGCTTGGCCGACGGAAGCGGCACCTGGGCTTGTGCCGGCTGCAAGAATGCCACGAGGAAGAAACACGAAAGGAACAATTTGGAAGAGTGGAACATGGCGGGCTCCAAGAATGGGGTCGGCAAGTCGACACGATTCTAAACCGTTTTCGCACCCCTTGTTTTGGGCTGAATCAATTCTGCGACAGGCGCAATCAAAGTGAGTGCGCGAGTCTGGTTCCAAAGCGACGTTTGGCACGGTGCAAACACGTAGAAAACGATGTAAGTCACTGTCTTTAGGTCACTTGCGACGACGATTTGGAGGAAGCATCCCCGCAGGCATAGTCGTTGCAATGACTAGGATTCGAACTGCCCGCTTAGAAAAGGATTGCCCAAATGTGCCCGAACCTCATTATGCTCGCTGCCGGTTACGGAATGCTTATGCTCTCGTACGCCTTCATCGCCCGGCCGTACAAGATGCTGCATCCTTTCTAACGTCAACGCTATTACGGAGTGTTGATGCCGCTGCGGCGCTTGGCCGGGCCCGTCGCAGGGCCGGCTTCCTGCGGCGGATCGATGCGAACGGATCCGCCGAGACCAGTGCCGCCGATAGTTTCGGGCATGACGGGGACCGGATTTTTCTCGCGCAAAAGTTGTTCCTCAATGGTGGCCCGAATGTGCGCCAGTTCCGGATTGGTGCCGTCGATCGCCTGCCAGACTCGCAGCACCACTTCCGCGGTTGCGGTGTTTCCCGTCGCCAGGAGGGTGACGCACAGCCACCGCAAACAAAACCGCTCGCGGCAGCCGCCACGATAGGCGGTCTCCAGAAAGCTCTTGGCGGCAATCCAGTTTGCGGCGGCAGCGGCGCAAGCACCCTGGACGGCAGTCCGCCACGTCTCCTTGCCGGGAAGTTCCGCCGAGAGCTTGCTGACGGCCAGCAGCGCCTCGTCGCGCCGGCCGTGTTTCACATGCAGCTCAACCATCTGGCGGCCGATGCGAAGCGACTCCGGATAGGCGGCCCAGGCTTCATTCAGCAGCGCGAGCGCATCCTCGTCGTTCCCGGCAAGTTGTAAAAAGACGCTGCGACAGACCACGGCGACTTCGCGAATATCTCGCAAGTGCCAGATTTCCGGCTCCACTTGCCCGTGGCGATAGGCGACTTCATAGGACTGCCCCGCCAATTCCCGCTGTCCCAGTGATTGCAAATAGCCGCCGAGAGCACAGAGCAATTGCGCGTCGAGTGGAAAAGTTTCCAGCGCTTCCATGCAAAGGGAAATCTGGGCTTTGCGGTTTTGCGAAGGGGAGGCGGCTCCCGTCTTAGGCTCGGCTCCCTTGGCTGGGATACTATCCAGGCAGGTCAGCAGGCCGTAATAGGCTTCCAACAGTTCCGCGCTGGCCGGTTCCGCGGCCAGCTTGGCCCGTTCATAGTGCCCCAGCGCCACCTCATGCCGGCCCAGCGTCTGGCAAGCTTCCCCCAGGCAGTTGTGCAGGTCGGCAGTCGGTCCCCGCTCGGCAATTTGCAGTTCGGCCAGTCGAATGTTCCGCTCCGCCTTGGCGACTTTTGTTTCCGTTTCATGGTCGCGGCTGCTGCGGCAAAGGGTGAGCGGCAGGTGTTCGAGCTTCATTCCAAACGCGAACGCCGAGCGGGTCAGGGACTCGCGGACGCGGCCGTGGAAAATCAGCCCCGGCCGGTTCGGGTGCAGCCGCACGCAGGCAACCTGCTCGCCGGCGACGAGCGGCTCCTGACCGGGAAGCGCGACCCGCAGCAGATAGGCGGTCGCCAAATCCGCATGTTCGTTCACAAACTCCCGCACGAGTCGCGCTTCGTCCTTCTCCAAACGCTCGCCGGCATCCATCCACAGAACCCAGTCGCCTGTGACGTGCGTCAAGCAAGCGTTTCGCGCCGCGGCAAAACTGTCGTCCCAAGCCTTGCGAAAGAGCTTCGCCCCCAGCCGCTCGGCGATCATCGGGGTTTCGTCCGTGGAGCCGGTGTCGAGGACCACGATTTCGTCGGCCAGATTGCGAATACTGACCAACGTCTCCGCCAGGGCCTCGGCGGAATTCCGGGCAATGATGGCAATGGAAAGGCGACGCTTCTGGCCCGACTGCTCAGACATAACTCGCCCTCCTGGCGAAATCGAATGCAAACTGCGCGAACTATCGTTGGCGCGGAAGTTTAGCTTCGGTCGGAAGATGCGGGAAGATGAACTTGGAGGCAGCTGGTGTGCTAGCAGCGGCTGGGAAGAAGGAGAGACAGAGAGAATGAGAGTTGGGGAGATGCCGCTCTCTCCTTCTCTCCCTCTCTCTGTCTCTCTGTCTCTTCCACTTCCTCCCCCGCCCGTGATAGCATGAAGTCAGCCGCTCCCGCTCAGTTTCGAGACTCCCCCATGGACCCGCTTCACCTCTGTATCGCCTTGGGTCCTGTGGCGATTTATTTTCTGGTCCTGGGAATCATCAATCTTTCCCGGCGGCCGTTTGTCACTTCGGGGACGCGGGACGCGGCGGCTCTGGGGATTGCCATCGGCGGGTTTGTCATCGCCGGGCCGATGGAATTGTTTCTGCCAGAGGCGGCCGCGGTGCGGATGGGGTTTTGGGTCTGGCCGACTTGCCTCGCGTTTTACGGCCTTTGCCTCTCGCTCGCCGTGCTGCTGATGCGGCCCCGGATTGTGATCTACAACGTCACCTTCGAGCAGCTCCGCCCGTCGCTGGCGGAACTCGTGCTGCGGCTGGACAGCGAATCCCGCTGGGCCGGCGACAGCCTGGTGATGCCCAACCTGGGGGTGCAGCTCACCGTGGAATCGCAGGGGATGATGAAAAACGTGCAACTCGCTGCGGCCGGCAACGAGCAGAGCTTTGCCGGCTGGCGGCGGCTCGAATCCGAGCTGACCGCCGTTCTCCGCCACGACAAAGGAACCCGCAACCCCTACGGCATGAGTCTCATCATGTTCGGCCTCCTCATGGCCTCCGCCGTCATCTACTACCTTAGCCGCGACCCGCAGGGCGTGGCCCAGGCGCTGAATGAGATGCTGAGGAAGTGAGAGTACGTGGTCTTGTGGAAATCAGCCCCAATGAGTCCGAGATTGTAGAGCTTGTTCAGAGTGGCGACCGCGAACGAGTCACACGTTACTGTGAGCAAGTCGCTGCCCAGCTCGACAGTCAGGATGGTACGTATCCCGATACAGCGACGAAGCGCGATCATCTTTGCAGGGTCTATTTATGGATTTGGGATTACCGTGCAGCCGCTCTGGAAGCCGAACGGGCGTTGCAGCTACATCGCCAGAACGGCAAGTCCGTTAGTACAGACGTTGCTCGTTGCCTTGGATACCTCGGACGCTGTTACCTCTACACAAACCGGCCGGTCGAGGCAGAGATCGCCCTGAGTGAGGCACTGAAGATTCTTGACCATTTACCGACTGATGAACAGCACGCACGAGGTCTTGTGCTGATTGAATTCGCGGAGTTTCACAGGCAAAGTAAGAACTTTAGCCAGGCCGAAAAGCTATTGCACGAAGCCGCTCGTGAACATCTGCGCAATTTTGGCTACGGCAACGCACATTTCGCTTTTGCCTATTTGCAATTGAGTCACACATTTGCCACTCAGGGCAAGTTTCCGGCTGCGGAGAAGACATTGAAAAAGGCATTTCGTTTTCTTCACTTGGCGGGCGGAGCAGACGTTGAACCTTTTGCATTTATGCTGAGGGCGCGCGGCAAACTATTTGCAAAAATGAATCGAATCGACGCTGCACGTGAAGCCTATCGGGAGACAATTGAGTTCCTCCAGCGAATCAACAAGCCCAGGCATTTTTTGCTAGAGGATGTGAATGGCCTCATTAACAACCTCGCGCCGAATGCTGGCGGCGGCTCATAGAGCGTGGCCCAGGCGCTGAATGAGATGCTGAGGAAGTGAGATAGACTCTCCTGTAAACCTCGCGCAGGCATTTCATTGGATAGAGCAACCTTGGAATCTCCGAGTTACACGAGCTGGTTCGCGGCAGATCCCCGGCCGTAGTCTCTGGCGGTTTTTTGCAGAATCGAGGTTGATTCTAGGGGCTTGGCTGATAAAGCCGGAGCGCCGGCAGGACGCTTTGGATGAGCGCGAATTGTTGGTCACGAGTCCAAAGCTCAACCCTAAGATGGATAGCGAGCACCGCAATTGCTACGTCGTTGAAGGGGACCGAAATTCCTTTGGTTCGGAGTGCTGCCAGGTAATCGCCGACCTGGTCCCAGAGGAGGAGCGGGATATTTTCTTGTCGAAACGCGTCCAATGCGGCAATCAACTTCACGCGGTGACGAGGATCACGAGTGCCGTGCAAAACCTCCGCTCGGATAATGCCGGTGATGGCGGCATCTTCCGCTTGGAAGATTGCGAGCATCGCCGGGTCCGCGGTCCGGGTGTAATCGATGACGACGCTAGTATCAACGAGCAGCATCGCTGGCCGCCTGTGCCTGCCGGGTTTCCAACAGTCGCTGCTGTTTGTAAACCTCTGGGTCAATCAGATCCTGGCCTGCGATATCAATCAGCGCCTGCCAACGATTGGGACTTGCGGGATCAGGCGATTCCCGAACGGTAATGTCCACCGTCTTACCGATAAACGGCGCGAGCTCCGGAAGATGCGGAGTGTCGCTGGACAGAGTGTGGCGGATGTTGATGGCGTCCATGGGTAACTCCTCGACGTCATTATAGCTCGTTCCGGCTCGGTCTACTCCAAAATCATATCATCCACCGTCCGGCCGCCGGGTATCATCGGCAGGACGTGCTCGACGTAAGGGACTTGCACGTTGAGCAAGTAGGGGCCGTCGCTGCTAATCATCTCCTCGATCGCGCCGGTCAGGTCGGACTTCTGGCTGATGGTGGCGGCACCCCAGCCGTAGCCTTTGGCGATGGTGACGAAGTCGGGGTAGCGCTCGCTGACAAAATTGGTCCCTCCTTTGCCCGTCGCTTCGAGGTGGTCGATGGGGCCGAGGTAGGTGTGGGCCCGGTTTTTGTCGTGGAAGCGGTCTTCCCACTGCACCACCATCCCCAGGTGCTGGTTGTCGAGCAGCAGCACTTTGACCGGCAGCTTCTCGCAGAAACAGGTCGCCATTTCCTGGATGTTCATCTGATAGCTGCCGTCGCCGTCGATATCCACCACGAGGGCGTCCGGATGAGCCGCCTGCACGCCCATCGCTGCCGGCAAACCGAAGCCCATCGTCCCCAGGCCGCTGGAGGAGAGCCAGGTGCGGGGATGCTTGAACTTGAGGAACTGAGCCGACCACATCTGATGCTGGCCGACGCCGACCGTGAAAAACGTCTTTCGGTCCTGTGTCAGGCGGGATAGCTCGGCAATGGCATGCTGCTGCAAGATGCCCTCAAAGCCGGCGTCGAATTTGAAAGGATAAGAGTCCTTCCAGTCGAGCACGGTCTTCACCCAGGGGGCAATGTCCGGAGCTTCCACAATCCTGTTCAGTTCCTGCAGCACCGGCTTCACGTCGCTGCAGACCGGGATGTGAGCCGTCTTGTTCTTGTTGATCTCGGAGGCATCGATATCGACGTGGATTATTTTGGCGTGCTTGGCAAACGCCTCCACCTTGCCGGTCACCCGGTCGTCGAACCTGACCCCCAGAGCGATGAGCAGGTCGCAATCGCGAATCGCCCAGTTGGCATAAACACTGCCGTGCATGCCGAGCATGTCCAGCGAAAGTGGGCCTTCACTCGGATAAGCACCGAGGCCCATCACCGTCATCGTGATGGGAATGCCCGTCTTGCGAACCAACTCACGGAGGTCCGCGGAGGCATTGCCGGCGATGATGCCGCCGCCCGCATAAATCAGCGGCCGCTTGGCCAGTTTGATGGCGGCGGCGATTTGTTTGATCTGCTCGGGCTGAGCGGTCTTGTTCTTGCCCGTATAGCCGGGGAGGTTCATCGGGACGTTCCAGTCCACGCTCACCTTTTCCTGCTGGATGTTTTTGGGCATGTCGATCAGGACTGGCCCCGGCCGCCCGGTGGTGGCGATGAAGAACGCCTCCTTCATGACGCGGGCTAGGTCCCGAATGTCTGTCACCATGTAATGGTGTTTGGTGATGCCGCGGCAAACTTCGACAATCGGTGTTTCCTGAAAGGCGTCGAGGCCGATGTTCCAGGTCGGGACCTGGCCGGTGATGGCAATGAGCGGAATGCTGTCGAGCTTGGCGTCGGCAATAGCGGTGACGAGGTTCGTCGCTCCCGGGCCGCTCGTCGCCATGCAAACGCCGACCTTGCCCGTGCTACGGGCATATCCTTGAGCGGCAAAGGCTCCACCCTGTTCATGCCGCGGCAGAATCGTGCGGATTTTGTCCGCATATTTGGTGAGCGACTGGTGCATCGGCATGCTGCAGCCGCCGGGATAAGCGAACAGGATCTCAACCCCATGATCCACCAGCGATTTCACGAGGATATCGGCCCCGTTCATCAACTGAGTTTCGGTGGTGGGGCTCAGCGTAGGCATCGGTAGCTCCGGCATCAGCTCTTGGGAAAACGGGCGCAACTTCTTAGATTATGACACATGGCCTGTTTCTTCAAGGGCTTTGCGGCCCAAGATTCGGCTTAAACACTTGCCGGCAATCATGTTATGACGAATCTTCCGCCATGGGGCATGCTCTGCCTGCGGGTTTGGTCCCTGGCTCCTGATACCCGACTCCTGACCCCTGATTACCATGCGTGACGCCCTCCTCGTCGCTTTCGGCGGCTCCCTCGGTGCTCTGGCCCGCTACGGCGTGGGGCTCGCCTTGCCGCATACTCCCGGCAAACACTTTCCCATCGCCACCCTCCTAGTCAACGTCGTCGGGTGTTTGTTCATCGGAATGATTGGCCAACTCCTGCAAAGGTTCGCGGCCGAAGCTATCGTCAAACCCAACGGCTCGGGCCTGCTGGAAACCTCGCTTCGCCACGCCGTCATCGTTGGCTTCCTCGGCGGCCTCACCACATTCTCTGCCTTCAGCTGGGACACCACACGCCTGCTGCAGGACGACCGACCTCTTCTCGCTCTGGCCAACATCGCCGCCAATCTTCTCGCCGGCCTCTGTGCCGTCTGGATCGGCATGATGGTGGTTAAGCTCTGGTCCTGACCCCTGATGGCTACTTCCTCTTTCCCTCGCGGAACTGCGGCGTCTCGGAGAGAGCAAAAATCAAAACCTCCTAGTCCCATAAATTCCTGCTGGACTCGGGACATTCCTTTGTGGACGGCGGCTTCAATTTCTCCCTGTGATTCCATAGTCTGACTCAGGGGAGGTCGAGCAAATGCTGGGGCCTTTTGGGGCGAGATTCTTCTTCCAGCCGCGTTCTCAATTCCCCAATCTCCTTCTTCAGCGTCCGGCTGAACGTCGCCAAGTCGGAGGAGTGCATGACGAGGTTGCCGCCAGCTTTCGACCAGGTGACTTCCTGGTCCACGTCGAGCCAGTAGTGGATGCCCGCGCCGACGCCGTGCTCGCGGGCGATGCGAAAGATGCTGCGGACCGAATCGTCGAATCGGGGGTGGGTGTATTGCTCGGGGATGCCGAGGCTACAGGAGAGGTCGTGCGGGCCAATAAGAACGGCGTCGACGCCGGGAACGGAGCAAATAGCGTGCAGGTTCTCGAGGGCCGGCACGCTTTCGATTTGGGCGATCAGGATTTTGTCGCCGTTCCGTTTTTCCAGGTACTCGCGCAGCTCCGGCTCCAGCGAATTCGGATCCCGAAGGGCTTCCTGCAGGCGGCGTCCTTTGAGCGGGCGGAACTTGACCGCCCCGGCCAGGTCGCGGGCTTGCTCTGCCGTCTCCAGATACGGGCCAATGACGCCCCCCGCTCCCGCATCCAGCACCTTGCACGCCTCAAACGGATCATTGCACGGCAGCCGCACGACGGGGGGGAGGCCGAGGGCGTTGTAGGTCTGGCAGGTCCACGACAGAGTCTCGCGATCGACCGGCGTGTGCTCGGTATCGACAAAGACAAAATCAATCCCCGCCTGCTTCGCCAGGTTCGGCCAAAGCGGCGAAGTGGCCACGATGGCGGAGGAATACACGCGTCGGCCGGCGTGGAGAGCGGCGATAATTTCGCGACCGTTCATATTGTTCCTAATAGGAAATAGGAAGAGGCAGATTTGAACAGAAGGGAACGAAGGAAACGAAGAAGAAGGAAAAGAGGCAAGTGATAGATTCCAATTGCTGTTGCCGACCCTTCAATTCTTTGCCTTTCTTCGTTCCCTTTGTTTCCTTCTGTTCAAAATGCCTTCTGTTTAGGAATATTTGACATCGACAGCCAACCCGCTTTCGCACGAAGCCAGAGCCGCTTCGATGGTGGAGAAGATAGCCCTGCTGGCGTGTGCGCCGAGGATGGTGTCGATGTTGTGGTCGATGGCCTGAGCGAAGTTTTCGGCGAGAAGGAAGTCGTTGTTGCTCGCCACCCGCCGCTGGCGAGGTTCTTTTGCCGGCTGGCCGCGGTAAAAAAAGCCCACATTTGGCAGGGCTTCGTTGATGACGAGTGCCCCATCGCTCCCCAGGATATGCAGCTTGATCTCGCCGCCGCTGTTGTGACTCGCCGCCCCGATCCGACCGAGGGCGACAGAGCCGATGAGGCCGTCTTCCATCTCCAGCGTCATGCTCGCCAGATCCTCGACGCCGTTATCCGCATAGAGCTGATGGAAGTGCGACGCCCGGCGGGCGAAGACCCGGCGGACGTCCTTGCCGGTCAACATTTGCAGATAGCCTAGTGGGTAGATCCCCTCGATGGCGAGTTCCCCCATGGGATGTTCGCCCAAACCGCCATCCGACCCGTCGACGTGCGAGGCAATCTGATGAGCGTGCCAGTTGACCGGGGGATAGCCGCTCTGGCGCGAACCTTTCGGCGGGCCGGCGTCCTTAGCAAAGTAAAAGTCCGCATGGATGGCGTAAGGCTGGCCAATGATGCCGGACTGAATTTGCCTTTGGGCAGCGAGCACCGCGGGAATGAAATTCCGGTTCCACATCAGGAACCGCACGCCGTTTTTTTCAATTGTCGCAACGAGTGCATCGGCGGCAGCGCGCGAAACCGCCAGCGGCTTGTCTTGAATGACATGAACGCCCCGATTTGCAGCGCGAATAGAAAGATCGCAGTGACGCTCCCCCTCGGGGCTGACGATGGCGACCTGGACGTTGTATTCGCGCAGGGCACGTTCCACATCGCGCACGTACGGGACTGCGAAGCTATCCGCCAGTTGCTGGTTTCGCTCGTGAGCCCACTCTGGAACATAGGGATCATCGGCAACGACGGTCAATTCAAATCGCGGGTGCGAAATGACGCCGCGCGCGACATAGTCGTGCTTAACCGCGGAGAGTGCGGCACAGCGGAAGGTCTGGCCTGGCGATGTGGGCACCGGCATTTCAGCGGCCCTCCAGCGAAACAGCCTGTCGCGACTGAAGCGATTGCTGCACAGCAGCAGCCACCGCTAGAACCCGGTCCCAGTCCATCGACATCATGCCCGAAGAATCGTGTTTATCCGTCATCGCCTCTTGCGCCAGGACGCCCCGCGGCTGGCCTCCAGTATAAAGCAGCTGCATGTTTTGCTGATCGTCGGCATACGCTGCACCCGCCGAGCCGATGACGTGCAACGAGCGATAAGGATCGCCGGGAGGAAGCCGGCTCGAGTACACCAACAGAGCCATCGCGCCTGCCGGAAAGCCAAGATGAATTTGCAGGTATCCTTCCTGCCCCACCGCGTAAACGAAGGTTGGCGATTTTCCCATCAGCCACAGGATCACATCGATCTGCTGAAGCAGGCCCAGTGGCAGTGGTTGTGAGCCACTAGCCTCTCCCTCGGTTGCCTCCCAGTGATGAATGCGGATCAACCCCGGCTCACCCAGTTTTCCGGCCTCCAAATCCCGCTTGATGAGCTGGCGAGACGGCAACATTCGCTGGGGATTCGCAGAAGTCACGACACAAGCCCGCTGCAGAGAACCAAAAGGTGGAACCAGAGAGGCACTATAACATTGCCGGTGAGCGGCGTGTGGCGACTTCCCTTCAGCCGTTGTAGAGTGATTGGTTCCATGAGGTGCCGGATGATAAGTCGCTTAACGCTGTTGATCCTGATGGTCGTCGCTGGGGTGCATCCGTTGCCGGCCGAAGAAGTGGCAAAGCGCGAGGCTGTGGTTCCCGACAAGACCATCGTTCTGTTTAACGGTAAAGATCTCTCCGGTCTTACCACCTGGCTCAAAGAGACCAAGCGCGACGACCCGCGCGGAGTGTTCACAGTCAAAGATGGCCTGCTGCATCTATCCGGCGACGGCAACGGCTATGTCGCCACGGAAAAGGAATATCGCGACTACCGGCTGCTCGTGGAATACAAATGGGGAAAGAAGACGGACGGCGGGAAGTACGTCCGCAACTCGGGCATTCTTTTGCACGCTACCGGGCCGGATGGCGGCGCGGGGGGAGCGTGGCCGTCGTGCATTGAATGTCAACTGGCTCAAGGCTGCGCGGGCGACTTCATTGTCATTCGGGGCAAGGACGAAGCGGGAAAAGAGATTCCCGTGCGACTGACGGCGGAAACGGAGCTCGCGCCGGACAAGCGGCGGCATCGTTGGAAAAAAGGGGGCGAGGCCAAGACCTTTCCCACCACGCGCGGCCAGCTCTGGTGGAACAATCACGACTGGGACTTTGACGAGCTGATCGACACCCGCGGCAAGAACGATGTCGAAAGCCCGACCGGCGAGTGGAACCGGGCCGAAATCGTCTGCGCCGGCAGCAAGATCAACGTCAGCATCAACGGCCATGTCGTCAACGAGTGCTACGATGCCTTCCCCTCCGCCGGCCGCATCCTGTTGCAGACGTAAGGGTTTGAGATTTGGTTTCGGAAGTTCGAAATCTGCCCGCTGAAGTAACACTCATCACTGTCAAAGAATCTTCCCAGGAATCCCGTCATCCACGCCCCCCGCTGGAATTCGTGCGGGTGTTAGCTCCTCTTCCGGAATCGGCGGCTCGTAAGGGTTGGGGGAACTCATAGAGCCGCATAGTCCCAGGCAACTTACGGATTCCCAATCTGCCGCAGATATTCGGAGACGCGGGATTGCAGATCGACGATGGCTTGCCACTGGCGGACATCGAGCTGGATTCTGCTGCTCTTTCCATCCACCTGGACGGAGGCAATGAGGTTGCGCAGGCGGATGTGGAGAAAATCCAGCAGCTCCGCGAGCTGGGCGGCCTGGCCGGGAGACATCCGTTCGGGAATTTCGGGGGGCTCCAGGGCGTGGAGCGTGGCTTGCAGATCGTGGTCTTCGGTCCAGTTAAGCTCAAAGTCGAGCGACGAGGCGTGCAGCGCCTTCTCCAGCTGCTCCGGTTCCAAGGTCGCCGCTCCTGGGTCGCTGTCGTCCCCGCGCAGCCGGGCCAGGCGCTCCGCAATCTGGTCGCGCGAGCCGAACAGGATAACGCTGCGGCCAACGGAGATGATGTCGCCGTAACGCAGGATGCGGAGCTGGATATCTTCGCCGTTGACCTTGGTGCCGTTGGTGCTCCCCAGGTCCGTGATGACGAGTTGCGTATGGTCGTCTTGAATCTTGATGTGGTAGCGGCTGACGCGCTCGTCGTTGAGCTGAATGGCGTTGCCTTCCTCGCGGCCGATGGTAATCGGCAGCGGCAGGTTCTGAAAGACGCGTCCCCGATCCGCGCCATCCAGCACTCGGAGCGTGATGCCAGACATGGAAAATGCCCGAGGGGGCAGCCGTTAAGGATGTTCCGTGAAAGACTTATTATAACTACCGCGGGGCGGAAAGGGGCGGGGTTCGGGAATCGGGGCTGGGATTGTGTCGGGACGATTGCAAGGCTTAGCCGCCGCGTCCACGCGGCGAATCCCCGCGTGGGCGCGGGGGCTAAGCTTTCTTAGGATTGTCGGTATGAGCAACTTGATGCCGGACACCATCGGTTCCGAAGCCGCCTTGGACGAAGTGCTGACGCAGCCGCGGACGGAACTGGTCCAGTTCATCAAAACGCTGAAAAGCCCGCTCTTGATTCTGGGGGCCGGCGGAAAGATGGGGCCCAGCCTGGCGGTGCTGGCCAGGCGGGCGGCTGATGCGGCGGGGCATCCGCTGGAAGTGATTGCCGCCAGCCGGTTCTCGGATAGCGCCGCGCGGGACTGGCTGGAGGGGCGCGGGGTGCGAACCGTGGTAACGGACGCCCTCCGGCGCGAGGATTTTGCGGTCCTGCCCGAGGCGGGCAACGTGATTTATCTGGTGGGCCAAAAGTTCGGCACGTCCGCGAATCCGTCGCGCACCTGGATTACCAATACTCTTGCGCCGGCGCTAGCCGCGGAGCGGTTTCGCAGCGCGCGGATGGTGGCTCTTTCCACCGCCAATGTATATCCTATGGCCCGCGTGGCGTCCGGAGGTTCGCGGGAAGAAGACCCGCTGACACCGCTGGGGGAATATGCCAACGCGGCTGTCGCGAGGGAACGGGTTTTCGAATATTTTTCCCAGCAGTTTGGGACGCATATGGCGATGTTGCGATTGAGCTATGCCCTCGACTTGCGGTACGGCGTGATCGCCGATCTTGGGGGAAAGGTCCTCCGTGGTGAGCCCATTCCGCTGGCGAATGGATACTTCAACGCCATTTGGCAAGCGGACGCCAACGAATTGATTCTGCGCTCGCTCGATCTGGCGGCCAGTCCCGCGGCAGCCTTTAACCTGAGTGGGCCGATGCTGGCGGTACGGGAAGTGGCGGAGCGGCTGGGGAAACTCTTGCAGCGAAAGCCGGTCTTCGAAGGAAGTGAATCCGAAACGGCGCTCGTCTGCGATACCTCGCGCCTGGACCGCTTGCTGGGTGCGCCCGCGACACCCTTGGAGACAGTCTTGCGATGGACTGCTCACTGGGTAAGCCGCGGCGGCCGCTCGCTCGACAAACCGACTCATTTTGAGACGAGAGACGGCACCTACTAATAAGTAGTGTTTGTAAAGTGCCTGACGCAAGTGACAAGGCCGCCCGAAAAGTTCATTAACTGTTCACTTCCTTGCTTGCGGGTGGGGCAATGCCGATACAACTTAATCCCGTTAGATCTAGCCGGGGCATGGACGATCGCGGCATACATTGGCACACCAATTGCTCCGCCCACCCCATAAAGTGTGAGAAAAAACATTTGCCCTCTCTTCCGAAACAGCATAGAATTTCACACTATGGCAAACTTCAAGGCGATTATCACTGTAGTCACCTTGCTTGCTGTTGCGGCCAATTCGGCCGTCGGCGCAGTCCCCCGCTGCTGCCTGAAACAGGCTGACCCACGCTGCCAGACGACTGTCGCCGCTAATACGCAGCACTCTTGTTGTGTCGATAACCCGACGAAGCAAGCGCTTTCGCAGTCTCCGTCTTGCTGCTGCGTTGAAGGATCGCGGCCATTCGCGATGCCGGGGGAAAGGCTGCGACGCCCCAGCGATGATCAGCAGTTGTATGTAGAATTGCGCTCGCCAAATGTTTGGTTCCAGGTTCTGTCCCTTCTTAATCTCAATTATTCGTCGGACGGTTCTTCGATCTCCGGCCCTCTGCTTCTGGCACTCTACTGTATTTGGCTGAAATGACGACGAGCTGCCGAATGCCGCATCGTTACAGACTTAGCCAAATCTAGTAAGAGCTGCATGCTCTTGAAGCGTTTTCGCAGTAAGCGAAATAACCTGGGCGCAAGTTTTGCGACGCTCAGGCGTGATTCGATTCGTTGTTTTTCTTTACACTTCTCACACAAAGGTCATATATGAACAAGTTATCACAAATGTCGATTTTAGTGGGCATGGTTCTGGCGATTCTGCCAAACATCGCCTGGGGACAAGGTTCTACGTTTCGAGATGCAGGCGCCAAAATTCGCGGCGATGCGTATTGGCCGAGTCGGGCGACGACGCGGTACATGGAGGGGGCGCGAAGCTATGCCAGGGACTTCCAGACCTACGTCACGACGAACCCCAGTCCCGAGCCGTCCGTCGTCAAGGAAGTCAACGTGGAACTGAGCCGCTACCTGAGCGAATCCAAGAAGCACCTGGCAACCATGAAAAAGGATTTCGCGACGGACAAGGAAACCGTGGCGGCCATCGAGAGCATTGAAAAGGACCTGGCAGCGGCCGTAGAGAGCCACACGGCCATGATCGAATGCTGCGCGAATGAGAAGTTCGACAAGATCGCCGGAATGGCGTGCTGCAAGGACTTGGTCAAGCAGCTCGACAAAATCCATGCCGACCATCAGAAACTCATGCAGAAGCTGAGCGGCAAGCCGGCTGCTCCTGCCGCTACGAAATCGCCGGCGCCAATGAAGTAGTATCCATCGACGCACTTTGAGACTTGAGACACCGCGTACTAAGTGCAGAGTGCAGAGTCCAAGAAACAAAGCCGCCCGGAGAATTGCTTCTCCGGGCGGCTGTTGATTTCAGTCTTAGCCCAAATACTGGACCCTCACCCCGGCACTCTCCCCAGGGGAGAGGGGGCGGAGGTTAGTACGTCCAGACGAGGTCGAAGGAGAGGACCTGCTGGTGGTTTCTCAGGCCGTCATCGAAGGGACGCAGGCCACCCTGGTTGTTCACCTTGCCGTCATACACATCGGCGATGAAAGCGGCCCGGCCGTAGAGGTTGGGGGTGAAGTAGTACTTCGGCCCAATCGCGAACCGGTGGAAGCTGCCGTCATAACCGCTGCGGGCCAGCGACAAGCCGCGAGCGTTCGGGCTTCCCAGCGAGGGGAGCAAGCCGCCGACGCGGAATCCACCCTGGTCGCGGAACCATTCATAGCCCATGCCCCACTGGCAGCGGCAGGTCATGTTCCAGTAATACCAGGCGGCGAAGCTATACCACTTGGCCGACCGGCCGGCGACCACCGCATCAGCCTGGGTGCCGAAGTCCGACTCCAGGACAAGCATCCGGTCATCAGAGATCTTGTTGCTGTAGACCAAGGTCTGCAGGAAGCGGTTGGTATACCCCAGACCATTCAGGCCGGAGGGATTCACGCCGGAAAAGTTCACCTCAGGACCGAAGACGCCGACCCACGCCAGAGACCGCTGTTCGTCGATGGTATAGGTCGCGTTCAGCAGGCCACCCGCGTGCGGGTTGCCGACATTGTCGCTAGAGTCCCAACCGTGGGTGATCCCACCACCGATAATCAGGTCATCGCTGGCTTTGTAGTTGGCCCAGATGCCGGTGTGAGTGAAAGGCTGGCCGTACTGGTACATGTACGGGATGAAACTGAAAAAGTTGTTGCCTTGACCGACGGTGTGGTAGCCGACTGGCGAGATGAAGCGGCCAATTTTGATACTCAGATCGTTGTAGGCGAGTTCGCCGTAGATGGCCGGAACGGCCACGCCGTAGAACTGCTGGTTGTCCCAGCTCGTCTCGAAACCGGCCGAGGTGTCCCAGCGGTAGTTGGTTCCATACAGAGTGTCAATCCGCCAGCCAAGAGCCGTGCCGCAACCTTCGTTATCCGCTGCTTTGCCGGCATAGAAGTAAATTTCATTCATCTGGTATTCGTTGGCCCGGTCGGTCCAGGTGAGTGGGCCGTTGAATTTGTCCACGGGCTGGTAGGGATTCCAGACGTAGCTCTGGGCGATGTAGCCGCCAGCGGAAATGCCGCGCGACGAAAAGAAGCAGCGATCGCTCAGGCTATGAGCTTCGCCCAAATCCTCGAGCGCACACCCGCACGGCCAGCGGCGGTAGCAGCAGCTATCACAGCTGTCGTCGCAAACCGGTGTACCATCGCAGACGGGCGCCTGCACCGACCCGGACACAGGTGTCACAGTCTGGTCGCTGGGGGAACCCTGGGGTTGGTCTGCATCGGTGAGGAAATACGAACCCGAGCCCTCCCCCGAGGACTGAGTTTCCGACGATTGTGCCCAGGCAACCGCCGGGCAAAGCGCGCACAGCGCGGCCACGAAGACGTGGCGGTAGGCGATTCTCATTTGCCAACTTCCTTGTCTCAAAGATTTGTGGGGCGGTGAGTAGACCGCTAGCTCCAGCGCGAAACGCAACCAAAGCACTCAAAACGGAGATACCTGGCGCAACCACCACCCGCAGCACTCTTCCGCCTACGAAATTCCAAGGTGGCGCGACGTTCTCCGTTACCTATTCGTGCCTGCAGGGACAACTCCATGAAATTACCGCTGCCACGGTAAAAATCCTTCCCAACCGGTAGAGTTACCCAATCCAATTGCTAGCACTCTCCGCCACAATGCGACCGGGGTGAGGCAGCCGAAAAAGGCTGGCCGTGAGCTAAACTAAGGAGACTTCCTCCTGCCATTGGTGCGTCCCCATGCGTATGGATTATCTCGTTGGATTTCTGCCCCTATCGGCGCTGTTATTCTTGGCCGTGCCGACTGGTGCGCAGGACTGGCCGCAGTTCCGCGGGCCGAGCGGAGACGGCTGCGCAGTGGCCAAGAACTTGCCCGAGCGGTGGGGTGGATTTCATGCCCCAACCTGGCAAACAGACATTTCCGGCAGTGGCTGGTCGTCGCCAATTGTGGTGGCAGGCCGAATCTGGCTCACTAGCGCGCAGCAGACAGCTCTTGATGAGAAAGGGCGGGAGAAAAAGCTGGCCGCCAATCCGATCCTGACGCCGGATTTTCAAACGCATGCTTCGGTCACGCTCTCGGCTATTGAGCTCGATGCCGGTTCGGGAAAGATCTTACGGAAACTGGAGCTATTTACCGCGGACGATCCCAAGCCGATTCACGCTCAGAACACCTACGCTTCGCCGACCGCCGTCAGCGACGGCGAGCGTTTGTTCTGTCACTTCGGCTCGTTGGGAACGGTCTGCGTTGAAAAGAAGAGTGGCAAGGTGCTTTGGAAGGAAATCTTACCGGTGGACGATATCACCGGTCCCGGCGGATCTCCCGTGCTCTGGAAGGACAAGCTCATTTTCGCCTGCGATGGCGCTGACAAGCAATTTGTCATCGCCCTTGATAAGCTCACGGGTAGAGAATCCTGGCGCAGCAGCCGTCCTCCCATTGATGCCGACGACGACAAGCTGCGCCGCGCCTTCAGCACGCCGCTGGTGATTACGCATGCCGGCAAGGAGCAGCTGATCGTCCCAGGGGCACAGTGGGTCTGCTCCTATGAACCGGCGACGGGGAAGGAAATCTGGCGAGCCAGTTTTGGCGCGGGGCATGCGGTGGTGCCGCGGCCCGTGTTCCAGGACGGACTCGTCTATATTTGCACTGGCTTTATGAAGCCTGAACTATGGGCGATCAAAGTGGATGGTTCAGGGGACGTGACCGACTCTCACGTCGTTTGGACGTTTGAAAAGCAAGTTCCCGAAATCTCTTCGCCGCTCGTCTCGAGGAGCGAAGTCTATTTCGTCTCGTCCAAAGGGGTAGCCACTTGTCTCGACGCTAAGACCGGCGAACAGTTGTGGCAACATCGCTTGGGAGGCAACTTTGCGGCCAGCCCCTTGCTGGCGGATGGAAAGCTCTACTTCACTAGCCAGGAAGGGATCACTATCGTGCTCATGCCGGGGCGCGCGTATGAAGAAGTGGCCCGCAACCAGCTTTTTGGGCAAACACTGGCCTCGCTGGCGATTGCCGGTGATTCGCTGCTCATTCGGACGCAGTCGCAGTTGTTCTGCATCCGAAAGTCTGGGCCGTAGTCGCTACTGCTTTTCCTTGGCCTTCTGCTTCGCCTTGGCTTTCTGAGCGGCCGGGGCCGGCAACCACCGCGGGGGCTGTAATTCGGCGTTCCATTTCTCCCACAGCGCTCGCAGCTCTTTGGCCTTCTCCGGCTGTTCGGCGGCGAGGTCTTTGGATTCGCCGATGTCTGCGGCCAGGTTGAAAAGGCTGGCTGGCTTGTCCTTGCGAGCGAGGTTCATCGGCTCATTGGAGACCACCAGCTTCCAGTCGCCGTGACGAATGGCCCATTGCTGGCCGAACCGCCAGTAAAGGGACTCATGGGGGGGCTTCAAACGGCCGAGATTCGCGTTCACCTCACCCGTCAGGTGCGGCAGCAAATTCACGCCGTCGAGTTTCCATTCCGAGTCAATCTTTCCTCCCGCCGCGGAGATTGCCGTCGGCAGGATATCGAGCTGAATGATCGGCTGGTTGAATGTCTGCCCGGCAGGAATCTTTCCTTTCCACTGTGCGGCAAACGGCACGCGCACGCCCCCCTCCCAGGTCGTTGCCTTGTTGCCGCGGAGCGGAGTATTCTTGGAAGTGGTCTGCAATGTCGGACCGCCGTTGTCGGCCAGAAAGAAAATGAGCGTATTCTCTTCTTGTCCAAGATCGCGGACCTTTTGCAACACAGCCCCGATGGCGTCGTCCATGGCGGACATCATGGCGGCGAAAATCCGCCGCTTCTCATCCGCAATGCCGGCATGGCGAGCCAGATACTTTTCCGTGGCTTGCAGCGGGGCATGCTGTGCGTTGAAGGGGAGATAGAGCAGGTACGGCTGGTCTCTGTGCTTCTCAATCCAGTCGACCGCCCGTTCGCGATAAGCGTCGGTGGTATAGAAAGAGTCGTCCTTGATGGGCGTCACCTGGTCGCTCTTGCGAGAGTCAATAAAGTTCTGCGGATTGAGGAACGACGTGTTGGCCACGGTTCCGAAGAATTCGTCAAAGCCCCGCTGCATGGGAAAAAACTCCGGCTGGCGACCGAGGTGCCACTTGCCGATGGCGCAAGTGGCATAACCCATCTCCTTGAACCGGTTGGCGATGGTTTTCTCCGTCAGCGGCAGCCCAAACACGCTGCCATCGGGAGTCGCCGGCCCCTCGTTGAACTCATGGCCAAAGCGAGTCTGATAGCGGCCCGTCATCAGGCCCGCGCGCGTTGGGCTGCAATACGGTCCGCTCACATAGCCGCTGGTGAAGCGGACGCCAGCTTTGGCGATAGAATCGATATGCGGCGTGGGTATTTCCTTGTTTCCTTGCATCCCCAACTCGCCATAACCAAGGTCGTCTGCCAGGAAAATGATGACGTTGGGTTTCTTCGTCTGTGCATCGGCACCCATTGCCTTCGCAGCCGCCGTCACCGGCAGCATCAAGAGCAGCCCCGCCAGCAGTCTTTGCGTTGGACGTGTCATTTGGAATTCCCCAAAAGTAACCAGCGAAGTCCAGAAGCACACGCTGCGCAGATTACCAGATGCCGCCGAAGATGCAATCTCTTGTGACAAAACCGCATCTTGGGCCGGCGGTCCAGACTCGTTTGCGAAGCGTAAGTGATGGCGGGTAGAGGACTTCCTTCGATTTGCCCGCGGGCCGATATGCTTTGCGATTGTCGACTGGAATTGACCCTGCGAATACGAATCGGGTGGGTTGCAAAGCGATAGTTTGTAGGGTAATCTTTTGACATTCAGCAAAGTTTGCCAGCTCCGCAAGGTTTACTTAGTAAATGCACCACGGACTGGTAACTCAATGCGGAGAAAAACGGCGGCAACGTGCCCCGTCAAGATTTACAACGTCGTGGACCGTCTTCTTATTTTCTTCAGGAGGTTTTGTTATGCGTCGCATCGTATTGACTTTTGCTGCTTCCGCCTTGCTCGGTAGCGTTGCCCTGGCCGCCCCCGTTCAGGGTCCGGCGCAGGCTCCGACTCAGAAGCCGACCCAGGCCCCCGTGCAGAAGGTCTCCCCCGCCCAGAAGCCGACCCAGGCCCCCACGCAAAAGGGTGCCGGTGCATGCCAGGCCCCGACGCAGAAGGGCGCAAAGACTGCTTCGGCTCCTCGCGGTCGTCGCTATTCGTAGGCTATAATTGGCGAGCGGATCTCTTGACCGGCCATTCGTGGTCTCAGGTTCCGCGTGAAATATCTTCAAGGCCCTTGGAAAATCTTCGAGATTCCAAGGGCCTTGTCGTCGCGCCATCCTTCTTTTGACTCATTGTGGAGCCCCTCATGTCGTCTGCTGCCGTTGCCGTGCTGTTTTTTGCTTCCGCTGTCGGGCAGATAAACTCGTCGGGGGGCACGATGAAGCCCGACGAACTCAAGTACCAGCAGCAGGCATTCAAGCAATGGTGGGAGCAGGATCTGGTCCTCAAATTCGCGGACTTGCCGGCAGACGGAAAAACACCGGACTTTCGCATTCCCTATTCCGGGCATGACTATCCCGATAAATCTGGCGGTACCATTGGCGCGATGCGCAAGTACGACGCCGCATTCCACGGCGGCCGTCCCATGGCGGAAGAATATGAGCGTAAAGACGTCGGCGCTCATCGGGGACGCTACGGATTTGCAAACAATAGCAACGAACCTCCCCGCGGACTGTTCGGCAGAATCCTGGCCGGCCGCGACCGCACCCCCGGTTGGTATGGCCACTGCAACGGCTGGACGGCTGCCGCCATCCGCCATGCCGAGCCGGAAAAGAGCGTCACCCGCAACGGCGTGACCTTTACCCCCGCGGACATCAAGGGAATGCTTGCCGAAATGTACATGTATTCTCCTACCGAATTTCTTGGCGGTGAGGATGCCGCCATCAACCCGGCACTATTGCATGTCGTGCTGACCAACTGGATTGGCCGCGGCTCGCATCCGGTCGGCATGGAATCGGCCCTGGGGGAAGTCGTCATCAACTACCCGATTTATGCCTATAAGGCGACGATTACCAAGATCTCCGATCAGCAGTCCGAAGTGAAGATGATGTGCCGCTACACACTCAACACTCCACAGGAACACCAGAAGGGGCCTAAGAGCACGCAGCTCATTTACTTCCACTATGTCCTCGATATGGACAAGGAAGGGACCATCACCTCCGGCCGCTATTATGGCGATACGCAAATGGTGGACATGCTTTGGTCCCCCCTCAAGCCAGTGCAAGGGGGAGAGAAGGGAAACGAGCGAGGCAACCCGCATATGGATATCAAGGAAGTCCTCGCCATCTGGCGGGAGTCCGTCACCGAAAAGACTCGCAAGGAGTGGCTGAACATCGACCCGACCGACGAAGACCGCGTGGTGCTAGATGAGGAGAAGCCCGCGGAAGAAAAGAAGCCCACTGACGAGAAGCCGAAGACGGATGAGGTCAAACCCGCGGCAGCGGCTACAACTCCCGCAGCAACGCCGGCTACTCCGCCGACGACGACACCGCCGGGAACTGAAGAGTAGGGTGCAGGCGTACTAGCTCGCCAGTCACGGACATTGCAGGATGGCCATTCTTGCCCGTCGCGCGGATGGCTGTCTCAAAAGAACATCGCCACCTGCTTGATTCCCCACTGGGTCACCATCAGGACGGCGAACACGACCATCGGAGCATAGCCATAGAATCCCAGTTGCACTTCCGGATGGCCGCGGCGGATCCGCCAAAGTTGCCAGGCCCGATAGGGAACCTGAAACAGGACAAAGGCGAAAAGCAGAATGCCGGCCGGGTTGTAGGTCCAGGCGCTCGGTAAATCCCCGTGTCCCAGCGCGATAAAGCACCTGGTCATACCGCATCCGGCACAGTCCATCCCGGTAATCTTTCGAAAGCTGCAAAGCTCTGGCAAAGGGATTTGCGTAAAGGGGATGTTGACCTCCCGGGGATTGCGGATTTCCATCAACATCGAGAGCAGCACCACACCGCCGGCGAGGCAGAGCCAGACGAGATGGAACTTGCGATCGGGCCGGCGCGGAGGGGGGATTTTCTGAGTGACACTCCCACGGCTTGGCGTGGGAGTGAGCGAGGCATCGGACGATACTTCACGCACACGCAAAGCCGTGGGCGTGCCACTCGCCAAGTCCGCTTCGACGATTTCCGCGTCCCTCGCCGTCACTTTCCTGGCTCCTTGGCGGTCTTGGCCTTCTGAAAGAGGGCGAGCTGGCGCTTCATCTGGCCGGAGTGCGGGTCGAGCTTGAGGGCCTGCGACTGATACTTGATGGCGTTGTCGAATTCCCCCTTGGCGTAATAGCAGCGTCCGAGCGTGTCGTAATAGGCCCCAACTTCCCGCTTCAATTCGATCCGCAGGTCGACCGACTTATGGC
This sequence comes from Planctomycetaceae bacterium, assembly GCA_005778405.1. Lineage (GTDB taxonomy): Bacteria > Planctomycetota > Planctomycetia > Pirellulales > Pirellulaceae > SXOA01. The sequence continues at coordinate 29,124 of SXOA01000065.1, forward strand.
TGGCCCGGACCGCCTTGTCGAAGTCGCCGAAGGTGTTGCTCACCAGCCAGGCGTATTGGTTGCAGGCGGTCGCGTATTCTTGTTTGTCGCTGCCGCCGAAGGGATCAGCCGGTCCATCGCCGGCCATCTTGAACTTTTCCATGTCCTTTTCGAAGTTGTCTGTCGCCGTCGACACGAGCTTGCGGATTCCAGCTTGCTGCTCGGGGGTCTGGTCCGGCCAGCGGAAGAGGGCAATCAAAACGTCCGCATCGGTGGGGTCGGCAGCCGCGCCGTCGTCCAGGTGCTTGCGGGCCTCCGCCATTTTTCCCTTCTCGATCAGGTCCAGGGCGTAAAAGTAGTGCATCCGGGAAATCCAGCCTGCCTGTGGCCGCAGCGGCAGCTCGCGGGCCTGCGCATTCTTCGCCAGCAGGTCCACGCCTCCTTTGGCCACTTCCGCCGCCGCCAATTCCTGGGCGTTGTCGTGGAGCATTTCGGACAGCGCATAGCGCACGTCAAGCTGGATGAGCGAGTCCTCGGCCACATGGGCGAGCAAATGGCGGAACTCACTCTCGGCCCAAGTGAACAGTCCGCGCTGCTGCAAGAGAATTCCCAGCCGGAAATGGTGTTGCACGTCGTCTGGCCGCAAAGCCAGCGCTTTCGCAGCCGTCTGTTTGGCGTCGTCCTTGCGTCCTTGCTGATCCTGAGCCTCTGCCAGACGATAGATCAACTCGGGGTTGTCGAGGAACGGCTTGGGGAAGCGGTCGGCCACTTCCTGCACTACCGGCCAGGCCTGTCGCTCCAGCAGCCAGTCGATGAGCTCGGTCAATTGATCCGCCGTTCCTTCGAGCAGCGATAGTGTCCTCCGCATGACGGCCACTGCGTCTTGCTCGCGGCCCAGGGTCTGCATGAGCGAGACCTCAAAGCGATATAAATCGCGCACGACTTCTCGGCTGGTGCGGTCGGGAAACTGAGTGAACAGCTCGTGCTCCGCCTTGATGTGCGCTTCCCATGCGGGAATGGCGGCGGAGGGGTCCGGTAACGTCTTGGCAAAGGTTCGGAGCCAGGCAGTGGCGATTCGCTTGCCGCTTCCCGCGCCGGCGACGACTTTCTTACCCGCGTCCTCGCGAGCCTTGGCAGCCTTAAGCTCCGGCAAAAGGTCCATCAACCGGAGGGCCGCATATTTCGAAAGCTCTTCCGAAGTCTCGAACCGCGCCAGCCGGCAGAGCGCCACCAGTCCCTGCAGCTCCACCAGATTCTTCAGCCGGTCGATCCGGCTGCGGCGTTCAGTCTCGCTCTGCTCGCCGTAATCCTTGAGAACGCGGATCACATCGGCGGAGTCGGTATCTTGATACCACTGCACCTGCATGGCCCGGACCAGATAGCGAGCCCGCAGGGCGATCTCCACGTCGTCATGATGCTGGGCTTCGTTCAGGGCATCGAAAGCCTCCAGGCCAACCTTGGCCAGGTCGGCCTGAGCCTTCTCTCGCGCCGCAAACTCTCCTGCCCCGAGCTGCTCAATCAACTTGGCGACTTTTGCTTCCTGCTCGGTGAGCGGAACCGCTTCGACCGCCGACTTCTTCGGCTCATTCTGGGCGAGTGTTTCCGCCGTCAGGAACATCCCGGCGAGAACCATCGCCCGGCAGCAGAGATTCAGCGTGTTCTCGGAGCGAAAATGCATCGCGGCACCTGCAGGAACAGAAAAGGAAACCGTAGGATGGCCTTCTCAGGCCGTCACTTCACTCTTCAGGATACCCCGCCCCGCGCGTCAGGGGCAAGTTGCATTACCGGGCTGGCGTCCCTTCCGCCTTCCATTTCACGGACTCCGTGTTGGAGTAACTGTTGTAACCGGTCGCATCTCGAGAAACTTTGAACGAGTCAGGTTTCTGCTCGGTGATGACGCATTGTGCCCCTTCCAAGATTGTCAGATGGGGAGGCGAAGCAAACGGCTGTTTGTAGAAGACCTGCGCCTCTCCTTTTCTTGTGTTCCCCACCAGGTTGACATCGACGGTACCTTCCTCCGTGATCGGGACACCCGCAGAAATGCCTCGGCCCACCGGCAGTACCACGAAAATCGCCAGCAAACAGATGACGGCGCAGACCATTCCCGAGATTATTCCTGAAACGACTCCCGACACGAGGCCAACTCCGAGGATACTCGGTGCGCTAGGCGACTTGGTGGAATGTCTGACTTCAACGGGATTGCTGGCGTCGTCTGGCATCGTTGCACCTCGTGGACAGAACTGATGCAACCTAAGATATCGCACAGGATACCTCACAAGCAAGGATTTCTTGCTTCGTGAGCGTCGATCTTGGTACTGCCGCACAAGGCTCGACTAGCGAAAAACGCCAAGATTTTGTTGGTGCGTGCGAATCACTTCCCAGGCTTCGTTACTAACCCTTCCACCTTCCGGTCACTGCCATGTCCCATGCCGTTCCTGTTCTTCGCAACAACACGCACTCCGTCGCCGTGGGGTATTTGTGCTGGATCTTTGGCGTCTTTGGGGCGCATCGGTTTTATTACGGCAAGAAGGTCACCGGCGTGATCTGGTTCTGCACGCTGGGGCTCCTCGGCATCGGCTGGCTCATTGACCTGTTCCTGATTCCCGGCATGGACGCCCAAGCGGATCGCAAATACTCGCCCGGACATTTGGATTACACGCTCGCCTGGCTCCTGCTCACGTTTCTCGGCATCCTCGGCATCCACCGCTTTTACATGGGGAAGATCGTCACCGGAATTCTCTGGTTTGCCACCGGCGGCCTGTGTGGGTTTGGGTGGCTCTACGACCTGCTGACGCTCAACGAGCAAGTGGACGAGATGAACCGCGCGAGACATTAGGCGATTCGCGTCGCGCTCCTAGCGCGGTATAGAATGGAGATACCTCGGAATCTCCTCCCCATGCGCCGCTTCCTTTCTCATCGCCCCTCGCTGTTTGCTGGAGCGGTGGTTTGCGCACTGGCTGGCTGCGAAGGACGTTCCGAGCCATCAATGGCCACTGCCATTGTCCAAGCCGAGAAATCTCTACCGGCCAATCCAGATCCTCAACCACTTCGCGAGCCCATCGAAGTTGCCTGGGACAGGCTGGAAATGCCGCTGGGCGAGGACAACCACTTCGAGCCCTGGATGGTCCCCAGCCGCGTGCAGGAGCTCGAGGGGAAACGGGTGCGGGTGCAGGGGCTGATCTATGCCGGCAGCCTGTCGCAGCGGGGCAACATTCGCGAGTTCCCCCTCATCCGCGAGCTCGGCTGCCAGTTCGGGAACGGGGCCCCGGCCTGGCACGTGATCATGGTTGAACTGGATGGAAATCTGCGGACAGAGTACAAAGCGGAACCGATTACCATCGAGGGCATCTTGCGGGTCAAGCCGTATAATGGACCAGACGGCAAAACCTGGTCGGTGTACTTTCTGCAAGGGACGAAAGTCGAATGAAACTCCCCACAAACTCCCTGCACGTATTGGCGATGGCAGCCGTTGGATTCATCGGCTGCGGGCCGCAGTCCTCAGTGCCGGTGGCGGCAACTCCCGCCACAAATGCGGCGGTCACGACTCTGCCTAAAGTCGAGGGTCCTCTGGTTCCGGCAACCACTAACGTGGCCGCCGAAGTTCCCGTCGCTGCACCCAAGCCGCCTGGCAAGCCGGCCGCTGATGACTCCGCCCCCACCCGCCCCAAAGCCGACCGCGAGCCGACAAAACCCGGTGACCCCGAAAAGATCACCTTCGACGATCTGATCCTCGGCATGCAGGCGGACATGGTTTATCGTCCCTTCATGCTCACCGATCGGGCCAAAGAGCTTGAGGGCAAGCGGGTCCGTTTGACCGGAGAAATGTACGGCAGCGTGACGGGCAGCGAAAAGCTCAAGGAGTTCATCATCCTCCGCAACAAGGAATGCAAATACGGAGCCGGCGGTCAGGCCGACCACGTCGCCGATGTGAAAATGAAAGAGGGACAAACGACCAAATTCATCGGCGGCACCATTCGGGTCGAAGGGACAATCCGCATCCGTCCCTTGAACGGCAGCGACGGCAACACCAAGCACATCTATGTCTTGGAAGACGCCTTGATGAAGTAACAAACCGTGGAGTAGGCTTCCAGCCTGCCCTGAAGAATTCCGGGCATGTTGGAAGCCTACCCCACCACTTCTTACCGCGTCAACAGATAGAACTGCACGTCGCGATAGCGCAGCCCCTCCGGAAGTTGCGACAGCAGCGGCTGAATCTCGGCCGTGGGCGCGTCACCAAAGAGCACCGTGAGCTGCTTCCACTGTTCGTCCGTCAGGATCCAGCGGGGATCAACTTTCATCCCTTCCCGCGCGGCGCGAAGCAAGTGCTCGAACAAGGTTTCTTCGGTAATCTTCCGAATCGCCTGGCACTCCTCGGCGGAATACCCTGATGAGAGGAGTTGCCACGTCCAGTAATGGTTGGCGCGTGTGTGAGGAGCGATATCTTCCCTCGTAGCCGGCTCGGCCGTAGCCGCACGCGGCCCGCGTGCCGGCTGAATGACCACGGGAACGATGCTCTCCCTCAGCGGTTGCAACACTGGGCGTGGAGGCGTTGGCTCCACTGCCGGCACCTCCGGTGTAAAGCTCACAGGCGGGCCGCCTGTGGCTACGGGTTTGTGGCCTTGCTTGATTCGCAATAGTAAGGACTCATCCTCCGTCAGCGGCCCAGGGAGCGGGGCAGTGCCACGCATCACCTCGTCGCCGGTGGGAGTGAGTCGCACCGTGGGACGGAAGCGGGTTTCTTCGACTTGCTCCACAAGTTGCATGGCCAAAAGGGAGTCCATCAAATCGGCAATTTCCCGCCGCTTGAGATGCTTAAGGACTCCAAACGTGCTGAGCTTGTCGAGCCGCAATTGCGAAATCTCCTCCGCTTTCGAACCGGCGAGCATTTTGGCGACGAGGCCTTTGCCAGCTCGTCCCTTCGTACGCGCCACGCCGGAAAGAATCATTCGGGCCACTTCGAGCTGAGCCGCATCCGAGTTTTCCTGCGAGCTCTTGGTTTGCTTCTTTGGCGAAGGTTTGGAAAGTACCGGCCGGCAGTTGTCGCAGTGGCCGCAGCGGGCTTTGCCGAGGTCGCCAAAATAGTCCAGGATTTCCACTTGGCGGCACTTGCGGGTCCGGGCATAGCCGATGACTCGCTCCAGCTTTTCGTACTCCGCTTCTTTCCGCCGATCCAGTTCCGCGAAGTCGATGCCGAGCAGATCGAACGGCTTCTTCCGCTCCAGCATGTGCGTCGCCCGCCCGCGGAAGGGCGGTACGTAATCAAACGCCTTGAGCTTGGAGAGCTCTTTCAGCGCCCGGTTGACCGCCGTGGTATCGAGCTCGGTCTTCTGGCACAGCATTGTTGGGCTCATGAAAACCCGCTCATGCCGCAGCTCCCCCACGATGTTTTCAATCGCCCGCATTACCTTCCGCTGAACCGTAGCCTCCGGCGAAAGCAGATCGACGAGCGTCGGCAGGTCGCTGTCGATGCGGACGGCGGCCTGGTTCTGCCGGGAATCGAGCCGCTCCAGCGCTCCGGATTTTTCCAGGATTTTCTCGCACGAGGCAATACCTTCCGTGGTGAGCGACAGGCCGGTTCCGTCCTTGATTTCCTGCAGCGTCAGCTCGATGGGGTCGGCCTGCTCACCACGGAGGAAATCGTAGACCTTCTTCACCGCTTCCCGCGGTGGATACTTGTTGTCGATGAAAAACTCCTGCACGTACCGGTCCGCCTGGCTGAACAGCAGCAGGCAGCGGCTGGGGAGCCCGTCGCGGCCGGCACGCCCCGCTTCTTGATAGTACGCTTCCAGGCTGCCGGGCATGTTGAAATGCACGACAAACCGCAGGTCCGGTTTGTCGATCCCCATTCCGAACGCATTCGTAGCGACAATCAGCGGCAGCCGGTCCTCCATGAAATCGTCCTGAATGCGGCGGCGATCATCGGGCGGCAGACCGGCGTGATAGAGGCCGACTTTGCGGTCCTTCTGAATCTCACGCAGGGTCTCCACCAGCTCTTCGCACCGCTTGCGAGTGGCGGCATAAATGATCCCCGCGCCGGGCGTCTCTTCCAAAAACACACGCAGGGCTTCGTATTTTCCCAGATCCCCCTGCGGCTCCTGGACTTCGAAGCGGAGATTGGCCCGGGCGAAACCGGTGATAAATATCTTGGGCTGTCTGAGTTGCAACTGTTTCGACACGTCGTCCCGGACCTTCGGCGTGGCCGTGGCGGTGAGGGCGATGGTCTGAGGCCAGCCGAGCCGCTCGCGGAAGCGGCCGAGGCGGGCATAGTCGGGGCGAAAATCGTGCCCCCATTCGCTGATGCAGTGAGCTTCGTCCACCGCCAGCAGATGCACGTTCGCGGCCCGCACCTTCTCCAAAAACAGTTGATGCCGCAACCGCTCCGGGGCGATGTAGACCAGGTCCAGCCGCCCCGCCGCCATCTCTTCCATCCGCTCCCGCTGCTCGGCTTGCGTGAGCGAGCTGTTGATAAACGTGGCCGCGATGCCCAGGGCCTGCAGAGCATCCACCTGATCCTTCATCAGCGCGATGAGGGGCGAAACGACGAGCGTCAGCCCCTCGCGCATTACGGCCGGCAGTTGATAGCAAAGACTTTTGCCTCCCCCCGTCGGCATGATGCAAAGGCAGTCTTGTTTCTCAATGACGGCCGATATTACCTCCCGCTGGCCGGGGCGGAACGAGGCGAGACCGAAGCGGGAAAGATGCGCGTCGATGCTCCCCTCCGGCGCAGCGCCAACCGGGGATTCAGTTCGTGGTTCGGCAGCGGATTGGCCCAGGGACATGGGAACATTGTACCGGCGGGTCTGGGCGCAGGAACTCGCTGCACCTGCCGCTACTTCCCAAACGCCTTGTCTTCCGCCTTCCCCGCGCTGCGCATGTAAGCGACGAGATCCAGGATCTCCTCTTTCGTCAGCGTGTTGATCAGTCCCTGGGGCATTTCCGATATTTTGGAAAGCTGCCGGGCTTGGATGTTGTCTTTCTCGATGACGATTGGCTCTTTGGCGAAGGGATCGGGCCGCAGCTTGATCTGTTTGGCGTTCTCTTCCAGGATACGGCCGTTAAAGACCTCGCCGTCCTTGGTGAGGATCGACGTGTTGAGGTATTGGTCCGAGATCGCCTTCGACGGAACGATCAGCGACTCCAGAATGTACGTCGGGTTGAAGCGGTTGCCCACGCCCGTGATGTCCGGGCCGGTGTCGCCGCCATCGCCGTTGAAGCGGTGGCATTTGTAGCACTGAGCCGCCTGGTAGGCGACTTTCCCTTTCTCGAACGAGCGGCCCTTCTCCACCGCGTTCAGTTCCGGCAGCAGATCTTCCATCTGCCAGTTGTGGACGAACTGCCGCGTCGTTTCCAGCTTCACGACCTCGACTCGCGCCTTTCCTTCGATCACATCCTTGAGGGCTAGCCGGTCGGCGTCGGTCAGTCTAGCCGCGGCGTCGTCGCGGATCTTGTCGAGGAACTTGCGAAAGCTGTTGCCGCCGCGGTAACTCTGCTGGGCCATTGGAATCCAGCTAAAGAACGCCCGCCGCTGCTCGTTATTCATCAGATGGCTGACGTTGCGGAGCACCAGCACGTAGTGGAGTTGGTCCTCCTGCGTCTGCGAAGTCGCTAGCAGTTTCATTCCCGGTGCAACGACCGCCGGTGCTTCCAGATAGGCCAGCAAAGCCGCCAACTCGTGGTTGACGTTCTCGCTCTGGTTCGGAAACAGCGGCGCAATGCGGCCGGCCAGCGCCGTTGCCAGCTTGGGGTCCGGCCTGGCGGGACGAATCGTCGCCAGGTTCTGCTCCGGCGAAAGGCCTCCGGGGTCCTTCTGCAGATCATGCAGGCGAATGAAGGCCAGTCCGCTAGCGCGGATGGCGGCCAGGAACTGGTCCTCCGTCATCTTCTCCCACGGCAGCAGACTGAGGCGGGTGACAATATTCTCCAGGAGCGCTTTGTCGCCGCGCTTCCCCGTGCGAGCCAACGCGACCATCGCATGAATGGCAGCCGTCGTGCGCTGTTCGCTAAGGGCTTTGTCCTGCCACAGCTTGGGATCCTGATGCTCGATGGCAATTCGGGCCGCGTAGCGGATCGCCCGGTCATTGCTATTGAAGTGCGGCCAGGCAACTTCAATCGCCTTGGGATCCTCCTTCATGTGATACGCTTCGAGGCTGTGTCGCACTTCGCGGGCCTTCGCGGCAGCTTCATCCTTGACGATTTCCGCCGGCGCAGTGCTTTCGCTCCCCGTGTACGTCACCCGGTACAGTCCCGACTGTGTCCGCCGTCCGCCGATGGCAAAGTACATCGCCCCATCCGTGTTCACAACAATGTCCGTCACCGGCAGCGGCTTCCCTTCGATGAACACCTCGAAGTTGCTAGTGTACGTGGAGCCGGTGGGCGTCATGTGGACGGCGTAAATCTTGCCGTAGGTCCAGTCGTTGATGAAGAAAGCCCGCTGATATTTGGCCGGGAACTTGGCCCCGGTGCCGAACATGCCGCCGGTCGGCGAGCCGAGGCCGATGTTGGCGACCGCCCCCAGACTGTCGGGCGAATACTCCATCCACTTGCCGGTCCCGTTCCGCCAGCCGTACTCGCCGCCGCTGACGATGTGGTTGACGCGCGTGGGGCGATACCACGGGGTGCCGGTGTCCCACTCCATGTCGCTGTCAAAGTTGAACAGCTCGCCGTCGGTGTTGAAGTCGATGTCGTAGGTATTCCGCAGGCCGCCGCAAATCAACTCCCAGTTCTTGCCGTCCAAATCGCAGCGGGCGACCCAGCCGGCGGGGGAGAAAATGTGTGGATCATGCCCGCCGCCGTCGGGATTGCGGAGCAGGAGTTGATCTTCGGCCCAGTTGCGATGCGGCGAATTCGAGGCGTAACCTTCCGGCGGCTTCGTGAAGTTGCCGGCCACCAGATAGAGCTTGCCGTCGGGGCCGAGGCGAACCGCATGTGGGCCGTGTTCGCCGCCGCCGTCGATGCTTTTCAGCAGCTCGACCTTGTCGTACTGGTCGTCCCCGTTCGTGTCGGTCACGCGGTACAGCCCCCGCTTATACTTCTGCCCCTCGTTGTTGACGACATACAGGGCATTCCCCACATGCAGCATTCCGTGGGCCTCGCCAATGGCCACGTCGAGCTTCTCCACCTTCGTCGACGCCAGATCTTTCCCCGGCGTGACGCGGTACAGACTGCCGTACTGGTCGCTCACAATCAGCCGCCCCTTGGGGTCGGGCGTCATGCTCACCCAGCTCCCCTGCTCGTCCTTGGGAACCGAATAGAGCAGCTCCACCTTGAAGCCGGCAATCGCCCTGATGTTTTCTTCGATGGTCGCCGCGATGCCGGCCGGCTTGGTCGGATCGAGCGAAACGCTGGCCCAGGGAGCAATGCCAATCTTGCCGATCACGTGCGGCTTCTTCCAGCCAACGTCATCGAACTTAACGGCCTGCCATCCCTTCTCTGCTTCCTTCGCCGTCAGCCACGAGGCATCCGTCACAATCTGCTCCTTCGAGCCGTCGGCATTCTCAATCAAAATCAGCCCGACGAAACCAGCCGGCCCTCCTTCGTTCACGCCCCGAATCGCAATGACGTTTTTTCCCTCGACGAGATGTTTGGCGATGTTTTCGCGGGCGGGATAGGTCCATTCCCGCTTCTGCGTCACCATCTGGCCATTCACAAACAACGTAAAGTTGTTGTCGCACGAGCCCAAAAACAAAGCCGACTTCGGCGTTCCCTTCAGCTGAAATGCCTTGCGAAAAAAGACCGTCTCATTGTCCTTCGCGTCCTGAGCCGCCCAGAGCCACTGGGGATCGGCAGCGAAAGAGGGGAAGGCAGCTCCCAGCGTGAGAAGAAGTAACATCGAAAACTGGCGAGGCGAAAACCGCATTACAATCGCTCCGAATCGTGAATTTGTTCTGGTAAGTTTCCGTAAATTGCAGCCCCCCAGTATAGGCAAAAAATGGGGGCGGAACTATGTCTGAGCAGGTACTGCCAAAAGTGCTCGTAGATGAGATGGCCGTCACTTTTGCTCGCTGCGTCGCGGCCGCCAATCGCGCGGCAATACGGGCTGGCGTCTGGTGAGAAGTTCAGGAAACCTTTGTCGGAATGTATTGACTGAGCCAGCGGGATGCTTACAGGTGCGAGTAGATAGAAGAGCGAGGATTGAAGACAGAGGTTAGGGATGCGATGACCCTCACCCCGGCCCTCTCCCAAGGGCAGAGGGTTAATTAGGCTCAAGCTCGCTCGATCGGGAACGCCATCACTTCCTGAATCGTCTTCGCGCCGGTAGTGGCCATTACCAAGCGGTCGAAGCCCAGGGCGCAGCCGGAGCATGACGGCAAGCCGAGGTCCATCGCGGCTAGTAAACGGCTTTCTTCGGGAAGCGGCTGCTTGCCATCCGATTGTCGGAGCACGTTGTTGCGTCCATTTCGCTCGCGGAGGACTGCCGGGTCGAGCAGTTCGTGGTAGCCGTTGGCGAGCTCGATGCCGCGGACGTAGAGCTCGAATCGTTCGGCGACAGGCGGGTTGCCTTGTCTCACTCGCGCCAACGCAGATTGGCTGGCGGGATAGTCGTAGAGGATGGTGGGGCGGCTTTGGCCGAGGTGGGGCTCAACTTTCTGAGTGAGGAGGAGGTCGAGGTCGAGGTGGAGGTCGTGGTCGAGACTCGAATCGGGAGGCCTGCGGTCAGTCGTTCCGGCGGGGTCGGGAGACCCGCGCCGAACATCAAGAGGATCCACGCCAGCGTAACGCACGAACGCCTCGCGGTAGGTCAGTCGCTCCGGCGCTCCCAGACCTAACATCTCGTCGGCCAGGTCCGCCAGGAGTTGCATGCCGGCAGCATAGTCATCACCGGTGCGATACCACTCGACCATCGTGAACTCTGGATTGTGCAGCGGGCCGATTTCTCCGCCGCGGAAGGCGCGGGTGACTTGGTAAATGGCACCGAGTTGGCCCTTTCCCGCCACCAGCAGCCGCTTCATGGCAAACTCTGGTGACGTTTGCAGCCATAGCTTCGGGCCGACCTGCGGCTCTCGCGGATCGGCGAACAACGTGACCGATAGCGGGTCCAAGTGTCGGTCCACCACCACGTCATGGCTGAGGAGCGGCGTCTCCACCTCCAGAAAGCCGCGGCTGTCGAAGAAGGCCCGCAGGCGTTTTAACAAGACCGCTCGAAAGGCGAGCATTTCGAGCGAAGCGGAGGGCAGGAAGTCAATCTGGACATTGGGAGGGGACATTATTCCTTCACCAGCGCTTCGTCCAGGTTCAGAATTGCGCTGCCAACGGCGGTCCAGGCGGCATGATCGACAGCCGCGAGGTTCATGTTTCGCGGATGTTCCCCGACTTTCAGCAGCTTCTCAGCAGAGGCAGGGTTGGCTTGATAATCGGCCTGGAATTGACCGAAGGCCTTGAGCAGGACATCGCGTTCGCTGGCCGTGGGAGTGCGGCTGAGGACGAGGCGATAAATATGGTTCAGGCGGTCGTCTTGCTCCTGGGAATGCAGCATCACGCGCTCCGCGAGAGCACGGGCCGCTTCAACATAGGTAATGTCGTTGAGCGTGGCCAGAGAATGCAGCGGCGTGTTGGTGCGGAATTGCTTGACGGTGCAGAACTGGCGGGAGCCGCTGTCGAAGAACATGGTCGGCCCAACGATTCGCCGCCAGAAGACGTAGACACTGCGGCGATACAGGGCCGCTCCGCTGTCCTGCTTGTACTGCTTGGTGCCGAAGGTCGCTTCTTCCCAGACGCCGCTCGGCTGATAGGTCTTCACCGGCGGCCCCCCAACTCGGTTGACCAAGAGCCCGCTGACGGCGAGCGCCCGATCTCGAATCATCCAGGACGGCAGCCGATACCGCGGCCCACGAGCAAGCAGGCGATTATCGGGATCCAGCTCGGTGAGAGCGATGCTTCCTTGCGAAGATTGCCGATAGGCGGCAGAGGTGACCAGGTGGCGGATGAGGCGCTTGGTGTCCCAGGCGAGAGCGGCCGGGTCGCTTTGGCTGAAATCGGCCGCCAGCCAGTCGAGCAACTCGGGATGCTTGGGCCGCTCACCTTGCACGCCAAAGTCCTCGGGAGTCTTCACGATCCCGATGCCAAAAAACTGCTGCCAGAACCGGTTCACCACAACTCGCGGCGTGAGCGGCTGGTCTTTGGAGACGAGCCACTCGGCCAGGGCCAGGCGATTCCGGGGCGTTTCCGCGGCAAGACCCGGCAGGCTGACGGGTGTGGCCGCGGTCACTTCGTCCTGCGGCTTGTCGTAGAGTCCCTTGTCGAGCATGAAGGTCTTGCGCGGCGTCGGCATGTCCTCCATCACCATGACGCGGGGAACGGACTTTCGCACATTGTCTCGCTCTTCGCTCGCGGTTCGCAGGGCTTTTATTTTCGAAGCGTAATCGGGGTTCTCCTTCTCCCACTCTTTTTCGAGCTGCAACAGTTGGTCCTTGTTTCGCTGGCCGGTCGCAATCCGCAGCATCGCTTTAATGCCGTCCGGCAACTTCGCGGCAGCGGGGGAGTCGGCTGGGTTCTGATTGGCCTCGCGAGGGAAGAGAGTCGTTTCGAAATCAGAGAGTTCCTTGGTCGCGGCCGCGATGGATTCTTCCAACCGGGCCAATCGCTCCGTCATTTCCGCCGTCGGTGCATCCATCGCCGGCGGAGATTGCGGATTTCCACCGCCGCCATCGACGGGGGTTTGATTGAAGAAGGCGAACAGACTGTAGTAATCCCGCTTTTTCAGGGCGTCGAATTTGTGGTCATGACAACGGCAGCAGTTGAAGGTCAGGCCGAGCCAGACGGTGCCGGTCGTTTCCGTCATGTCCAGCACATAGTCGATCCGGTTCTCCGCGGCGATGCGCCCCCCCTCGCCATTGATCATGTGGTTGCGACAGAAGCCGGTGGCCAGCTTTTGCTCCGCCCCGCCACCGGGAACCTGGTCCCCCGCCAGTTGCCAGAGCGTGAACTGGTCATACGGCAGGCCGCGGTTGAACGCGGAGACCACCCAGTCCCGCCAGGGCCACATCGTCCGCTCGCCGTCCCCCTGATAACCGTTGCTGTCCGCGTAGCGGGCCGCTTCGAGCCAGTCCCAACTCATCCGCTCGCCAAAACCAGGCGACGCCAGCAGCCGGTCGATGAGCCGCTCGTAGGCGTCGGGAGATTGATCCTGCGCGTACGCATCGACATCTTCCGGCAGCGGCGGCAGGCCGGCCAGATCAAGCGACGCCCGGCGGATGAGCGTGTGCCGCGGAGCTTCCGGCGACGGCGAGAGGTTTTCTCTCTCCAGGCGGGAAAACAGAAAGCCATCGATAGGATTGTTCGTCCTGTCGGCGAATTTCGACGGAATCGGCACCGGCAGCGCGGTCAGCTGCTGAAACGCCCAATGCCCTCCCCACTCTGCCCCGCCGTCGATCCACTTCTTCAGCAGTTCCTTCTGCTCCGCCGTTAGCTTCCGCTGCGAAGTCGGCGGCGGCATTACCTCGTCGGCATTGGTGGAAAGAATCCGCCGCACCAGCTCGCTCTCGCCGCTCTTGCCCGGCACGACCGCGCCCTTTCCTTCCTTAAACTCCTTCGCGCTGGCTTCCACATCTAGCCGCAGTTCCGCCTCTCGCTTCTTCTCATCGGGACCGTGACACTGGAAGCAGTTGTCGGAGAGGATGGGGAGGATGTCGCGGTTGAACCTGACATCCTCCGCGGTTCGGCCCACAGCCGTCAGGATAAGAAGCAGCCCAATCGTCGGCAGGAAGAGTTTGGCTAACGAGCACATCGCGCTGAGGCTAGGCTAGGAGAGGGGTGATGGCAGGAGCTTCAGTATAACTCCTATTCAGATCCCACGCCTCGACCGAGCTATCGTCGTTTTCGCTTGCCGGTGACTGTTTTCCACTTCTCTGGGTCCCCGTAGGACACTTGAGAGTCAGAAGAAATGCCTTCGACCCCACAGTAACAGCCACCTCCCCGCCACGATCCCGTGCCGCAACCAGCGGGCTGCGTATTCGTGGAGATCACCTTTGCGAACTCCGCTTTCGCTACCATCAAATCGGTAACCGCGTTTTTTGGGTAACCGCGATTGGCTTCGAGGGCGATCTCGTAAGCGTCGTCATAGTGGCGCTCATCGATTCTCTTGTTGAACTCCTCCACCAGCAGTTCCAGCTTCCGCGGACGCATCCAGCGGGCATAGACGCCAGACGCAACGCAGATCAGAGCGGTGCTCAGCATTAATGTCCGCAGGCTGAGCTGCCAGAGTCGAAGCTTGGGTCGCGGCTGCATGGGAACTCCTTTTGTGCCAAGCCACCAAACAACCGCGTTATAGACGATTGGACCGAGCTGGCTAAACGTCAATTCCGAGGGCCGCGTAAATCCGCGGATCGGATAGCCCTTCCGCCACAAACTCCGCTCCGGTGAAATCATGACTGCGGCTGTGCTCGCCGGGGACGGCGACGGCGAAAGCACCGGCGGCGATGGCGGCGCGGCAGCCGTTCTGACTGTCTTCGAGAACGAGCATTTCCGCTGGCGGAACGGCCAGGCGCTCGGCGGCCTTGAGATAGATTTCCGGGTGCGGCTTGCCGTCAGTGACGTCGTCGCCGGTGATGAGGAACTCAAACCGGGGCTCGAAGCCGAATTTGCCCAAGATCCGCTGCGTGAAGCTCCGCCGGCTGCTGGTGGCGATGGCCTTGGGGATATTCGCCTGCTCCAGAGCCGCAAGGAGCTCGATCAGGCCGGGCATCGGCTGGAGCTGCTCGTCGAGGATGCCGAGGAAGATGGCGTCGGACTCCTCCATGAGTTCCTCCAACGACTCGTCGAGACTGTGATAGCTGCTGAGTACGCCGAACGCTGCCTTGGCCGGACGGCCCATCATCTGGTTCACCAGATCGTGCGTGAACTCCTTCTCCCGCCGCCGCAGCAATTCCTTGAGCACGTGCGTGTAGATCTGCTCGGTGTTGAACATCAGGCCGTCGAGATCGAAAGCGACAGCGCGGAGCATGGAGGAAGTTTTCAGTGTTCAGTGCAAAGCTGACGGCAATTCACAGGCCGACCGAAGCGATGCTACACCAGCTCTTTAATCGGCTCGCCACCCCAGTTCAGGATGGGATGCGGACGGCCGCGATTGTCGTCGTAGGTGGTGCCGAGGGGGACGCCGAAGTGGTGGTAGATGGTGGCGGCGAGATCACCGGGGGTGACCGGGCGCTCTTTGATTTGCCCCGCGTCTCGCTCCGTCGCCCCGATCACCTGGCCGTGCCGCAGGCCGCCGCCGGCGAGAGTCATGCTCATCACGACTGGCCAGTGGTTGCGGCCGTCGAGGCTCCCTTGCGTCCCAATCTGCGGCGTGCGGCCGAATTCTCCCATCGCGATCACCAGCACGTCGTCGAGCAGGTTCCGTTCCCCTAAATCCGTAACCAGCGTCGTCAGCAGGTGATCAAAAATCGGCAAGAGCGGACGCAGGCCGTTCATGATGCCGCCGTAGGGCGGAATGTTGTCGCCATGCGTGTCCCAGGTTCCGGAGGCGCCGTGGTTGGAGAGGTCGATGGTGACGAAGTTGACGCCCGCTTCGACCAGCCGGCGGGCGAGGAGGACTTGCTGGGACCAGGGATGATCGCCGAACTTCTCACGCGTCGCCGCAGGCTCGCGGCTGACGTCGAATGCTTCCTGAGCCTTCTTGCCGACGACGAGGTCAATCGCCTGTCGCACGTATTTGTCCCGGGCGTCCATGCTCCCTTGCTGGTCGAGGCCGCGCTGCAGCTTGTCGAACTGGCCGAGCAAATCGTGCCGCGTCCGCAGCCGGTCCTGATTCAGGTCCGCGGGGAGATTGAAAAGCCCGTTAGCGGTTGTTCCAAGGAGTGGCTCATATTGCTTGCCGAGATACCCCGGCCAGGCAACGTGCGAGCGGCTCTTCATATTGAGGACAACATACGGCGGCATCGCCAGGTCGTTCGGGCCACGATGCTTCGCCACAATCGAAGCGATGGCGGGATACTTCTCTGCCTCCGGGTTGATGCGCGGCTCGGCATCGAGATTCGCCGTCTGCATCACCATGTTTGGCTCATGGTTAGAATGCCGGCAATCGACGGAACGTATCACGGTCAGCCGGTCCATCATCGCGGCCATCTTGGGCAGATGCTCGCAAAAACGAATGCCCGGCAGTTTGGTGGCGATGGTGCCGAACGGGCCGCGGATTTCCGGTGGAGCTTCCGGCTTCACATCCAGCGTATCAATATGGCTCGGCCCGCCGGTCATCCAAATCAGAATGACGCTCTTGTTCCGTTTTCCGTTGCCGTTTTTCGCGGCCTGCTCCTTGGCCGCGATTAGCCCCGGCAGCGACAACCCAGCCATTCCCGCCAGACCGGCCTTCAGCGTGCTCCGCCGACTGACCAGGCGCACCCCTTCCGCCACGCGGGCGTTGAGCCCGAGAAAGGCGTGGTTCTCCTGGTGCTCGGTGGCCTGACAGCGGTACATTCGGTCGAGTCTCCAATCATCAATATCGGCCTACGGATAGCGTAACACGAATGGCAATTTGATGCGAGTCGCGAGAGACCAATGACCCAGCAGAGGAAATGACCAATGATTACTCTGTCATTGGGACTTGGCCATTGGTCATTTCCCTCCTACGCCTTCCTCCCCAGCATCCGGTCCATCGCATCCGACGTGTGATACACGATCGCCTCGTGGAAGTGAGGGAACGGGTTGAAGTACTCGAAAGTCAAGTAGCCGCGATAGGGGATTTTGTCGAGGGCCTCCAGGACGGCCGGCCAGTTGGTGGTGCCGTCGAGGAGGAGGCGGAAAGCGTTGAGGTTGAATTCGTGGACTTTTTTGGAGTATTCCTTGAGGTGGATGTTTTTGATCCGCTTGCCGAGGATCGGAATCCAGTGCTCGGGGAAGTGGTACTGCATGATGTTGCCGGTGTCGAAGTGGATCTGCACCTGTTCGCTGCCGAAGCTGTCCACGAACTGGTTCATCTCCTGCGGGCTGTGCAGAAAGCCGTTGGCGAAGATGTTCTCCATGTTGAGGGACACGCCATGTTTCTTGGCGGAGGGAATCAGCGACTTCACGCCGTCCGTGGCTCTTTTCAATGCCACGTCATGCGGTACCGGGGGTTCATCGGGGATCCAGGGAGCGTAGACCGAGCCGGGAACGACCAGCAGGTTGTCGGTCCCGAGTAGCCGGGCAGCCTTAATCATCTGCTCCGCAAGCTCCAGCCCCTTTTTGCGGCGTTCGGGGTCTTCGTGCGTGAAAGCGTAAGGCCAGAACAGGAACGAGCAGACGCCGCTGATCTCGATTCCGATCTTGCGGGCCATCTCGCCGATGGCTTTGATCTGCTCGGGGCTCGTCTCGGGACACAAGTCCCCTTCCAGGGCGTAGTTCACCTCCACCCCTTCAAACCCGGCGTCCTTGCAGAGCTGAAAGCACTCCTTGAGCGTCATTTTCTGTGGGTACGGCAATGCCCACAGATTGATGGACTTCTTCATCGCGTACTTTTTGCCGGGCTGTTTGGCTACGGGAGATTCCTTAGGCTTCTCGACTTTCGCTTTGGCGTCTTCCGCGGCAATGCCCTGCGCGGCCAGGAACGCTGAGCCGAAGGCGGCTGAGTAGGCGAGGATTTCGCGGCGGGAGAGGGAATCGTTGCTCATGAATTGTTCTCTTCAAATAGCGAAAGAGGGACGTCGGCACCTAACAGCAACTGCTGCTTCCGTGAGACCAGTTCTGGCGGTAGATATCTTGTGGCGGCGACGACCAGCAAAGGATCGTCAAATAGTCGCATGAAGAATTCGATGTCGGCTGCGGAGCGAAGGTGAGGGGCATTGGATTGCTGATCGGCCCATAGCGAGTATGCAAAAATGGACCGCAACAGAGACTCGTCGCCTGATTGTGCAGCGATTAGGGCCATGTCTCTCAGGTCCGAAAACAAAGCGACGACGCCAGAACGGTGGCTGTACTTACTTGGCGGAAATCCGAATGCCTCACACGCCTTGGTTCGCCAGGCTGCCATTGTTCATTGCCTCGCCTTCCCAAAGCAATACAGTGCCGCTTCGCTCCTTACGTACAACTTTCCGCCGCTGACAACCGGCGTGGCGACGGTCCGCTCCATCAAATCACGCGAAGACAAAACCTCCCACTCGCCGCCGGCTTTGAGGACGCTGATGACTCCTGTGTCGCTGACGAGGTAGACCTTGCCGTCGCCGGCGACGGGGGAGGCGTAGTAGGCCCCGGTCCCGCGGATGCGGCCGCTTTTCAGAATGTCGCCGCTCTTGGCGTCGAAGGCCGAGACGATGCCCCCTTCCTTCGCCAGGTAGACGACGCCCCGATAGGCCAGCGGGCTCGGGACATACGGAATCCCCTTGAGGTGTTCCCAGGCGACCTCCGGCTGGCCGGCGGAAGAAGCGGCGGGGCGGAGGGCGAAGAAGGCGTTGCGGGCCCGCTCGAAGACGCTGGCGTATTTGCCCCACTCCTCCTTGTCGAGGCCAAGGTCTTGATTGAGGTCGATGCGAAAGAACCGGTCGAGCACTTCCTTGTTATCCACTTCCTCGCGGAGCAGCTTGCCGTCCTTGTTTTTGTCCCACAGCCGCACCGCCTCGTTCCAGGGCTCCATGGCGATGCGGGCATCGGTATCGCCGCCGGGGGACCAGGCGGAAATGAAGAGCAGCCCCTCGCCGGCCGCCGGCGTCGTATTCATGATGCGGGCCAGCCCATCCTGCGACCAGAGTTGCTTGCCGGTTTGCAGGTCGTAGGAAACGAGCTGTAAGGCACCGGTGACGAGAAGCTGCTTCCGGTCACCGGCGGTCCAGACGACGGGCGTGCTGTAGCTGCGGGTGAAGCCCTCGCGCGGCGTTTTCCACAGCTCGTTGCCCGTCTTGGCGTCGAGGCAAAGCAGAAAATTATCCCGGTCGTGGTCCTGGTTGATGATCAGCTTGCCGTCGACCAGCACAGGAGAGCTGTGGGCCCCGAATTCATCCTGAAACGGCCCCAGCGGCTTTTCCCAGATGAGCTTTCCACTGAGGTCATAACAAAGAAAGCCGTAGCTGCCGAAGAAGGAATAGACTCGCTCGCCGTCGCAGGCCGGGGATGCCGTTGCAGGATTGGTGGAATTGTGAAACGGCTCGATTTTCTTAGCCGGCGCTTCGCGGCTCCAGCGGACCTTTCCGGTCTCACGGTCGAGAGCGACCGTAAAGAGCTTTCCCGTGTCAGCTTCCTTCCCTTTCTCAAACGTCGTCACGTAGACGCTGTCGCCGTTGACGCACGGCGTGGAATGACCGGGCGCGAGCGGCGTTTTCCAGAGGAGCGACTTATCGTCGTCAATCTTCTCCGGCAGCGGCGCGGCATCGTCCGCGGCGATGCCACCCCCGGCGCGGAAGTAGGTGGGGGATTCGGCTAGGGTCACTGCGGGTGCGGCGGATAGAGTCGCCAGGGTAAGCAAAATTATGGAAGTCGCAAATCGCATCGGTGGGTTCCAACGGCAGAAGGATGGATGGACCTGCCAGTATACGCGCTGGAAATTGGTTCCGAAATCTATCTCACCCAAGACAGTTAGGGGGCGAATGATTCGATCTTCAGCTCATTGACGGTCAAAAACTCTAGCAACTTGCTTGCGGCGTCAAATACATGTCGTTCGTCGCGAGTATACGTCGATTCATTGTATTGCTCGCCTGCGGGACACTCTTCCCAAGTTAATATGAGCGAACCTTCGTGTTTCCAAACGCTGACGAGCCCTTCTCTGCCGCTGAGAGCATACACAAGGTCATTGACCTTTCTGTCGTCAAGCCGTTTCAAAAATGTGGACAGGGACATCGTACGCCTATCGAAACCGTTCACATTCCTCAATTACCCCAAATCCTTCACCGCCTCGCTCAGTGCCAGAATCGTCTCCACATCCAGTTGCTCCGCTCGCACGTCCTCGGGGAACTGAAATGCCGCCAGCAGCTCGTCGATGATCGGCTTTTCGACCCGGTCCTTGAGCATGACGATGAGGACGCCGCGGAGGAATTTGCGGCGGTGGAGGAAGAGGGAGCGGACGAAGTCGTGGAAGAAGGTCAGATCGGGGATGCGGGCTCGCTTCTCGGGGCTGGGGACGATGTGGACGATGGCGGAGTGGACCTTCGGCTTGGGCCAGAAGACTTGCGGGGGGAGAATGCGGACAATCTGGATGTCGCAGAGGGCCTGCATCCAGATGGAGAGGGCGCTGTAGTCCTTGGTGGAGGGGACCGCCACCATCCGCTCGGCCAGCTCCTTCTGGATCGTGGCCGTCATCGAGAAAGGGACGACATCGCAGGTGAGCAGGTTCGAGAGAATCGGCGTGGCGATGTTGTACGGCAGATTCGCCACCAGCTTGAAGCGGCGGGCGGGATCGATCTCCAGTTGTTCCTTAATAACCGCGATGACCTCGGGCTCCAGATGGTTCTTGGATTTGAGCGCGTCGACTTGCAGCATCAGGATATTGGAGTATTCGGCCAATTCCTCCGAGGCGAGGGCGTACATCCGCTCGTCGATCTCGACCGTCACCACCGCCGCCGCCTTTTCCGCCATCCGGGCCGTGAGCGAGCCCATCCCGGTGCCGACTTCCAGAATCACGTCCGTGGGCTGGATATCGGCCGCATTGAGCAGCAGGTCGAGCAGGTTCAGATCGATGAGAAAATTCTGCCCATGCCGCGCGTCGGGGCGGATTCCCGCCTCGCGGAAACGGGCGGTGAGGTAGGAGACGGTTTGGCGGGGAGAGGGCATGGGGGGAATGAAATCCGAATGACGAAATCCGAATGGCGAATGACGAAGGTGGAATTGGCGGGGCTCAAGTCACAAGCACGCACGAGTCCTATCATATCGCCTTGGGGTGCTCCTGGGCGGGCGATCCGATGGGGCTAAGGCCGTCACTTGTTCCCGCGCCGGAACTCCCCGGACCTCAGAAAAGCCGCGACCTGCTCGGCCGTTTCCTTCCGCCAGACGAGTGAGGAGTGCATGCCGGGAAGGATGATGTGCTCCTTCTCGGATGACAGATGGGTGCGCGGCTCGGAAACGAGAAAATCGTGGCGGGCCGCGATGATGCCGATTTCCAAGTCGGCGGGCGGAGGAAGCGAGGCGACGAAACTCTGAGCTTCATCCGAGAGTTGAGCGAGCGGCGGGAAAATGCGGCCCAATATCGGCGAAAACCAACGAGCCATGTGCGAGCCGCTATTCGGCGGCGCGAGCATCACCATCCGGCCCATCTTCTTGGGCATCACCGAAGTAAGCGCAAAGCGAGCAATGATCCCACCCATGCTATGCGTTACCAGGTGAATCCTTTCGATAGTCGGATCGTCATCGAGCCTTCGCAATTGATCGGCCATATGGCGGCCGTGGAACTCAATTCTCGACCATAGGCTAGAGTACCCCCAATTCATGACTTGCCCAAATTGGCCTTGCAGTCGGCTGGCGAGCGGCGACATCATCAGCCAGTGCGCCCCCAGGCCGTGAATGAGAATCAGGGCGTGGGAGGATGGGGCGGACATGTGGCTACAGCACGGCAGCAAGGGCGTCGCAGAGGGCCTGCATGTTATTCGCCGTCATGCCGGCAACATTGATCCGGCCCCCGTTGCCGACGACATAAACCGCGTGCTTGGTCCGAAGTTCATCGACCTGCACGTTCGAAAGCCCCGAAAAGCTGAACATCCCCCGCTGCCGCACGATGAAGGAAAAATCGTGCTTGGGGGCTTTGGCCTTCATCGTCTCCACGAAGAGCTTGCGCATTTGATGGATGCGGGAACGCATCGCGGTGACTTCGGCGTCCCACTGCTGGCGGAGTTTCGGATCGCTAAGAACGGCGGCTACCAGCGCACCGCCGTGGATTGGCGGGTTGGAGTAGTTGGTGCGGATGCCCACTCGCACCTGGGTGAGCGCTTGCTGCGCTGAATCCGCGGATTCAGCGACGAGAGTCAGTGCGCCAACTCGCTCACCATACAGTCCAAAGTTTTTTGAGAACGAGCTGCACACAAGCAACTCGGGATTTAGCTTCGCCAACTCGCGGAGGCCGGCAGCGTCTTCAGCTAGACCGTCGCCAAATCCTTGATAGGCGAAGTCGACGAGCGGTAGCAGCTTTCGCTCGGCCATGACCTTGGCGATTTCCTGCCACTGCTGGGGTGTCGGGTCGATGCCGGTCGGATTATGGCAGCAGGCGTGTAGCAGCACGATATCACCAGCCGGAATCAGCTTCAGCGCGCCGAGCATCGCGGGGAAATCGAGCCCTTGCCCGGCAGCGTCAATGTAGGCATAGGTCTCCACTTTCTGACCCGCCGCGGTGAAGATGGCCGGATGATTGGCCCAGGTCGGCTTGCTCACCCAGACTTTGGCAGTGGGGAAGTGCTTCCGCAAAAGGTCTGCCGCCACCCGCAGCGCTCCAGTCCCACCCGGAGTTTGCGCCGTGATCGCCCGCCCACCCGTCAGAATCTCATGCCCGGCACCAAAGAGCAGTTCCTGTACGCGAGAACCGTAGTCGGCCAAGCCTTCGATGGAGAGATACCCCTTGCTCTTCTCCTTCTCCAAGAGCTGCCGCTCCGCGTCCTTGACGCTGGCCAGAATGGGCGTCTCCCCCCGTTCGTCCTTATAGACCCCGACGCTGAGGTTGATTTTCTTGGGATTCGGGTCTTTCTTGAAGGCTTCACCCAGGCCGAGGATGGCATCCGGGGGGGCCAGCGGCAGAGCGTCGAACATTGCGTTGCAAAGGGTAGGGGCGTACGTCGCGGCTGGACATCCAGCGGAAAGAGAATTATCCTAGCCTCACAGCTTTTATGCCGTAAGGCCCCGCCAGTTTGCCCCTCCCTCTGACGAATATCTCTTATGGCCCGGCGTAAAATCGGTCTCTGGATCATCGGCGCAAAAGGGGGGGTGGCCACGAGCGTCACGGTGGGCCTGGTTGCTCTCCGCAAAGGGCTCGCCGGCAACTTCGGCCTCGTCACGCAGCTACCTCTTTTTGCCAACCTGGATCTGGCCCAGTGGCCCGACTTCGTCCTCGGCGGCCACGAAATCCGTCAGACAACGCTCCACGACGCGGCGATGCTCCTGGCGAGCAACAACCACGCCCTCGACTCCGACCTGATCGCCAAGTGCAAGCCGGACCTCGACAGAATCGACAAGAACACCCGCGACGGCACGTTGTTCAACGTCGGCCATAGGATTGAAGAATTCGCCACGGGCGATTTGATCAAGCGAGCCGGCAAAGAGTCCCCTCGAGCGGCGATCGAGCGAATCCAGACTGACCTGAAGGAGTTCGTGAAGGACAACAAACTCGACCAGCTCATCGTCGTCAATCTCGCCTCCACGGAGCCGCCTGTGGACGAAGCGGCTATCCCCACAAAGTGGAAAGACCTCGCCAGGCTTCTCGATAAGCCCAAAAAGTGCAGTCTCGGCGCGAGTAGCTTGTACGCCATCGCAACTCTTGAACTCGGCTACCCCTTCATCAACTTCACGCCGTCGCTAGGCAGCGCCCCAGCCGCCATCTGCGAGCTGGCCATCGAGAAGGATACCTGCCACATGGGGCACGACGGCAAAACGGGGGAGACGCTGATGAAGAGCGTCCTGGCCCCGATGTTTGCCGCCCGCAACTTGCAAGTGATGAGCTGGGTCGGCCACAACATCTTTGGCAACATGGACGGCAAGGTGCTGGACGACCCAGCCAACAAAAAGACCAAGGTCCGGAGCAAGGACCGGCTACTCCATCAAATCCTCGGCTACTCGCCTCAAACGCTGGTCACCATCGAGTACATCGAGAGCCTCGGCGACTGGAAAACCGCCTGGGACCACATCCACTTCCGCGGCTTCCTCGGCACGCCAATGACCCTGCAGTTCACCTGGCAAGGCTGCGACTCCCTCCTCGCCGCCCCGCTCGTCATCGACCTCGTCCGCCTCACCGAATGCGCCCACCGCCAAGGCGAACGGGGCCTCCTCACCTTCCTTGCCAGCTTCTTCAAAAGCCCTCTCGGCATCAGCGAGAACGACTTCGTGAGACAGTTCCAAATGCTGGAGGCGTGGGTGAAGAAGGTGAGTTGAGAAATGGCCGCGACCGATGTTGCGACAGACGTTGAGGCTCGGCGGCTGGAACAGGAGGGTTATTAGCCGGTACTCAAACATTCCCGTTGACGTCTGTTCATGCGGCGGGGAAACTTGACCGACCAGCAGACGGTCAAACTGTCGGAACTCCTGAAGTACAACTTGCCGTCGGTCCGCGGCTACCTGCTGCGAGAAGACTTTCAGCGGTTCTGGGAGTATCGCTCCCCAGCCTGGGCCAAGAAGTTCCTGGAAGAGTGGTGCCGCCGCGCCTTGGGTTGGCAGAGCTAGGAGGTCTGTCAACCTGGCAGGAGGCGATGGCGTCAAGAGTGAAAAGAGTGTGAGGCTGCTCTAATTGATTCTCTTGGCATTGGGATTCACCAATACTGCCCAAGAATCCAAATCGCGAACACTGCCAGGCAGAGCAGCACGCCCACAATGATGAGCCAGGAGTGACGCCGCGGCTGGGAATCGCCCGCTTCCTCCGAAGCGTCCAGCCAGTTGCCACAGTGGGGGCATTGCTCGGACTGCTCGTAGATGGTTTCGCCGCAATGGGGGCAGTCGTCGACGTCGTCGTTGCCGCAAAGTTCTTCTTCGCCGTCGTCATCGGACCGCCAGTCTGATTTCCACTCCTGGGGCATGGCTACTTCGCCTCAAATCCGGCGAAGCGGCTGGAGGCGTACGACTTGGGACTGCCGCTCTCGTCGACAATCATCAGGGCCGCGGCTCCGGGGGTGTCTTCGACGAGCTTCAGGCCTTTCTCAGGCCCGAGGATGCTGACGGCGGAGGCGATGCTATCGGCGTCGATGCCGCTTCTGGCGATGACGCTGACGCTACTGCGGCCGGAGATGCCGTAGCCGGTGCGAGGGTCGATGATGTGGGAGTAGCGTTTGCCGTCCACGTTGAGGTGCTGGCGGGAATCGCCGGAAGTGGAGACGGCGGCATTCTTGAGCCAGATGAACCGCTCCGGCGGCTGGTCGGGATCGAGCGGCGCAAGGCCGACTTTCCACCCTTTTTCCCCCGGCGGCGGATCCCCCGCGAAAATGTCGCCACTGGCGCGGACGAGAGCCTGCGCAATACCCAGCTTGCGGATGGTCAGCAGCGCCTCCTCGGCCGCAAAACCCTTGGCGATGCCTCCGGCATCCAGCCGCATGTTGGGCTTCAGGAGCTTTGCCCTATGCAGTTTCTCGTCGAGTTCCAGATGCTTATAGCCAACAGACTCCAGAGCCGTATCAATTTGTTCCTTCGCCGGCAGCTCCTTTTGGCGGCGAGCCCTGCGCCATAACTTCGTGAGCGGGCCAATTGTTATATCGAATCTCCCCTCACTCCTCGCCGAGAGCTGTTGCGACGTGAACAACACAGCCCATAAATCGTCGCTGACCTTCACGGGCTCTTGCGACGGAGAACCACTGGAAAGCCGGCTGAGCTCGCTTTCGGGGTCATAATCGCTGAGGCACTTGTCGAGCGCGGCAACTCTCGCGAAAGCTACTGTTATCGCCATTTGCGCGGCCTCTTCGCTGGGGGCGTAAAGGACGACCTCGAACTCCACCCCCATGTGGACGCCGCGCTGGGAGTAGCGCGCGAGCGTGTCATCGGCGGCAAAAGTCAAAGCACTGACCAGAAGAGAAGCGAGCATAAAGTGGGCCGTCTCTCCGAGACGTGCCAGGTGAGGAGGTTTTCACGGGCGAAGCGCATTTTCGCGAAAAGTCTGTCGCGAGTTGCGAAACTCACTTCCGGCCGTCGTGGAAAGACGGCCTACTTTGCCGGCCCTTCGCCATAGGGGAGCGGGCGGGCTTCGCTGGGGCCGAGGGCGGAATCGTTCGAATCGAGACCGGCACCGGTGTAACCCTCGCGATTGTGGAAAGGGTCGTCGCCCACTTGGATGCTGCGGCCTTGATGCTTGGGCAAATAGCGGATGTGTCCGTCCTCAAACAGCACATTCAACCCCTTGCCATCATGGGGTGGGCTGGTCAAATCGCCCGGAGCGTCGGCCACCAAAGCGAAATCCTCTCGAGCCCCCATCGTGCTCGCCACCAGGTGGCCGTCACTCATATAGCCCATGTTGAAGGCAGATGTTCCCCCAATTCGCTGCTGGTAGATTCGCAGATTGGAACCCGTTGCATCCCGCAAGTCTTCCACAGTGGGAAAGTCCGGTCGCTCGCCGCAGTCCAGCCGCTCCGCGGAAGGACAAATCAGGTTTTGGACGTCAGGGAGGAATCCCGCGTTGCGGACCGTAAACGGCACATTGCCGGCGACGGAAAAATTGCCTCTCTCGGGAATCCGGGGGTAGGTGCGGTTGGGCTGTAACTGGGCGTATTCCCACAGGGCCGTGCCGGTCTGCACCAGGCGATACTGGCACGTGGCCCGCTGCGCCTGCATCCGCATGTTGTTGATTGAAGGGAAGAGAAGCGCGCCGAAAGTCAGCAGGACGGAGCACGCCACCAGCATATCGGTGAAAGAATAGTTGCGGCCAAAATTTCCCTGCGCGGGACCAGCCGGCGAGAGCCGCACGGGCGAGGCCAGCGCGGCATTGGCCACAGTGGCGGCGTCGCCGTGGGCGGCAATGAAGTCGCAAGTGCGATCCGCCAGCCCGCGCGGCGGCTCAAACTCCTCGGGCTCTTCATCCATTCCCAGGCGGGATAGCAGCTCTTGATAGCGCGCCATCTCCACACGCAGGGCGGGATTTTTATCGAGCTCTGCTTCCAATTGCCGGCTTTCGGCAGCGTCGAGCGCGCCGAGCAGGTATCCGAGCAGTTGTTCGCGGCGGAATATCATGTTTGCCTGATTTTATTTTGTCTCAGGGTAGGCCAGGTTCCAGGCTTCGGTCAGCTTCGCCACGGCGGCGTGCAGGCGGCTCTTCACGGTCCCCACGGGGATTTCCAGCGCGTCAGCCGCTTCGCGATATTTCATCTCCTGGAAGTACACCAGTTGGACAACGTCTCGCAATCCTGCCGGCAGCTCCTTGACGGCGGCCGCCAGCCAGTCGCGCCGTTCATCCGCGCTGACTTGCAGCGTGGGGGAAGGCTCCTGGCTGACGAGCAAATCCATCAACTTCCCAACCTCCTCACCTTCGCTGCCGCTGGAGCGATCCAGGCTGACCATGCGGTGACGGCGATTCCGCCGCTGCGCGTCGATAGCCTGGTGGGTCGCAATCGTATAAAGCCAGGGACGCACGGAGCGCCCTTCCTCATACTGCTGGCATTTCAGGTGGACTTGCAGGAACGCGGCTTGGAAAGCGTCTTCCGCCATCTCCGCGTTCCCCAGGAAACGCCGCAGGTAGTTGAACAGTTCCCGCTCATAGCGGTGAACGAGTTCCGAAAAAAGGTCGCGGTTGCCGGTCTCCCGGTAAGTGAGCAACAGTTCTTCATCACTCAGCCCCGCGGCCTTGTGGAGGGGCTGCTGGGCGATCTGCGGCAAGGTGGTGGTTTTCATGATTTGATACGAAGCGAATGGAGGAGTGTTCGCGAATCGTTCCGCCATCCAGTGGCGGCCGCCTGAAAAAGGGACTTCGCGAACGCGAACCTCCGGCACGATCATTGTAGCCGGAACTTGAGAGAAAAGCTGCAAGTGAGGTCAATTGTTTGACAGCCGAGAATCGGCGTCTTACACTCACGGCACCCTCAAAAGCAAAGCCCATGCCAGAGCAAATTCCAGCCCCTGCGAAGCCCCTGATTTGGGCGGCGACAGGGGACGTAAATGCCTTCTTTGGCTTGATGTTAGATAACATCGCCGATTTGCTGCTCATGGTCAGCTTGCTGACGGCGGTTTTTGCATTTCCTACAGACGTAGCCATCCGTTACATGATTCCCGGGACGGCCATCGGGGTCATGGTGGGGGATTTGCTGTTCTTTTGGTTCGCCTTGCAGCTAGCGAAAAAGACCGGCCGCAGCGATGTGACCGCCATGCCGTTGGGACTGGATACGCCCAGCACCTTCGGCATGGTCTTTTTCGTGCTCGGCCCAGCATTTAATGCCGCGCTGAAGCACACGGACCTCTATCCGGATGCTCATGCGGCTGCCATCCATACGTGGCACATCGGAATTTGTTCCATTTTCATCAGCGGTTTGTTCAAGCTGGCGTGCTCTGTCGGTTCGGGCTGGGTGCGGCGGCTCTTTCCGCGGGCAGGACTGCTGGGCTCGCTGACGGCAGTGGCCCTGGTGCTAATCAGCTTTCTGCCGCTGCTGGAAATGCTGCAACTGCCGCTGATTGGCCTGGTAGCACTGGCGATCATTCTGACCACGCTCATCGCCCGCGTGCCGCTGCCGTTCAAGATTCCCGGCGCGCTCGGCTCGCTGCTCATTGCTGGTGGACTGTATTACCTGATGCGTTATCTGGAGAGCGCGAATGTCTTGCCGCCGGCGCTCGTGCTCCCGCCCAGTCACGCGGAAATTGATCCGCAGCAGGCCCTGTTTCCCTATGAGTACTGGAGCGCGTTCCGCTTCCAGTGGATCTCCGCGATGAACGACACGCTCAAGTATCTGCCCATCGTGATTCCCTTCGCGCTGGGAACGGTCGTCGGCGGCATCGACTGCACCGAAAGCGCCGCAGCCGCGGGGGACGATTACGATACGTCCACCGTGATTGGGATTGAGGCCATCGCCACGATCGTCGCCAGCCTGTTTGGCGGCGTGATTCAAACGACCCCGTACATCGGGCATCCCGCCTACAAAGCGATGGGCGGACGAGCCGCTTACACGCTGGCAACCGCGCTGTTCATCGGCTCGGCGGGGCTGATTGGCTATTTCGGCTACCTCTACGTCTACATTCCCAAGCCGACGGTCTTTCCCATTCTCATCTTCGTTGGCCTGGAGATTACCGCTCAGAGTTTTTACGCCACGCCCAAGCGGCATTATCCGGCCGTTGCGCTGGCTTGCGTTCCGGCGCTGGCGGCTCTGGCAATGATTTATGTCGATAAGATGCTGCCTCTGGGAGCCCAAATCGTTGGCACGCCGATGGAAGGTGAAGTGGGAACGCTTCGCATCCTAGCCAATGGCTTCATCGTCACCAGCCTCCTCTGGTCGTCGGGGCTCGCCGCGCTGCTTGATCGCAAGCTATTCTGGGGGGCGGCGTTTTTTTTGACTGCCGCACTTTGTACCGCGTTTGGCATCGTTCATTCCCCCGCGCCGGGGAGCCCTTTGTTTCTACCATGGGAGGCGGGGGACATAACCGAAAAGATGCAGCCGCTGTTTGGCTTTTTTCCGAGCGCCCATTTCCAGACCGTCATTCCCTATGTCTCCGGCTATTTGGCGGTGGCGGTGCTGCTCATTCTTTGGGGCGGATACGACCGGCTGGCTGGCGGAAAACTGCTGCCGAAAACGAAGCCGGAGGTGGAGGACGAAGACGAAGAGCAGGAGGAATAGCGATGCCTCTTTCCCGCGTACTCGAAGTCGAGGTGATGGACACCGCCTCCGAAGCGGCCGACTACAATTCGATGGACCATTCGGCGGTGAATAGGCTGTTCGCGGAGAATCTGCTGGCGACCGGTGTTTTCGGCGACAGAGAGCTCAGCATCCTCGACCTGGGGACCGGCACTGCTCTCATTCCCATCGAAGTTTGTCGCCGCACCGGCCGATGCCGCGTCCTGGCAGTTGATCTGGCGGCTCACATGCTGGAGTTGGCCCGGCAAAACGTGACCGCGGCTGGACTTGCCAGTCGCATCCGGCTGGAAAAAATTGACGCCAAGGCGCTGCCGTTTGTGGATGGCCGGTTCGACGTCGTCATGTCCAACAGCATCATTCACCACATCCCCGAGCCGATCCGCGCACTTCAGGAAGCCGTGCGAGTCACAAAGACCGGCGGACTCCTTTTCATCCGCGATCTGCTACGGCCGAACGATGAACAGACACTGGCGCAGCTTGTGGAGACTTACGCCGGCAGTGAAAACGCTCACTCCCGGCAAATGTTCGACGACTCGCTGCATGCCGCGCTGTCGCTCGGCGAAATCCGCGGCCTCGTCACCGAGCTCGGCTTTCCCGCCGATTCGGTCCAGCCGACGAGCGACCGCCACTGGACCTGGGTGGGAAGAAAGTAGACCGCGACTCCGTCGTCGCCTACCTTATAGCCCCAGCACGTCATACATGCTGTAGAGCCCAGGCTTTTTTCCAGCGATGAATTTGGCCGCGGCCAGAGCACCCATCGCGTAGCAGTCGCGATTGCCGGCTTTGACGGAGACCTCCAGCGTTTCCCCCAGCAGGCCGAAAATAATGGTGTGCTCGCCGGGGTTATCGCCGGTGCGGACGGCGTGATAGCCGATCTCGTGCGGGGGTCGTTTGCCGACGATTCCTTCGCGGCCGTGCGTGTGCAGCGTTTGTCCCATCACGCCGGAGATGATCTCGCCGAACTTGAGGGCGGTGCCACTGGGGGAGTCTTCCTTCATCCGGTGATGCCGCTCGATGATTTCCACATCCACGCCGCCGCCGTTGCCCTTGAGCGCGGCCCCGGCAGTGGCGACGAGTTTCATCGCGAGGTTTACCGTCAGGCTCATACTGGGGGACCAGACAATGGGGATATGGACCGATGCTTCCGAAACTTGCTCCTTCTGGCGTTCGTTCAGGCCGGTCGTCGCCATCACCAGCGGCGTTTTGTGCTGTACGCAGATGCCGAGAATCCGCTCGGCAGCTTCGGGAATGGAAAAATCGATGAGGGCGTCGGCCTTCACATTCAGATGCGCCGCCAGCGGCACATGCAGCTCCATGATGCCGCAAGCCAGGCCAGCGTCCTTGCCAAGCTCCGGATGCTGCTCATGCTCGAGAGCCGCGACGACTTTCAATTGATGGTCGGTGCTGGCCAGCGCGATCAGCCGTTTGCCCATGCGACCGGCGGCACCGTGAATGGCGATGGAGGTGACACTCATGAACAGCAGGCGGAAGAGTTTTGAACAGAAGGGAACGGAGGTAACGAAGGAAGGCAGAGGAGAGGGTTGAGGTTAGAACTCCTGTGGGTCTATGAGATTGGCACCAGGGATAATCAACCTTTTCACCCCGTCCACTAGTTTCGGCACATGGAAATTGATCATGAGGCCGAGCGGCAGATCCAGGAGTTTAAGGTAAGAGATGGCTGCCGCGATGTGAACGGGCAGTACGTGTTCGACCGCCTTGATTTCGATCAAAAGGCAATCTTCGACCAGGATATCAAACCTTAGATTCTCCTCAAAAACCACGTCCTTGTAGCGGATCTGCACGATTTTCTGTTTTACGGAGTTGAGATCCCGAAGTTTGAGCTCGTGAATCAGGCACCGCTCGTAAATGCTCTCCAATAGCCCCGGCCCGAGGATGCGATGCACCTCAATTGCCGCACCGATGACAATTGAAGTGAGTTGGTCTGCACGGGCGTAAAGAGGATGCATGAAAACCTCCGTCGAAAAAAACGAAATAAGAGGAATTTGAACAGAAGGAAACGAAGGTAACGAAGAAAGGCAAAGGGAGAATTAATCGATCGACCTTCCCATTCCTCCCCCCTTCGTTCCCTTTGTTGCCTTCTGTTCAAAATTCTTCGCCTTTTGTCCCATCAACTATAGAGATTGATGGCCTTCACGATTTCCCCCAGATCATTCGGCACAGCCACTGCCCGGTTGGCGAACGAGGCCCGCCGCACGCCGCGGCTGCCGAGGACTTTGTTGAATTGTTCCTGGTCGGTGGTGTGGTAAGCGACTGTGGCAGTGGGATCTTTCAACTGATGGCCGGTGAGGATGCAAACGACCCGCTCATCGGCGGAAATCACCCCTTGATCCCGCAGCAGCCGCGCCCCCGCGACGCTGGCCGCGCTGGCCGGTTCGCAGCCGATGCCGCCGGCACCGACTTTGGCCTTAGCATCGAGGATTTCCTGATCGCTCACCTGGCGGACCACTCCCTGCAGGTCGTCGAGGGCCCGCAAACATTTCCGCAGATTGACGGGGCGGTTGATCTCGATCGCGCTGGCGATAGTGTTCGCCTTGCGGCCGAGCTGGTCAAGTTCTTTGAAGTAGTGGTCGGCGATGCTCATGTTCGCCTGGCCGCCGTTCCAGCGCAGTCCGCGGCGCTCGTAGAGTTCATAGAGCGTGTCGGCTCCTGAGGCGTTGATCACCGCCAAGCGGGGAACACGATCGACTAGGCCGAGGGCTTTGAGTTCCGCGAAAGCTTTGCCAAAGGCGCTGCTGTTTCCCAGGTTGCCGCCGGGAACGACGATCCAGTCCGGTACTTCCCAGCGGAGGGCTTCCAGCACGCGGAACATGATGGTCTTTTGCCCCTCCAATCGGAATGGGTTGACGCTGTTGACGAGGTAAATGCCCAGGTCGCGAGAGACCTCCTGCACGCGGGCCATGGCGTCGTCGAAATCACCGGCGATTTGAATGGTCAAGGCTCCGTAGTCGAGAGCCTGCGAGAGCTTGCCGTAGGAGATTTTCCCCGACCCGATGAAGATGACTCCCTTGATCGTCCGCACCGACGCGCAGTACATGGCGAGCGACGCGCTGGTGTTGCCTGTCGATGCACAGGCCGCGCGTTTGGCCCCCGTTGCTCTCGCATGGGTGAATGCCGCCGACATGCCGTTGTCTTTGAAGCTGCCGGAAGGGTTCATCCCCTCGTGCTGCAAGTAGAGCCGTCCCGGTTTCATGCCGACGAACGAGCCGATGCTGTCCGACTGATGCAGAATCGTTTGTCCCTCGCCGACCGTGACCACGCTCTCGGGCTTGGCGAACGGAAGCAGTTCGTGAAAGCGCCAGACGCCGCTGAAACGGAGCGGCTCATGGCGGCGGGACCAGGTTTCCTCAAACCAGCGAAGGCTCTTGGGAACGGCTCCCCGGTTCCAGTCGTACAGCACGTCCAGCAAATCCCCGCACTGGGGGCACGCCACCCGCACCTCCTCCACGCCGCAGGTGTAGCCGCAAGCTGGGCTGATGCAGCGCTGGAAGGCAAAATCGGAGAGGGGCACGGCTGGAAAGGCTTACGGGGAAAGAAGTTGTTGCAAGCAATAGAGTCAGTCTAGGGGAGGGGCTGAAAACGAGCAAGGCGAACGAAGAAAGCCTTACCGCAGCGATTCCAGCGGCCGCAGCCGCATGGCGAGCAGCGAGGGGATAAGCCCGCCGAGCAAGCCCATCAGCAGCGCGACGAGCAGGCCGATGCTGATGGTGTCGCCGCTGACGAGGAGCTCGAGCACGACGTTCTTGCTGGAGCCTTGTCCGCCGCTGACAACGCTGGTGGCTTTCGTGCCGTGGACCAGGCAACCGAACACGCAGCCGAGCGTCCCCCCGAAGAGCGCCAGCACCAGTGATTCGAGCAGGAAGGTGTAAAGCACCTCCAGCCGACTAAAGCCGAGGATGCGGAGAACGCCGATATCTTTGCTCCGCTGGCTGACGGCGGCGAACATCGTGTTCATCACGCCAAAGACGCCGCCGATGGAGAGAATTGCAGTGATGATGATGGTCGCGCCGAGAAACTGCTTGTTCGTCTGGGCCAGGCTCTCGAAATACTCCGTTTCGGTGTAAGCCTGCAAAGCGGAGTCCTTGTAGTCCTTGTTGAAGAATTCCTTGACCTTCTTTGCCTCCTCAGGCCCCGCAGTGCGGACGACAACGGTCGAGTAGTTCTCCTCGCCAAAGGACTTGCCGATGCGAGCCCGCTTGGCCCAAATCTCACTGTCGAAAACGGAGCCGGTCGATTTGATTACGCCGACAATGGCCAGCCGCTCCTCGCCGAGCAGGAAGCTGTCGCCGACGTCCAGGCGCAGCTTGTTCTTGGCGCTCGCCAGAACTTCCTTCGTTCGATCGCGGCCAAACTCGCGGGCGATCCCTTCGCCGACGACCGCCTGCACCAGGTTCTGGCCGCCGGCCGCGCCCGCGATAACTCCTTCGCGGCTGAACCAATTACCGGAGAGGAGCGTGAGGCCGTGAACGCGGGCGCTCATCTCCGGGTCATCGACACCGCGGACTTGCACAATCCGCCGCCGCGGACGGCCCGGGGCTGGGTTCTCCACCAGTTGGTTGCAGGAGATATATGTCTCGCGGCTGGCGAGGGGCAGGTTGCTCGCCTCGTCGCGCAGAATGCCCGGCTGCAACTCGATCTGCCCCACATCCGCAAAGCCGAGGTTGCTGAAGGCCTCATCGGTCGCCCCTTCAGACATCAGCATCACGTTACCCGGCTGGCCGCTCTGCTCGGTCAGACGGAACATGCCGTTGACGAAGGCCAGCATTCCGGTCATCAGGGCGATGACCAGTGTGAAGGCCAGGCCGGTCATCAGCGTCGTCCGCCAGCGGACCGAGAGATTCCGCACGTTGTAGCGCACGGGAACTCGGCCAACGATGACGAGTAGCACCACCAGCGACATGCCGATGAGTAGCGGAATCAGGTTGGTGTAGGAAACGGACATGGACGTAGGGCAGGCTGTGCCTGCCGATCGGAGTCAGGCACAGCCTGACCTACTAGGCCACTTTGGCAAATACTTCGGACACTTTCACGCGGCACGCCTGCCAGGCCGGACTGATGCTGCCGAGGATAGCAGCCGCTCCGCCGACGGCTGGTCCCCACCACCACGCGGCGAGTGGAATATCGAACTTGGGGAAAAAGGCGATTGGAAAATCGATGCCACCAAAGATTAGGTTCACGACACAATAGGTTCCCCCCGAGCTCAGCAATCCCGATCCCACGCCGAGGAACAGCGATTCGCCCACCACCAGGATCACAATCTGGTAAGGCCGAAAGCCGAGAACCTTCATCACCGCCAGCTCCATCCGCCGTTCGCGGACGCTGATGCTGATGGCGTTGGCGATGATGAGCGAGAGTGAAATCAAGGCCGAAGGTCCGAGGATCCACCGCATGCCCCAAAAAATATCGCGAAATCCTTCGAGAAACGCCGCAATGGCATTCGACGAGACTTCGCACTTCACGGGAGGCGTACGGTAGTCGGACGAGGTCTCAATCTGCTCGGCGACCTTGGCGTAGGCTTCTGGGTTTTCGACCTTCAGCCAAACCAGGTTCAGGGTCTTGTCAGCAAGAGGGTGCTTCTCGCCGCCATGCGTGCTGGGATACACATCCAGCGCGGCGTTGAGGTACTCGCAGTCGATGGCGGACGACTTGGCATAACGGGCGGTGGTAAACGAGCCGACGATCTCGAATTCCAGATTGATGCCGGAATAGTTGACGCCGTAGAGCATGATTTTGTCGCCGACGCGGCGGTCGATCTGCTTGAGGATGTCTTCCCCCATGATGATCGTGGCCCGGTTCCGCTTCATCTTCTCCACGGCTTCCTCGAGCTGGCGGCGTTCCTCCCCTTGCAGCGCGTCCAGGCCGTCCATCATCGTTAGCAGCTTCTCGGGCTGGAGGGCGAAGGCGAACATCCGGAGCTTGGGGTCGCGGCGGGCCGGGTCCATGCTGCCGCCAAAGAACTGCCAGGTCATCGAATCGATAGGATGAATGTCTCCTTCCTCCTTGGCCGCTCCGTCCCGCAGGGAGGCCGAATAGGCCAGCGGCATCTGGCTGGGAAGTTGCCACTTCTCCGTGATGATGGCCTTGATGTTCTGCTTCTTGGGGTTGGTCTGATCGGCCAGGAATTGCAGGATGGACCAGACCAGCGTCACCACCAGCACCAGGGCAATCGTTCCCAACGACGTGAGGCTCGTTCGCAGCATGTTGCGGCGGACGTTCTTAAAGATGAGAAGGAGGAATTTCATCGGCTACGGTTTCGCGGGCTTCTCGGCCTTCACTCCTCGCAGCACCACGTCATCCCAGTCGCTGGTGTCATCGAACGTGCCGATGCCGATCTGACCCCAGGCGAAGGTCTTATCCTTGGCAGTCATCACCGGCTTTTTCATGTCGTCGAAATAAATCTCAATCGTCCCCTCCTTTACTCGGCGGACGATTTTAACGTTGTGCCACTTGTCGTCCCAGTTCGTGCCGTCGGTCGACGTGAGCGAGATCTTGGTACGCGGGGCGTTGTTGACGATGAAAATCTGATTGGCGTGGTCGTCTGCCTTCTTACCCAGATGGACGTAGTAGAAATGAGCCGGATCCTGGTAGCCGAAGACCAGCACGGCATCGCGATGGCCGTAGTCGGGATGAGTGCTGAGGACCTTGGCGGTCAGGTCGAAGTCTCCGGCGACGACGTCCTTGAGCAGAGCGACGTTCGTCGGGCTGCGATGCGGCGGCTTGTAGGTGGTTTCTTTGTTGTGCTGGCTGTAGACACTTCCCTTATCGGTTTTCTTGTGCGTCCATTGTTTCGCGTCTAGCGGTTGCCAGTGGCTGGCGTCCTGTTCGAAGTCTTCCTGGAAGAGGATGGGGAGTTCGTCGGCGGTGCCAGTGGCCAGCGAGAGGTACGAGAAAAGTATCGTCAGGCTGAGGACGCGATAGGGCATGTGGTTTCCTTCGTGGGGTAGGCTTCCAGCCTGCCCAGAGTTTTCAGGGCAGGCTAGAAGCCTACCCCACTTATGCATTGTGTTTGATCGTAATCACATCCCCATCCTTGATGACATAATCCTTCGGCTCCTGGCGATTCAGGCCCTGAGCTTTGATTTCCCGCTCGCTGCCGCAACGGACAATGTCGGTGACGGAAAATGTCTCGGCGCGGATGAAGCCCTTGGCCAGGTCGGTGTGAATGCCGGCGGCGGCCTCCAGGGCGGTCCCGCCTTGCCGGATCATCCAGGTGCGGACTTCCTTGTCGCCGGCAGTGAAGAACAGCATCTGGCCCGAGGCGTCCATAATCCGACGGATGAGCTCGTCCCGGTCGTACGGCTTAACTCCCATTTCGGTGCAGAACGCCAGTCGCTCTTCCGCCGGCATTCCCGCCAGGTCGCGCTGCAGGGTGAGGGACATGGCGTGCAACTCCATCCCAGGACGGGCCAGTTCCTGGAACCGCTCCGGTTTGTCGTCGTCATCGGCGACGTTCACAATCACCAGCCGGGGCTTTTCGCTGAAGAGCTGAAAGGAGCGGCTGGCCTTCTTCTGCTCGGCGGACATGGCGAAGTTGGTCAGCGGCCGGCCGTTTTCCAGCTCGACCAGCAGAGGCTCCAGGGCTTCGAGTTCCTTCTGCATCTCTTCCCGGTCGGATCGCGGCTTTTTCACCTGGTCGCGAAGCCGCGTCACTCGCCCGGTAATGATGTCGAGGTCCGCAATCAGCAGATCGTCGTCGAAATTGCTCAGGTCGGCCTTGGCACTGGCCCCGCCAAAATTCGCCACCACCACAATCAGGGCTCCCGCCTCGCGAATCATCGCCAGCTTTTGGGCACTCCCTTCATGCGTCCGCGACAGCCCCGGCGTATCGACAATCTCCAGCCGGGCCTCGGTGATCTTCTTGGGGGAATAGATTTTGCACAAATCGGCAATGCGGGGCTCGGGCACGGTGCACATGTCGGACTGCGTCGCATGGGCCAGCGCCGGGTCCGGCTCCTTCCCCGTCAGCCAGTGGAAGAGAGTGCTTTTTCCCGAACCTTGATACCCGACAATGCCGATTTTCATGTGCTGTCCTGCTGGCCGTCAACAAGTCCTTGAAGCAGGGTCCATTAGAGATTCTCGCAGGCAAGTCTCCAAGGGCGGTGCAGCGTGAAGCAACCGCCGCTGGTGATACAATGAGGCTGCACCTGATGGGCGCTCCTATGACCGATCCTCCGCGATGCGAACCTTCTCCACTGCGAGGGCTGCAGTTTTCGCTCACATCCGCACTGCAGACGATGACGTTCGTCAGTGTTTGCCTCGCGGCGTTTCAGTTTGGCGAGGTGGCCGGCGTGATGCTCCTGGCGATTGCGGTCCCGGCCTTTGTCAGAACGATCATCATGGTCACTCTGGCCGCTCGCCGGGGCAAGCCAGTCACGTTGTATGGGCGCTGTGAAGAAATGATTTTCTCGCTGATGCTCATGGTCCCGGTTTATTGCTTGGAGTAGTGGGGTTTATCATCGGTTTGGGAGCGGTGTGGGTCTTGGGCGAAGCAGGGATCGTTTTTGCTCCCTTGTTGGGACTCGCCACGACTGGCTGGGCTTGGGCCATGACGCTGCGGGTGAGCCAGATGGAGTCGTAACTGTTGCTGCCGGAGCGAAGTCCCCCGATGTGCAAGGTTACTTTTCGCTGATGCTTGCAGAGGCCAGTTCCGCAACGAATAATGGGACGGTACTCACCTTTCCGGCACGGAAGTTTTCATGGCCAAGCCCGACAAGCTCGATTCGACGATTCATGTCGTCACGCCGGAGAACATTGGCTTTGAGTATCGCCTGGCGGGGCCGTTCCGCCGGCTGCCGGCGTTTCTGATTGATTTTGCGATTATCGCGGCGATCAATACCGCGGTCATGTTCGTCATCGGATTGACTGTGACCTGGGTTAGTGGCGGCCTGGCGACGTTTACCATTTTGGTCATCTGGTTTGGCGTCTTCTGGTTTTTCGGCGGCATGTGCGAAACCATGCTCAACGGGCAGACTCCTGGCAAATGGCTGCTCGGCATGCGAACGCTCACGTACGAGGGGCAGCCGATATCGGCCCTGCAAGCCATCTTTCGGAACCTGATGCGGGCCGCGGATTTGCTGATGCCGCTGCTCGGACTGGTGGTGATGATGTTCAACCGCCGGTTTCAAAGACTTGGGGACCTGGTGTCCGGAACCATTGTGGTGGTGGAAGAGCGGCACTGGCTGACGGGCGTCGCCAAGCTCGACGACCCGCGGGCGATTCAACTGGCCGCGTTTTTGCCCCCCAATTACGTCGTCTCTCGGTCGCTGGCCAAGGCGCTGGCAACCTATGTCGAGCGGCGGAAGTTTTTTTCACCTCCCCGCCGCAAGGAAGTTGCCAAGCATTTGGCTGAGCCGCTGCTGGCCAAGTTCGGCCTGCCGCCGGATACCAGTTACGATTTGCTACTTTGCTCGCTGTTCTACCGGACGTTCATCGCTGACCGCGGGGACGATGAAATGCAGCTCGAAGCGGCGCGCAAGCAGAATCCCTTTGCTGGAGTGCAAGTGCCGGGGGCCTATGGCCAGCCCTATCCCTATCCGCAGCCGTACGGTGTGCCGCCGGGGTATCCGTACGGAGGTTATGGCCAGCCGGGATACGGCCAGCCCATCTACGTTCAGCCAGGCTATGGACAGCCCACGTATGGCCAACCGTATCAGCCGTATGGTCAATTCCCGCCGCCAGTTCCCGCGCCCATGCCGCTGGCGCAAGAGACGATGGCGGGAATCACGTTCGACCCGCCACCCGCTAAGTAACCAGTCCGCCAGGATGCCGTTATGAAAGTCGCCGAACTTCTCGAACGCCGCCGCCTTAACTGGACGGAACTGGAGCGCTACTGCGAGCGGATGCATGCCAGCGGCTCCGCGGGAAAGTTGCCTCC
Source organism: Planctomycetaceae bacterium (assembly GCA_005778405.1). Lineage (GTDB taxonomy): Bacteria > Planctomycetota > Planctomycetia > Pirellulales > Pirellulaceae > SXOA01. The sequence continues at coordinate 68,328 of SXOA01000065.1, forward strand.
GGCGCAGATGTCGCGCTTTGCCGCCCTGTACCGGGCCGCCTGCGCCGACTTGGCCCTGGCCGATTCCTACCAGTTGCCGCAGAACACCACGCAGTACCTGCACCGGCTTGTCGGCCGGGCCCACAACCAGCTCTACCGCAGCCGCAAGTTCGACCTGGCGGCGTGGAACAAGATGTTGTTCACGGACGTTCCGCAACAGATTTTCAATGACCGCTGCGTGCAACTGATGTTTGTCATCTTTTGGGGATTCTTCATTCTCTCCGCCTGGCTGGCGTATGAAAAAAAGACCTGGCCAGATTTCGCCGAGAAAGTGCTGGGGGAAACCCAGATTCAAGCCCTCGAAAAAATGTACGAAGAACCCATTGGCAAAGTCGACCGCGATGGCGACGTCAATGCCGCCATGGCCGGCTTTTACATCTGGAACAATCCCAGCATCGGCCTGCGGTGTTTTTCTTACGGCCTGCTCGTGGTGCCGGGGCTGTTGCTGCTGCTTTCTAACGCGATCACGCTCGGGGCGTCGTTTGGTTACATGGCCCGCCCGGAGGTGATGGCCAAGGAGGGACAGAATTTCTTTCACTTCGTCACGGCCCACGGCCCGTTCGAGCTGACGGCTATCGTTCTGTCGGCCGGCGCTGGGCTGCGTCTGGGGATGTCCTGGATCATGCCGGGGGAATACTCCCGATTCGCCTCGCTGATGAAGACCGGCAAGGATATGATGCCCATCGCCATGGCCGCCGTCATCATGTTCTGCGTCGCGGCATTCATTGAGGGATTCGTCTCTCCTTCCAGCCTGCCGTACGTCATCAAGGTGGGGGTGGCTCTGTTTTCCAGCGGTATTCTGGCGTTCTATTTTGTGGTTCTCGGCTTTCCACGGAGCATCCACCGTGGAACTTGATAACACCCGCATCACCATCCGCGAGCGGGGCCTGCTCGACACGATGGACCTCTCGCTCCACGTGCTGCGGGAATTCGTGCAGCCCGTATTCTGGCTCACGCTCGTCGCCGCGATCCCCCTGGGCATTCTCAACCACTGGCTTCTGGGGTGGATGGTTGATCCGTTAGTTTTCGACTACACCGAGTATCGGCTGTATGAATGGAGCGCGGCGGACTGGCCCAAGCGAATCTATTACATGGTGCCGTGGCGTTACATGTTCGACATGGCCCTGCTCATGTTCATCGAGGCCCAACTGGCGTCGATTTTCGTCACGGCCTATCTGGGGGAAGCGGTCTTCATGCAGCAGCCGACCCTGCGCCAGGTTGTGCAAACGGTATTCAAACACTCGCCGGGGCTGATTCTCTGCCAGCTTCTCATCCGCGGCATTCTGCCGGCCTGGATTCTGGTGGCCATGATGGACCGCTACGGTGACAACGTGGGGATTGAAGTCTTCCTGTGGCTGCTGGCAGCTTATTCCGCCCTGTTCCGGGCCCTCCGCCCGTACATCAACGAAATCATCCTGCTGGAAAAGAACCCCATTCGGGCCCGCCGCGCGAATGAACTTTCCATCAACAAGCGGAGCCACCATTTGCATGGCTCCAGCGCCGGTGACCTATTCGGACGGTGGATGGGGAGCGCGTTGATGGCCTCGTCCCTGCTGGTCCTGATCGTCGCCGCCCTTTATATGGGGGTGGGCGTGCTGATTGGCCTGTACGAAATCACCTGGTACTTCGCCGTATTCATCTACCCCGCCGCCTTCTGGGTCGTCATTGCCTTTTATTCCGTCGTCCGCTACCTCGATTACCTGGACCTGCGCATCCGGTACGAAGGCTGGGAAGTCGAGCTACTGATGCGGGCGGAGGCGGCGAAGATGGTGGGGAAGGCGTGGTAGGAAATGACGAATTTCGAATGGCGAATGGCGAATTCTGACTTGACTGAAAACCGAAAACTGAAAACTGAACACGATTCGCTCATGCGTTCCCAGTTGTTTTATCTCGTCTTGGTTCTCGCCGGAGCGTTCCTGTTTGTCCCCTGCGCGCGTGCTCAGGACGAAAAGGAAGCTGCGGTGGAGGATGCCCGCGAGTCGCTAGGGACTCGCGGGGCGTTTCCCTGGTATGACCGACAAGCGGATGCTCCCCGCCCCCTGCGCCTGAAGACGGTGGAGGACGATTCGGAGAATCGGGGCTCCAACTGGCAGCCGGCACCGACGACGACCACCACCATGCGGCCTCCCAACATTGGTTGGCTCGCCCGCATATTGCAGATCATGGGCATCAGCGCTCTGGTGGCCCTGCTCGTGCTGGCCGTCATCTTCATCATGCGGGCCTTTCTCAGCGGTGAAATTACCGAAACCGCCGGTTCCAAGGTGATCGAGACTTCGCACGACGTCGACCGGGTCGAGCATCTTCCCTTCCAGCTCCGTAAGCCAACGGGGGATTTTCTCTCCGAAGCTCGCCGCCTGTACGAAGCCGGCGACTATTCGCAGGCCATCCTCTATCTTTACAGCCACTTCCTGGTGCAGCTCGATCGGCAGCACGTCATTCGCCTCGCCAAGGGCAAAACCAACCGCCAATACCTGCGGGAAACCCGCTCCCGCCCCGTGCTGCACCAGATTCTCGAAATCACCATGGTCAGCTTTGAGGATGTCTTCTTTGGCCACCATAAAATCTCGCGCCAGCAATTCGAGGCGAGCTGGGACCGCCTCGCTGAATTCGAAGCCGAGCTTACCCAAGTGGAGCGCGCGGCCGCATGAGTGACAACTTCCTGACTCGTTTGGGAGAACGGCTGGGGACGCGCGGGGCGCTGGCCATTGGCATTCCCTTGGGAATCGCAATTCTCGCCGCCGGGCTCTATTTCTACGGCGGTCGCACGCGGGCGGAAAGTCTCGACAGCATCTACGGCAAACGATCGGGCCGGGGAGCCACCGCCAGCGTCAACGGCACGCGAGTGTTGGCCGAGATGTTCATCAAGGGGGGCCACAAGGTCCGCACCCTCAGCCGGCTCTCCCCCGGCATCCACGACCGGGCCGATGTCATCGTCTGGATTCCCGACAGCTTTGAACCGCCGGACAAACAACAGCGGGAGTTTCTGGAAGGCTGGCTCGCCAAGGGGCGCGGCCGCACGCTTATCTACGTCGGCCGGGACTACGACGCCGCCGGCGAGTATTACCAGAAAGTCGCTCCGCTCCTCAAGCCCGGCCAGGCCGTCACTTTCAAACGCTTCGAGGCGGAAGCCAAGGCCGACTTCGATGCCCGCCGCTGGGAGATGCCCCAGGATGAATACGCCCGCTGGTTTACCGCGCGGCGCGACGGCACCCGACATGTCGCCAAACAGTTGCAAGGCCCCTGGGCTGCCGGCATCGACAGCACCAAGGCGGAGATTCTGATTGAAGGGCGGCTCGACCCGCCGCTGGAAGCCGATCGCAAGAGCAAGACCGACGACCCACCACTGCCGCAAACGGTCACCCCACTCCTCTGGTCCGACCAGGATGGGAAGGGCTATCAGCCCGAGGACGCCATCGTCACCCGCATCACCGACCCGGCCTTCGGCACGGGGCAGGTCATTGTGATCGCCAACAGCTCGTTCGTCCTCAATTTTCCATTGATCAACCACGAGCATCGCAAGCTGGCCGGCAAACTGGTGGAAGAGTGCGCCCCAGGGGCCAAAGTCGCCTTTATCGAAAGCCAGAACGGCGAGCCGACCGTGCTCGACAAAGAGCCGGAGGCGGCGACGGGCGGGGGGCTGTTCGACGTCGCCCATGTCTGGCCCCTCAACGCAATCGTTATCCACCTGACCCTGCTCGGCATCATTTACTGTCTGGCCAAAGCCCCCATCTTCGGCCGCGCCCGCGAGCTTCCCAGCGAAGCCTCCGCCGACTTCGGCAAGCACGTCACCGCCCTCGGCCAGCTCATGGCCCGCAGCAAGGACCGCGCTTACGCCGAGCAGCGAGTCCAGCAGTACCAGCAGCAAGGGAAGCGGAAATCGGGGAAGTCGCATTTGAAGGGGGCGTAGGGCCTGGAGCAATGTGGGTGGCTCCCATACTTGAACTTAGTCGCCGCGACCACGCGGGGAATCGCCGCGTGGTCGCGGCGGCTAAGCTGGCATGGATTGTCCCTGCTGACCAACCACACACTCACCGCCTCCGCCGCCGTTTGCTGGTAAACTGTGGAGCGCAGCTCCTCGCCGTGCTCATTCTGCATCCCTTGCCGAGTACTGTTCATTTGTGTATAATAACAGATGGTCCAAATCTCGCCTCCCCGTTGCCGGCTTGGCCTGGGCGGTCGCTGACGAGTTGGATACCGTTGGAGTTCCTGTTCAAACACTTACAAACAACTTATAATCTCGAAATTATTAAGTGAATCAGAATTTGCGCACGTGAATCAAGTTGCGTCAAATCGATTCGCCCCAAACGTGAGCGTCACAACGAGTTGTGGCAAATAGAATTAACGTAAGTTATCGATCGAGCGACCGTAGAATCACGAATCAAACCGCTCTTCCGGGTGGGCCTGGGCCGCTTATAACCGCAGCTCAGCTCGCGAGGTAGAAAAGCGGCTTTGCCTGTCCGACAAGCACCAAAATACCTATGGCTAAGGCCTCCAAACAACAGACATTGGCTGGGTTCGATGAACCCGAGACTGGCGGAATACCAGGTGTCCAGTTACCGCCGCTCGAAGAACCCTCGCTGGCGCGTCGGGCTGGTGAGGAGGCAGTCCCTGACGGCGATCTGACCGGCAAGTCGGTTTATGTCGTCGATTCGCATTCGCTCATCTATCAGGTTTTTCACGGGATGCCGGAGATGACGGGGCCCAGCGGCCAGCCGGTGGGGGCCGTGCAGGGGTTCATGCGGGACCTGGTTGATTTGATTGAGAACCGCAAGGCGGACTTTTTGATTTGTGCGTTCGATCACCCCGGCGAAAATTTTCGCCACGAAATATTCCCGGAGTACAAGCAGCATCGTGAGGAAATGCCTGCCGACTTACAGTTGCAAATTCCGATGATTCACCGGTTTCTGGAGGCCCTGAACATTCCGCTTCTCTCCATACCCGGCTACGAGGCGGACGACGTGCTGGCCACCATGGGGCGGCTGGTGGCGGAAGGAGGCGGGACGGCGTATCTCGTCACAGGGGACAAGGATGCCCGCCAACTCATCACCGAACGGGTGAAGGTCTACAACATTCGCAAAAACGAGGTCTTCGACGAAGTCGCCCTGAAAGCGACGTGGGGAATCCGCCCCGACCAGGTTATCGACTTTCAAACGCTCGTCGGCGACAGCGTCGATGGCATTCCCGGCGTGCCGCAGATTGGACCCAAGACCGCCCAGGAGTTGCTTTCCAAGTACGAGACGCTGGAAGGCATTTACGAGCACGCGGCAGAAATCAGCGGCACCAAGCGGCGGGAAAATATCATCGCCGGCAAGGACCAGGCCATCATCAGCCGGCAACTCGTGCGGCTGGACCCGTATGTGCCGCTGGAAATCGACTGGGCGTCGGCCCGCGTCGGCCGCTTCCATATCGACGAAGTCGAGGCCCTTTGCCGCGAATGCGGATTCCGGCAGATCGCCACGCGGCTGGTGGGGATGGCCAAACGGCTCCCGCCGAGTGAGAAGGTGCAGTCAGAGCCGCGTATCAGCCGGGATGATCTGGTCCCCGCAGGCGATGTGGCAGAAGAAACAGCAGACAGCGAGCAGCCTTCACCGGACTCAGCATCTCGGTTTGAAGAAGCACCCTGGGTTGCAACCTATACAACCGTCGCCACGGAAGCGGAGCTGCGGCAGCTCGTCGCCAAAATGTCTTCGCAAAAGCGGCTCGTCCTGGATACCGAAACAACGTCGATTCTACCTCGCTGGGCGGAAATTGTCGGCTATTCGTTCTGCTTTCAACCGGGGGAGGCGTATTACATTCCTGTGCGGGCTCCGGCGGCTGATCCGCAAGTTGATCCGGCGCTCGCGCTCGACATTCTGAGGCCCGTGCTGGAAAACCCCGCCATCGAAAAAATCGGCCAGAACATCAAGTACGACATGATCGTCCTCCGCACGGCTGGAGTGGAACTGCGGGGAACCGCGTTCGACACGATGGTGGCCGACTATCTGCTCGACCCCGGCGAGCGGACGCATGGTCTGGACGACCTGGCCCGCCGCTACTTGCGGCACACCAACATCAGCATTAAGTCTCTCATCGGCAGCGGCAAGAATCAGAAAAAAATGGAAGACGTGCCGGTCCCGCTCATCACCGCCTACGCCGCCGAGGATGCCGACGTCCCCTTGCGGCTGCTCGAAATCCTGGAGCCGCGGCTCGCGGAGCAAGGGCTGGCGGAGCTGTTTACCACGCTGGAAATCCCGCTGATTGAAGTGCTCGCGGATTTGGAATTCAATGGCATCCGTGTGGACGGCGCTCGCTTACGGGAGCTCGACACGGAATTCGTCACCCGCATCGCCGAGCTGGAAAAGGAAATCTACGCCATTGCCGGCGGCGAGTTCAACATCGACTCCCGCATCCAGCTCGCCCGGCTGCTCTTCGACACGCTCAAGTTGCCGATCACCAAGCGGACCAAGACCGGCCCGGCGATGGATGCCGAAGTCCTCGAGGACATGGCCAAGCTCCACCCGCTGCCGGCCAAGATTCTGGAATACCGCCAGAACACCAAGCTCAAGAGCACCTACATCGACGCGCTGCAAGAGCTAATTCATCCCGTGACCGGCCGCGTCCATACGTCGTTCAAGCAGGACGTGGCGGCGACGGGTCGACTCAGCTCGCAAGACCCCAACTTGCAGAACATCCCCATTCGGACCGAGCAAGGGCGGGCCATCCGCAGCGCGTTCCTCCCTGGCCCGCCCGGCTGGCGGCTGATGACGGCGGACTATTCGCAGATTGAGCTGCGCGTCTTGGCCCATTTTTCCGGCGATGCCACGCTCAAGAAGGCGTTTGACGATGACCGGGACATTCACACGCAGGTCGCCAGCGAAGTCTACGGCGTGCCGCTGGCGGAAGTGACCAAGGCCATGCGGCGGAGCGCGAAGGCAATCAACTTTGGCGTCATTTACGGCCAGAGCCCCTTTGGATTGGCCAAGTCGATTGACATCAGCAAGAGCGATGCGGCCAAGTTCATCGAGGCCTACTTCGCCGGCTATCCTGGCGTCGATGAATTCATGCGGCAGACGCTCATCCAGTGCCGCGGGCAGGGCTACGTCAGCACCATCGCTGGCCGCCGCCGCCCGGTCAGCGGCGTGCGCGATCCCGATTCCCTCACCGACAAGCGCCAGCGGAATTTGCCCGAGCGGATTGCCATCAACACGGTCATCCAGGGTTCCGCGGCCGACATCATCAAGCGGGCCATGATCAACTTGCACCGCCGCTTGCGAGAGGAGAAATTGCAGTCCAAGATGCTGCTGCAGATTCACGACGAGCTGGTCTTCGAATTCCCGCCGGAGGAACAAGAGCAACTGACGAAAATGGTGAGCGAAGAAATGTCCGGCGCGGCCCAACTCGCGGTGCGGCTGAAAATTGACGTCAAAACCGGTCTCAACTGGTCAGAATGCGAGCCCGTATCATGAGCACTCTCGAAAATCCTCTCCTCATCGGCCTCGTCGGCGGCATCGCCAGTGGCAAGAGTCTCGTCGCGGAGCAAATGCGTTCGCTCGGCGGCGTCGTTCTCGATGCCGACCTGGCCGGCCACGATGTTCTCCGTGATCCAGAGGTCATCGCTGCCCTCCACAAACGCTGGGGAGACGGAATCATTGCCCTGGACGGCTCTCTGAGCCGCTCCGTAATCGCCAAGATCGTATTCTCCGCTGGCAACCTGGAAGAAAAACGCTACCTGGAATCGGTGACTCACCCGCGGATTGCCGCTCGGCTCCAGGAACAGATTGCCCGCCATCACGCCGCCGGCGCAAAGATTCTCATTCTCGATGCCGCTCTCCTGTTCGAAGCCGGCTGGGACAAAAAATGCGACCGCATCGTATTTGTCTCCGCCCCGCGCGAGGTCCGTCTGGCCCGCGCCCTTTCCCGCGGCTGGAGCGAAAGCGATTTTCTGGCCCGCGAAGCGACGCAGCTCCCCCTCGACGAAAAACGCGCCCGCTGCGGCCACTTCATCGACAACAGCGGCCACCCCGAACAAACGCGCTACCAGGTGGGAGAGTGGTGGAGACTCAATGTGGGGAAGACGGATCACTAACAGGAACGGTCGCCATCAACAAGCAAGGTTTCGACATCTCGTGAGCCATCTAAAGTGCGGACAACTTCCCCACGATCATCGGTGGCTCGAAAGTAGAAGATTTTTCGCTTGAAGCCGTGGGAAAGGATTGAATTCGCGCCAAAAGCCCCAGCAGGGGCGACAGAACCGTGGCGCTTTGGACTTTTGCCTATCCGCAATTATTCCGCGCCGATGACGGGGCGCGCCTTGGCATTGCCGCCGCACGCCAGTCCCACCATTCTTTCGCTCCTGCCGGAGCTTTTGCGGTTGCTTTGCAAGTCTACCCACGGCTTGCGCCGTGGGCTGGGTTCTAACACCGCTACCTCCGTTAAGGGGGAATGGCGTGAAGCCGCGGACTCCGGCGGCTCGGAACGGGACTAGCAAAATTCGCCCGGAGCACATCGCCGTGCATTCAGTGCTTTTATGGCGTCTGCGCGAAAGTCTTCAATCTTCGTTCTCCGCGACAGGGCCCCTGCGAGCGCGGCGGCATGCTCGGCAGCGAACTGCTGTTGAAAAAACATGTCCCTTCGCCACCTCATACCACCATTGTTGCTGCTTTGCCGTCCAGAATTCTCTGCGGCCACAATCCCGACAAGTGAACTCCAGATCCTCGTAATGAAGCCGACCCCCGGCTAATGAATTGTTCGGCGCTTGGCGGGTCAAGTCAGCCTGAATTCGGCTTCGGGCCTTAACCGCACGCGACTGCTCCTTTGTCAGGTGCTCCGCCTCTCGCTTTGCGTCCTCGATTTTCTTCTTGTACCGCAGTAAGCGAGGCTTTTTTGCCATGTGAAACCATCCTCTGTCCCGTGGGGTTGGAAACCTGCGTCGAACTACTCCCCCACCTCCACCACCGCCTTGATCACTCCCGTCTCCGGCCGCGTGTACGACGGAAAAATTTCGATCAGGTTGTCGAAGGAGGCCCGGTGGGTGATCCAGGGCTGGGTGTTGATCTGGCCCTCTTCGATGAGCCCGATGATGCGGGTGAAGTCGGCGGGGAGGGCGTTGCGGGAGCAGAGGAGGGTTCCTTCCGGCCGGTGGAAGATGGGGTGGCGGAAATTGACCTCGTCCGTGGTGATGCCGACGTACACCAGCCGCCCGCCGGGGGCGACGTAGCCGAAGGCGGCTGACATGGAGGCGTTGTTGCCGGTGGCGTCGATGACGACTTCGGGGAGGTGCCCCTCGGTCAGGTCGCGGAGGTCCTGCTCCAGCTTGTCCGACGGTTTCACCGTGTGCTGCACCCCCATCACCTCGCGGCAGAACTTGAGGCGGGTGTCGTTCATGTCGAGCATGATGATCTTGGCCCCGGTCAGCTTGACGAACTCCAGCGTGGCGAGGCCGATCGGCCCCGCGCCGATGATCAGGCAGTATTCCCCTTCCGCCACCTGGCTGCGGTTCGTCGCGTGGCAGCCGATGGCGAGGGTTTCGACGAGGGCCAGTTGGTCGAAGGCGAGCTTCTTCGAGACGTGGAGCTTGCGGGCGGGGAGCGTGAAGAACGGCCGCATGCCGCCGTCGCGGTGGACGCCAAGGACCTGCAGCTTCTCGCAGCAGTTCGGCCGGCCATGCCGGCTGGCGTAGCTTTCGGGATCGTTGATGTACGGCTCGACGGAGCAGCGGTCGCCGGCCTTGACGTTCGTCACTCCCGCGCCGACCTCGACCACTTCCACGCCGAGCTCATGCCCGGGAATCCGCGGATAGCTGAAGAACGGCATCTTGCCGAGATAGCCGCTGATATCGGTGCCGCAAATGCCGACCCGGTGGACCCGGACGAGAGCTTCGCCGGGGCCGGGCTTTTCGGGGTGGGGGATGTCGATCTGACGCCAGGCTTTGGGCTCGGCGAGTTGGAGGGCTTTCATGGGAATCTCGTTCCGCGGACAAGTAAGAAGCGTGTGCTGGGCGCAGGTCTCCGACCTCGCCCCTGGCCTGACCGAAGGTCTCCTCTGTGGCAAGGCGGGAGACCTTTGGTCGGGTGTTTCGGCGGGGTCGGAGACCCGCGCCGAACTACGTAGGGTCGTTATTCTCGGGCCGCCCTTCAATATAGAACCAGTTGTGGATGGGGCGAAGGATGGCTTGGACTTCGGCGAGTAGTTGCTGGTCGATGGGTTGCTGGGTCCATTCGGCCCATTTCCGGACGTTGGCGGGATTGGCGGAGCCGACGATGCAGGTGGCGAGGCCCTGATTGGCCACGGAGAACTGCAGAGCGAGCTGCGCGATGTCGACGCCTCGCTTTTGGCAATGGTCCGCGGCGGCTTTGCAGATTTCCCGCACCTGCGGTGTCGCTTTGTGCCACGGCGGCAGCGGGAGGTTGGTGAGGAGGCGGGCCGAGAAGGGGGCGGCATTCATGATGCCGACCTCTTTGGAGCGGAGGTATGGGACCAGATCGGCCAGCATGGTGTTTTGCAGCGTGTAGTGGTTGTACGACAGGACCACGTCCAGCTCCGTCCGCTCCAGGACGTACCGAAAAATGTTCATCGGATAGCCGCTGATGCCGACGAAGCGGACTTTTCCCTGCTTCTGGAGCTTGCGGAGAGCAGGAAGAGTCTCCTCCACAATCTGGCTCATCTCCACGAACTCGATGTCGTGGCAGAGGATGATGTCGAGATGACTGACCCCCATCCGATGCAGGCTGATGTCCACGCTCTCCACCACGCGGCGGGCCGAGAAATCAAAATGGGCCGCGTCATACCGCCCGAGCTTCGTCCCCAGCAGATATTTGTCCCGCGGAATCCCTCGCAGAGCGACGCCGAGCAGCACTTCGCTCATCCCGCGGCCGTAGTAGGGAGAGGTGTCGATGAAGTTCATCCCGAGGTCGAGCGCGGTATGAACCGACTTCAGGGCTTCGTTCAAATCGACCTGCCGGAACTCGGCTCCGAGCGACGACGCGCCGAAGCTGAGGGCGGGGAGGGAGAGGCCGGTGTTGCCGAGGGGACGGTGTTGCATAAGTGACATTCAGAATTAACCACGGATGTCACTGATGACACGGATGAAGCAATCTCATCCGTGAAGTCCGTGACATCCGTGGTTCAAATCTTCTTCTACGGTAGTGGCTGGGTGCTTCTTAAATACGCGAACAAATCGCGGATCTGCTGGTCGGTGAGGGCTTTGAGTTGGCCTTCGGGCATGATGGAAATCTTGACGGCTTTCAAGTCTTCGATATCGTCGCGGGCGAGGGAGATGCTCTGGCCGTCGGCCCCTTTGAGGACGACGACTTGCGGGTCCTGGTCGGCGATGAAGCCGTTCAGGGTCCGGCCGTCGGCGGTGCGGACGAGGTAGTTCTCAAAACCCTCGCGGATTTCGGCGCTGGGGCTGACGACGTTGAGCAGCATTCCCCGCAGGTCGTCCCGCTTGTAGGTCGTCAGGTTCGGGCCGATGTTGCCGCCGTCGTCGAATAGCTTGTGGCACTTGCCGCAGCTTTCCAGGAAGAGTTTTTTCCCCTGGTAGGGATTGCCCGAGGCGGTGTTCATGATCGCCGTCAGTTTTTCGAGTTGCTGACGAACCACTTCCGGCGATGCTCCGCCGGCCGTTTCGCCAAAGTGCTTTTTCGCGAGCTGCGTGATTTGCGGCGTGCCGTGGAGGAGCAGTTTTTGCACGGTCGAATCGGAAATCGTTTGCTTGTCGATTTTGCCGGCGTCGATGGCACTCACGAGGAGCAGCGACCAGGCGGCCCTGCTGGAGAGAAGAGTCTGGGCAACTTCGCGGACCTGATCGGGGAGGTCTTTATAGAGTGCGACGACATCGGCTCCGATGGTATCGTCTTTATACGATTGCAGCGACGCCAGAGCCGCGGAGCGGAGGGCGTCGTTGCGGCTTTCCTTGGCGAGCCTCAGCAGCACGGGGACCGAAGTCGGCTGCTGGATGGTGCCGAAGATCTGGATGAACTGCTGGCGCTTCGTAACGTCGGCTTTTTCGTCGGCGATGAGTTTGAGAGCATCGACGACTGCTGCGGCGTCTCCTTGTCGGAGCTTGAGCGTGGGAGAAGTTGCTCCCGCTTTCGTCATTGCCGTGACAAGCTCCGCCGGAAGATTGGCGAGCGAGCGCCCTTCGTAGGCGGATTCGAGACCGGCCATCAGCTTGCCGGCATGTTCCTTCGTCGGAGCCAATTCCAACAGCTTCGCGCAGGCCAAGAGATCTTTGCGCTGCCCCGTCGCTCCGTACCGCCGCATCAGTCGCTCGGAAAGATGCTGCGCCACCAGCGGCTGGTCCCAGAAGGCTTTGTCGGCGAAGAGGGCCAGCACCGCGTCACGGTCCTTGTCGGCTTTGGCTTCGATTGCCCACCAAAGGAGCAGGGGGATGTGAATGTCGCCAACATCTTCGCTCCTTCCTGCGAGATTTTCCACGATGGCGAGCGACTGCGGTGCAGGCAAGCGCCGCGCAGAGCAGGCGAGCTGGCTGCGGACTTCGACGTTGGTATCACGGTAGGCCAGATCAGCCAGTTTTTGAGCGATTTCAGCAGTTACTTCGCCGTCGTCGCAGGCCAGCCGAGCCGTCCATAGGCGGACGTAAGGGTCGGCGTGGTCAAGCGTTCTCACCACAATGTCGTCCCTCAACTGTCCCTCGAGGAGGTTGACCGCCCAGAGCGTTTCGAGTGGCGGCAGGTCCTTAGCATTCGGATCGAGGAGAAAATGTGCCACGACGAAGGCGAGTTGTTTGTCGTGCGGCCGTCGCTGCAACTCTTCTTGTGCCGTTTGCCGGAACCATTTATTGGGGTGATTCAGTCGCTTGAGTAACTGAGTTACATCTTCTTTTGCCAAATCAAACTTCCCCGCCGGCTTCGTATCCTTCCCCGCAATCCGATAAATCCTGCCGCTCTTCGTATCAATCCGCCCCTGGTAATGGCTGGCGTGGTCGATCCGCTGCTCGTACATGTCGGCGACGTAGATCGCTCCGTCCGGCCCGACCTGGATATCGACCGGCCGGAACCAGGGGTCTTTGGATTCGAGGGCGTAGCCGATGTCCTTGGTTTTGAACGAGGAGCGGTCGGGCATGAAGTCGCTCATCACGACGTGGCTGAGGAGCGGGACGACGCCGAAGAGCTTGCCGTTGTATTTTTCGGGGAGCGAGCCGCCGTCGTAGATGACGAAGCAGTGGGTGAACCGCTGCACGTTGTGGTGCCCCATCGCCTCGAAGTAGCCGAAGGTGTAGGGGTTGCTGAGGGCTCCGTGCTTGCCGAACCCCTTCTGGTAGTAGCCCCCCTGCACGTAGTGAAAGCCGCGGGTATTGCCGCCGTTGTGGCCGGAGTAGATGCGGCCCTTGGCATCGATCTCGACGCCGAAGGTGTTGCCGCCCCCCTCGGCGAAGATTTCGTAGAGCTTCTTCTCGGGGTGATACCGCCAGATGAGCTGCCCCAGCGAGTGGACCGGCACCTTGTCGATGCCGGGCCGCTTGATGTCGCCGGTCACCGTGCTCCCCTGCGAAGCATACAACCATCCGTCCGGCCCCCAGCGGAGGTTGCTGGCGATGCTGTGCGAGTCCTCGATGCCGAACCCTTCCAGATGGACCACCGGGTCGCCGCTGGGGACGTCTTCGCCCTCTTTGACCGGATAGAAGAGGAGGTATGGCGGGTTGAGAACCCAGACGCCCCCTTTGCCGAAGGCGAAGGAGGTGGCGAGGCTCAAGCCGTCGAGAAAGGTCTTGTGCTTTTCGAATTTGCCGTCCCCGTCGGTGTCCTCGTGGATTGTGATTTTGTCTGCACCTTTGAAATGGTTCGGCGGCGGCGGCGGAACTTTGTCGTAGACCGTCCGCAGAAACTTGTCGCGGCTGACCATCGTCAGGCCGGCGGGGTTGGGATACTGCAAATACTGCATCACCCACATCCGGCCGCGGGTGTCCCACTTGATCGACAGCGGCTGGCCGATTTCGGGCTCGGAGAGGACGATCGTCGCGACAAGGTCGTCGGGGGTGGTGCATTTGGCGAGGGACTTTTCCGGTGAGAGTGGACCCTCGTCATTTTGCAGTTTCTTGAGCGACTGCTCCACGTCGGCCCGACTTTCGAGCTTGGCAAATGCGACGGTGGCGGGCTTGGTGTTCGCTTTTGCCCACGCAAGATCATCTCCGGCTGTCATTTCCCACTGACCGGCCAGGCGAATCGCCTGGTCGCCGCCGAACAGGACTGGCGCGGCGACGTTGAAACCGGTGCGGGACTGGTGGTTGCAGACCCGAATGGCGACGAGGTTCTCTTCGCCGAATTTCACCAGTTTCGGGTCGATTTTGAATTGCTTCGTTCCCCCCAGGCCGCTGCGATACTTCGGCGGCAGATCACCAAACGAGCCGACCTTCTCCCCGCCGACATAGAACTCACGGGCATCGTCAGCCGCCTCGACGACGAGGAGCAGTTCCTTGTCCTTCCACTCGGCGGGCACTTTCACGCTGGTCCGATACCACTGGAAGTTGTTCTCGCCATCCGGCGGGTTCTTCCAAGCATCGGGAACGGCGATGGGCTTCCAGGCAGGGTCGGCGGCGAGGGTTGATGCCAACGAGCCAAGACTGATGACGAGACTTACGAGTGCGGCGGTGAAGAGACGCATGGGAATCTCGGAGAGGCGGGAGGTGGAAAGGCGGGAATTGCGGCAAACCGCGCCTCATCATACCTTCCACCGGGCGAACTTTCGACAACTCGCACTTTCGCAGAGCGAAACGGACCTACCGCTGCAGCTTCTTGTACTTGAACCGGTGCGGCTCATCGGCGGCGATGCCGAGGCGCTGCTTGCGCTGCTCTTCGTAGGTCTGGAAGTTTCCTTCGCACCAGTGGACGTAGCCGTCCCCTTCGAAGGCCAGGATGTGCGTACAGAGGCGGTCGAGGACCCAGCGGTC
>SXOA01000066.1 GCA_005778405.1 Planctomycetaceae bacterium
CAAGCCATGAACACCGGCCACGACGGCTCCTTGACGACCATCCATGCCAACACCCCGCGCGACGGCCTGGCGCGTATCGAAACCATGATCATGATGACCGGCTTTGAGATGCCGATCAAAGCGATGCGGCAGCAAATTGCCAGCGCCGTTCACCTGATCATCCAGGCTAGCCGCTTGCAGGGGGGCATTCGCCGCGTGACGCACATCACCGAGGTCTGCGGCATGGAGCAGGACACCGTGGTGATGCAAGACATTTACCGCTACGTCCAGGAAGGAATCGACGAAACCGGCCGGGCCCGCGGCTACTTCGAAGCCACCGGTGTCCGCCCCGCCTGCATGTCCAAGCTGGAGTCCGCCGGCATTCGTCTGCCGGCCTCCGCCTTCAAGGCCCGCAAGATGTTGCTCGACTAACTCCGATTTCCCCCGCCGTTCAAGGAAGTGCTGACTCAACTCCGTCCCGATTTCTGGTAACCTCGCATGTTCACCATCCTCGTTCTCGTAGCGGCCTTTGTCGGCGTCGCCTGCCTGGTGGCCGGCGTGGCCTCCATGTTTGCACTCAGCCCGGCGCAAAGCCTGGTCGAAGACCGACTCGCCATCCTTACCGGCGGGGCCGGTCCGGCGGGCAGAAAACAAGACACCAGCGTTCTTTCCAGCCCGCTCGACGACGTCCCCAACGTCTTGGAGAACCTGTTTGCCCACTTCATCAATCTGAGGACCTTTTTGCAGCAGGCAGATGTGGCACTGACGCCGAGCAAATTCTTGCTCATCTCATTTGCCGTTGCCGGTGCGGGTGTCTTTCTGGTTCCCATTTGCCGCGCACCAATTTATTTCGCTCCACTGGGAGCCATCCTCGGCTTCATTCCCTTTTTGTATGTTTTCTTCAAACGCAAAAGCCGCCTGGCCAAGTTTGCCAAGTTGTTGCCGGAAGCACTTGAACTCATTTCTCGCGCCCTCCGTGCCGGCCATTCGCTCGCGTCAGGATTCAACCTGGTCGCTGACGAAATGCCCAAGCCAATTTCGACGGAGTTCCGCCGTTGCTACGAAGCTCAGAATCTCGGCCAAACCCTGGAACAAGCCGTTGAAGAAATGACGGAGCGAGTCCCCAACCTGGACCTGCGCTTTTTTGCCACCGCAATTGTGCTGCAACGTCAGACCGGCGGCGACCTGGCGGAAATCCTGGACAAAATCGGGTATATCGTCCGCGAACGCTTCAAAATCTACGGACAGGTCCAAGCTCTCACCGGCGAAGGACGCCTCTCCGGCATTGTGCTCCTCGCCCTGCCTCCTGTCCTGGCAGTGGTCATGCTCTATCTCAATCCCAAATACATGATGCTGCTCGTCACGGACCCGATGGGACAACAGATGCTGGCTGGCGCCATTGTCATGCAGGTTGTCGGGGCGCTTGTGATCCGAAAAATTGTCAATATTAAGGTCTAAACAATGCTCCTCCTTCTCGCTCAAATATCCGCGCTGGGAATCAGCCCTTGGATCATCTACGGGGCGGTCTTCGGCCTCATTGCCGCCGTGGCTTGGATTGCCCTTGACTGGATGAACAACAAATCCTCCCGCGCGGAACAGCGGCTGGATGACATTTCGGATCCCGCGGGGCGGAAGCGGGTGGAGAATAACAAGGGAGGCTCGTCGATGTCCCGCATGCTGGAAGCGGCGGCCCCTGCGCTCGGCGCATCGCTGCAACCCAAAAGCGAGCGGGAACAGAGTCAGATCAAGCTCAAGCTGTCTTACGCGGGCTTTCGCAGCGAATCGGCACCCGCGGTTTATATGAGTTTGAAGATGATTGGCGTGGCCGCGGGCTTCGTGATCGGCGGCGGGATCACGTTTTTCATCATGGGTTTCACGATGGGAGCCTTGATTCGCACCGTCGTTTGCGGGGGCGTTCTATTCTATCTGCCGACCGCGGTTCTATGGTGGATGGGAAAGAAGCGAAAGGAAGCCATTTTCCTCGGCCTGCCGGACGCCCTGGACCTGATGGTCGTTTGCGTGGAAGCCGGCCTGGGACTGGACCAGGCGATGCGAAAGGTCGCCGATGAAATGAAAAAATCTTACCGGATCATCGCCGAGGAATTCGGACTCTGCAATCTGCAACTACAAGTCGGCCGCTCCCGCACTCAGGTGCTGCAAGAACTCGGTGCCCGCAGTGGCGTCGATGACCTCAAATCACTCTCGTCAATTCTTATCCAGGCAGACAAATTTGGCTCCAGCATCGCACAGGCACTGCGCGTCCAAAGCGACAGCATGCGAACACGCCGCCGCCAGATTGCCGAAGAGAAGGCTGCCAAAACCGCGGTACAGCTCATCTTTCCGCTGGTGCTGTTTATCTTCCCCGGCATCTTCGTCGTGCTCGTCGGCCCCGCCGCGATCACGATGGTCCGCGAAATGTTCCCGGCTATGGGTGGATAACCGCTTTCTTCTCAGTCTTAATCCTGCTCCTCTTCGCCGCGGCGATAAGAGGAGCTCGAGCAGGCGTACGAGTAGGAGTTCTTGTTCTTGCTCCTTCTCGTCTGTCCGCCTGTCCAAACGAAGGGACTAAGATTAAGAGGATTGCTGCTATACTGCAGACCTCCCTCCCAAGCTCCCCACCCGCCGGTGCATCCCTCATGCTCAGGCTCATCCTCCATTCTCTTTGCTTCGTGCTGACGGCGGCTGCCTGCATCTTACTTCTTGCTCCAACTCTTCACGCCTCGGATTTCGATCGCGATATCCAGCCCCTGCTCACCGCCAAGTGCTTGCAGTGCCACGGACAATCGGAGCCGGAGGCTGGTTTGCGATTAACGTCTCGCGAAGGAGCGGTCACGCCCCTGGAGTCGGACAAGCAGGCTATCGTGCCTGGCAAGTCCGCCGCGAGCGAGCTGATTCGCCGGGTTTCGAGCCACGATGCCGATGAGCGAATGCCACCGAAAGGGGAACCGCTAAGCCGAAAGCAAATAGCTGACCTGAAAGAGTGGATTGACGATGGAGCCCAGTGGCCAGTGCATTGGGCGTATCGTCCGCTGGCCTTTCCCCTGCTCCCCATTGGTGAGGGTGCCGCGACACCCATCGATTCCTTCATTCTCGCGGAACTCAAGTCCCGCGGCCTCGCTCCTGCTGTTGCTGCCGACAAGCGTACGCTCCTCCGCCGGGTCTACTTCGACCTGACCGGCCTGCCGCCGACTCCCGAGGAATTGGCGGCGTTTCAAGCGGATGCAGCCCCCGACGCTTACGAAAAAATCGTCGACCGGCTGCTGGCGAGTCCACGCCACCCTGAGCGCTGGGCGCGCCACTGGATGGATGTCGTGCATTATGCGGAGACCCATGGGCACGACCAGGACCGCCCTCGGGAAAATGCCTGGCCCTATCGCGACTATCTCATTCGCTCGCTCAACCGCGACATTCCTTACGCCACCTTCGTGCAGCAGCAGATTGCGGGAGACATTCTCTGGCCAGGCGACCCGCTATCCATTGCGGCGACCGGGCTGCTTGCGACCGGACCGTGGGACGAAAGCTCGCTGCAAAGCATTCGCGAAGACACTGTCGACCGGCAAATTGCCCGCTACACCGACCGGGACGACATCCTCACCACTGTCGTCAGCACGTTTCTCAGCACCACGGTCCACTGTGCCCGCTGCCACGACCACAAATTCGACCCGATTCAGCAGAAAGATTACTACAACTTGCAGGCGGTCTTCGCGGCGACCGAGAAGGCCGAGCGGGCCTTCGATGCGAATCCCCAAACGGCAATTCGGCGAAAGGAGTTGATGAAGCTCAAGGAGGGTCTGCCCGGTTTGCGCGAAAGGCTCGATGCTTCCCTCCTGACGCCGGAATTGCACGCGGACATCACCCGCTGGGAAGCGACCGTTGCTGAGGCGAAATCCATATGGCAAGTTGTGGAAGCCACCGAAGTCAAAGCCGACGGTGGCACGACACTTACGAAGCAGCCAGATGGCTCGTACCTGGCCGGAGGAACGACGCCTGAAAAGGAGACCTATACCTTCACCATCCCGCTCTCGGGTAAACCCCTGACCGGTCTCAAGCTCGAAATCCTGACTGACCCGTCGCTCCCCAAGCTGGGCCCCGGCCGGCAACCGAGCAATGGCAATCTGCATCTGAATGAGGTTGTCGTCAGCGCGGCCCCGCAAAGTGACCCCGGCAAGAAAACACCAGTCGTCCTGCAAAACGCCAAAGCCGATTTCGACCAGGCCGGCTGGACGATTGCGATGGCCATCGACGGCAATCTCGATTCCGCCTGGGGCGTCGATCCGCAGGAAGGGAAGCCGCACCAGGCGATCTTCGAATTCAAACAGCCGCTGGCGGCGGACGGCATTCTTTTTACCATCGAACTCAAGCAGCTTCACGGCCGCCAGCACACGATCGGCCGCCCGCGACTCAGTTTGACCACCGCACCGCTGCCGCTGCCGCTGGATGCTGCCACGTTGCCACAGCAGGTCGCGTCGGCAATCGTTGTTCCGCCAGCGGAGAGGACCAACACCCACAAAGCCGACTTGGCTCAAATCTATCTCGGGCAGAAATACGACCGCGAGCTCGCCGCGTTGCCGCTGCCACAAATGGTCTTTGCCGGCACCAGTCAACTCAAGCCCGCCGACAAGCCGCGGACCATTCACGTCCTCAAACGGGGCGACATCCATCAGCCGCTCGAAGAAGCGCAGCCAGCGGCGCTCACCTTCTTGCCAGAGCATCCGGGCCAACTGAGCATCGAAAACATCCAGCAAGAAGGCCAGCGTCGTGCCGCTCTTGCCCACTGGATGAGCGACGAGAAAAACGCACTGGTCTGGCGGTCGATTGCCAATCGGATTTGGCACTATCACTTTGGTCGCGGCCTCGTCGATACCCCGAGCGACTTCGGCAAGATGGGCTCGCCGCCAACACATCCACAGCTTCTCGATTGGCTCGCACTCGAACTGCAAACGAGCGGCGGTTCCTTAAAGACCCTCCACCGCCGCATCGTCACCAGCAGCACCTATCGCCAAAGCTCCACTCACAATTCGCAAAACGCCGAAATTGACGCGGACAATAAACTCCTCTGGCGGATGCACCGTTCTCGCCTGGAAGCCGAACAGGTCCACGACGCCTTGGTGCAGATCGCCGGCTCCGCGGACCTGGCGATGGGGGGGAAATCGGTCCGGCAATTCATCGAGACCCCCGGCATCCACGTGACGCCAAACGTCGATTACCAAAACTTCAATCCCAACGACCCCGCCAACTATCGCCGCAGCGTCTATCGCTTTGTCTTTCGCACACTCCCCGATCCCTTCATGGAATCCCTCGACTGTGCCGACGCCTCACAGCTCACCCCGGCCCGCACGGTCAGCGTCACCGCTCTGCAGGCTCTGACGATGCTCAACGACAAATTCGTCATCCGCCAAAGCGAACGCCTCGCCGAGAGGCTTAAATCCGAAGTTGGCGAAAAGTCCGACGCCCAAGTTGCTCGCCTGTTCGAACTCATTCTTCTCCGCCCACCGCGTCCCGCCGAAGCAGTTGCCCTCCGCGACTACGCGAACAAGCACGGCCTTGCAAATGCCTGCCGTTTATTGCTCAACGGCAATGAGTTCATGTTCGTGAATTGAGGCGAGTGCGTTCACACCGCGAGACTTGCGAGCTAGCCCGGATTATTCATTGCCGCTGTTATACCAGGGGTAAGTTGCTGGGAGAGCGGTTGGATTGTGGCCCGGATTGCGATGCGAGCGGAGTGCCCCCTTACCCCCAGTGGCGTGGGAGGTGAGAAAGTCGGATTGCG
>SXOA01000067.1 GCA_005778405.1 Planctomycetaceae bacterium
CATTCGATGTCCATCGGCGTATAGGTGTTGCGTTTGCGGCTGTAGTGCTCCTCGATTAATGCGGCCCAGCGGGCAAGAGTCAGGGCATCCTCGTCGCTAATAGCGAATTGTCTGCGGTCTTCGGCCGGCACCGGGACGTTGCGGGTCATTTTCCCGCCGCCGACATCGTAAATCAGCTTGAACTCCTTGCTGCCGAGCTTCTTTTGCAAGATGGGACGAAAGCCGGCCTTCAGTGTTGGCTTGAAGACCATGAACTCATCAGGATTAACCGTTCCTTGCACGACATTTTCGCCCAGTCCGTACGCAGCATTAATCAGCACGACATCCCGAAAGCCGGTTTCCGTATCGAGCGAAAACATGACACCGGACGACGCCAGATCCGACCGGACCATCTTCTGCACACCGATGGACAAGGCGACCTTGAAATGATCGAACCCCTTATCGACCCGGTAGGAAATGGCCCGGTCGGTAAAGAGCGATGCGAAACAGCGCTGACAACAATCAAGGACTGCCGCATCTCCCCGAACATTGAGATAGGTCTCCTGCTGGCCTGCGAAGCTGGCGTCGGGCAAATCCTCGGCTGTCGCGCTGGAGCGGACGGCGACATCCAGCGGGGCATTGTCGCGGCAGAGAGTGTGATACGCAGACAGGATTTCCGCTTGCAATTCCGCGGGCAGCTTTACCGCCATAATCGCATGACGAATCGCCAGGCCACGCGATTGCAGCTCTTCCACATTGCGACTGTCCAGTCCGGACAGGATGTTCTTGATCTCCTGGTCGAGACCCGTGGCTTGCAGAAACTCGCGATAGGCCTGCGCCGTGATGGCAAAACCATACGCCAGGTTAATCCCCTGAGGGCCCAACTCGCGGTGCATCTCACCGAGCGACGCGTTCTTGCCTCCGACCAGCGGCACGTCGGCAATCCCAATTTCGTCGAACCAGCGGATGAAATGGAGCTTGGGACGGGAAGCAAGCATCGTGGACTCACTATCAAGGGAGAGGAATGTTCCACGAAGGGATGCAAGTCCAGTGCCGCCGGGTTGCCACGCCTATTAATCCCTACGCGGTCTGTTCCTTCCCGTTCCCGAGGAAAGTGTGCGGGCTTCCTGTGCGACGGGGCAGACTTTGGTCAAAAACGCACACTTGGCTCACCTTGAGCGTTCACCAAAACCGGCTCATCGCTGGCACAGTGAATGCATTGCCTAGCTTCGTGAATCGTTCTGAACTCCATTCCGAGCGCTCCGATGCGGGTGAGGTCCAATCGCTCCGCACTGCGCATTACAACGCGACGCTCACCATGGTCAAGGAAGTCCATGACGACCTACGAATCATGCGTGTTGTCACGGATCGCCGATTCCCGCCGTTTCAGCCGGGCCAGTACGTCGCGCTGGGACTCGGTGACTGGGAGCCGCGCGTCGCTGGGGTTGATGAGGAACGCCGTGACCCCCAGAAGCAGGCCCGACTGATCAAGCGGGCCTACTCCATTTCCTGTTCCCTGTTCAATCCTTCGGGAAATCTCGTTCGGGTGGCCGATTTTCCCTACCTGGAGTTCTATGTCTCCTTGGTTCGTCATTCGGAACGGCGGCCCCCCGCGCTTACCCCACGACTATTTGCCTTGCGAGAACGCGATCGCCTGTTTGTCGAATCGCACGCGGCAGGAAGTTATACATTGGAAAGTGTCCAGGACAATGACAACGTGCTGTTTCTCGCGACCCGAACGGGAGAGGCCCCGCACAATGCGATGATCGCCGAGCTCCTCGCTCGCTCCCACCGGGGGCAGATCGCGAGCGCGGTTTCCGTCCGCTACCAGAAGGACGCTGGCTATCACATCGCTCATCTGGCGCTTGCCCGCAGATATCCGAACTACAAGTATCTGATATTCACGACACGAGAGCCCGAAAATCTGGACCCGTCCCATCCACGGTTTTGTGGTAAGCGATTCTTGCAGGATCTCGTTGCCTCTGGAGAATTGGAACAGCATACCAGCATTCCTCTTGATCCGACCCGGACGCAAGTGTTTCTTTGTGGAAACCCGGCCATGATCGGAATCGAGATGGGCGGAAGCATCGTTCCGGCCGGAATGGTAGACGAACTCTCTCTTCGAGGCTTTCGTCTCGATGAACCACACTTGCGAGGCAACATTCATACGGAACACTACTGGTAGCGACTCGCGAAGGAATCCGACCATGATTATCTTTCTTGATGAGGACAAGGCATACCGCTACTGGGTGACACACCATCGCCGAGGCTTCGTGCTTTGCGGACGCAACCGTTATCAACCGCATGTCCTGACTCTCCATCGAGCCACTTGCCCAGAGATAAAGACCGCCAATGCCCGCGCCCATTTGACGAGTGGAAGCCAATGGAAGGCATGTGCGCCGCAGCCAGAGGAGCTGATCGCCTGGGCTAGTGGCTGGAAGCAAGATCCAGCCATATGTCAGGAATGCCGCCCACTCGATGCAGCGGCAGCTGAGCCCGCGGAAATCCATCTCTCCAAATTGGGTCGAGAAATCCTGGAGTACGTGTTAGAAGCAGCCGTCATCCATTTCGACGACGACAGCCTGCCGTATCGGCTCTGTGCGGCAGACATAGCGGACTGCTTTGGAAACACCGTCGGGCACCTGTCCCCTGCATTTCGACGCTTGTTCGAGCAGGGAATGCTGACAACGACCGGGTCCACGAAGCACCTGACGCCGGGAAAGAAGATTTTTCCAACTGTGCTCGCACTGCAGGGATTGCCGGAACTGTCCGGCAACAGCGAGGCCGAACTGCAAGACCAACTGCTCAAGTTGCGGCGGTGATTCCTGCTACGTGGAAAGTGCAGTACTCAACTAAGCATGTACTCCTATGAAAATGTTCTAACGCCTACAATTCTTTACGCCGAAGGGCGAACGAAACGGCAGCGGCGGATGCCGTCGGGCTATGCGCGGCAACCCTGTTTACTAAGGCGGACTACGATTTGGATTTGGGCTTCGGCTTCAAGAGGCCGTCGAGGAGCTTACCGGCTTCCTTGTCGAGCAGACCTTTTCCTTTGTTCAGTTCGCCTTGAAGAAGGTCCTTGACGCCGCCGCCCAGGATTTGCTTGGTGAGGTCGCTGAGGACAGCGCCCACGTCGGGAAGCGGGGCGGAGACAGTGCCGCGGATGGGGATGTTGATAGTCCGGCCTTTCAAGGCACCAGCTTTGGTGTCGCGGAGCCAGGCGTCCTGCACGGGGATGCTCAGGACTATTTGCAAGGTGTCGTCCAGGCCGACGCTTCCCTGGGTGCTGACCTGCACGTTGCCGATTTGCATGGTCATTCCCTGGTGATAGACCCGCTGGTCCTGCACCACCACGGGGATGTGCTGCTCGGGGAAGATGATCCAGCCTTTGTTGGTATCCAGCAGACCGCCGCCGGCCGGCTTGATGACGGACAGCACCTTTTGCACCGCCCCAAGGTACTGCTGGGCGAGGGGGCCGGGGCCGACTTGCCCCTGATGAATGGTCAGCGTGCTTTTCACCGCGGCCGAATGGGGGTCGAGAAGCGGCATCTGGGCTTGGTCGATGGCGACGGAGAACTTCCCCTCCGCCCGCGTGGCGTCCGCAATCGTCGGCTGCACATACCGCAGCCAGCCGCGGCAAAGCTCGGGCGAGAGGCGGACGCTGGACAGGAGCGGGCCTTTGTCCAGGACGACGGGGATGCCCGTCTCATTCAGATAAACTCGCGGCGAAGCGGTGAGCTTTCCTTCGGAAATCGGCACGTCGAGCGGGCCGATCGTGATGAGCCCTTTTTCCAGGTGAGTTTCGATGCCGGTTGGCCCTGCAGTCAATCCATAATATTCTGCCGCATCCCAGCCAATGCCGGCAGCCGCAGTGAGTTCGTCGGGGACGAGCTTGACCTGGAGCGCTTTCCCCAGAGCCGAGATATCGGGCGTCGGGACCGGATCGGTCGACTTGGCTGCCGTGGCAAAGAGTGGACCTTGGAGCGAGAATTTTCGCTGCTCCTTGCCGGTGATGCTCAGCGTGTTGCCCAGAATGGGGCGCAGCTTTTGCGTGATGCCGGCCATGTCGTAGTTGATTTCACCAGCCAGCGACGTGAGGCACGCACTGGAAACCTGCTCCACGCTGCCGGCCGCCCCAACGGCAAGCGCCGCGGAATCGAGCCGGGCACCTCGAAGTTCCAGCCGGTCCTGTTTGGGGTCGAACGAACCATCGCCGGAAAGCGTGATTTTCGGTTCGCTCCAAGCTAGTTTCCAGGGAGAAGCGGCAGCGGCGGGAGTAACGGCGATTCCTGCTGAAGCGCCAGGAGCGCCGCGAGCGGAGTAGGAGAGGTTTTCCACTTCCGTGGTGAAATTGGCCTGGACGACACCGTTTTCCATCGCTGCGTCCGCCCCGCCGACCACGTCGCCGCCAAGCTGCCAGGTCCGCGGATATTGCTTTGCCCCGAGCCACGACGAAAGGACATCCAGCTTGGCCCGATACTCCACATGCCCGGCCAGCGAAGTTGCTTCGCCGCCAAAGGCCGCTTTCACGTCGTCCGCTCGAAAGGCGGCGGCCGAGGAAGCGAAGGTGGTGCTTTGGGACGTGAAGGTCCGTCGTTCGAGGTCGAGCGTGCCGGCCGTTTCGAGAATGACCTTGGGCTCCCGAATATAATACTGCTGGCTCGCGGCTTCGAATTCGGTGAGCGTGATTTTTGTCGGCGCGATGGTCACCCGCGACGTGGAAAATTCTCCCGACCCTTCCGCGGCGATGCCGCCGGAAATTTGCCAGCCCGCGAGGGGGACAAAACTTTGCAGCCGCGGCAGCCACGTGGCGAGGTCCCCCTCCAGCGTGCCGGCGATGGGCCAGGTGCCGGCCAGGGAGATGTTAGTCACCGGCGCTTGAAGTTTGGCCAGCAGCTTGTCGCCCGCGGAGAGGATACGGAAGTCGGCCTGCGTGATTTGCTTGATGTTCGTCGCATCCGCCTGGCCATTGACCTCGGCATGGAACTGCAGGTTGTGTTCTCTCCAGGGGAGCAGCCCGGCCGCGGCGAGCTGAAAGTCTTGCACGTTGGCATCGGCCACGGCGGTGAAGGCGCTGTTGGGACCACGCTGCCATTGCACCTCGCTGCTCATTTTGCCGGCGAGCTGGATGCCGGTCCAGTCGACGAACCGCCCAAGCTCGGCCACGAGCTTGTCGAGATCCGCATCGGCCGTCAGCTTGCCGGATTCGAGAGTCCCTTCCCCTTGCAGCGTGGCAAAACTCGCCTTGCCGCTCAGCCGGTCGATGACGATGCCGGTCTTGGTGTGCCGAGCGGTGGCGGCGAATTCCACCGGCTGATCCCAGGCGACCTTTCGCCCGGCGGATTCGGCGAGGATGCGAGTGGTGCTGGCGGTCGCTTCCCAGGCCCGTTCGCCTTGCTGCGAAAAGCCGCTCTTCAGGCTGAAATCGAGCAGCCCCTCGGTGATGAATGTATCCTGCCGCAGCCGCAGCGTTTGTGGCAGTCGCTGGGCCAAGGCGGCGAGATCGATCTCCCCGGAGACTTCGACGCCGTCGTCTCTTTTGGTCGTTTGCACGGCCGAGAGGATGCCGGCGAGATCGAGCGTGGGTGCTTCGCCGGCGAGACTTGCGGACAAGGCCACCACGTCGGTCTGGATTTGGATTTGATCGAGCAGCAGACGGTTGCCGGAAATCTCAATCCCACCGCTGGTGCTGGTCAAGCGAATTGACGGCTTGTCGGTGCCGAGAAAATCAGGGGCGGCGAGCGTGAGCTGCGGCGACGAGAGTCGGGTGATCTCTAGCCGCTGAGCAGCCGCATCGTCCTTCCACTCGTAAGTCAGCGATCCCGTTACCGCTCCTGCCGGGCGAATATCCGCGGCAAAGCGGCGGAGAGCCCCCTGGGAGATTTCCACGGGGAGCGATTTGAGCTGGCAAGTGATTTTTCCGACTCCGAGCCCCTCCGGTTTTTCAGCGGCGGGGGGAGTCGGCTGCCAGGTTAAGTCCGCGGTGACTTCGCCCGAGGCGATTTCCGCCGGCGGGCCTTTGCCGATAGCCGCTTTGCCGACCGAGCCGGGGACGTGCTTCAGGACGGCGGATAATTTGCCGGTGCGCGGACCCTGGGCATCGGGAAAGTCGGCGTCCAGTTGCACGCCCGCCAGTTCCCAGCGCAGGCCGGCAACTTGATCCTCGAGCTGAATGGTTCCGCGCGTGAGCGCGACCGAGAAGGAGGGAATTCCCGCGGCGGACTTCGTGCCCTGGGGCGGAAACTCCTTGGCGAGTTGTGCAATCAGGTCTTCGATATTGCTGCCATCCTTACGCAAGACAATGCGTCCCTGCGGTTCATCGATGGTAAACAGACCCAGATCGCTTTGATTCTGCGCGAGGCCGAGCAACGTACGGTCGCTACGGAGAATGCCGATCTCAGCGAGTACTTCGCCCGCTTCGTCTCGCACGACGAGATCCTGGACGACAATGGGTGACAACCAGCCGATGGAGAGCGAGCCGGCATCGATCCGCCCAGCGAGCGGTGGGACGAACCTGGCGAGGAGAGGCTTCCACAACCCCGTTGTGGCGATGATGGTCGGAGCGAACCAGGCGAGCACCGCCAGAATCGCAAAGAGCAGTCCAGCACGCCACAGGAACCAGCCTTTTCGGGAAGTGCGGCGACTCGTTGGCAAAGCGACAACCTCGTCGTCGTCATCCGATTCGACTTCCTCAATCACCTTGGTCGTCACGCGCTTGACCATAACTCTAACGGTCCTTCGTAGAGAAAAGAAAGCAGGGCTTCCCAGCCCTTCCTGCCAGCGAGACGATTCTAAACTTACAGCCCAGAGACCACCTAGAGCGAACCGCCGATTCCGGCGCAGAAAGCTAGCGCAGAACTCAAGATATCGTCCGAAGAGAATTGCGGTTGCAGCGGGCTGTGTGCGAACTACAGCACGGGGCGGGCCGGCATGGGTGGGCGCTTGGCGCGGCGTTCGGCGCGGAGGCGGGCGCGGCGTTTGATTTCGCTCGGCTTTTCGTAGTACTCGCGGCGGCGCATCTCTTTCTTGATGCCGCTGCGCTCGACGAGCTTGCGGAAACGGCGAACCGCCTCCTGAATGCTTTCCTTGTCGCGGACAATAAGTTTGACCATCGGGGCTCCGGGGCTTTCTAAATCAAAACGACTGGGGCGGAGAGTGTGGGGGGATGTTACCAGGGAAAGCCCAACAGTCTACAGTTCTGACTTCCCCCTGTCCAGCGATTGTATTGCCAGCTTGAAGGTGCGATTTGGTGGACAAGCACAAAAAAACCCTGCCTAAGGGCAGGGTTTTCAAAACGCAGTATCCCCAAGGGGATTTGAACCCCTGTTACCGGACTGAGAACCCGGGGTCCTGGGCCACTAGACGATGGGGACGTCCTTCTTAATGTTGCCACAAGGAAACGACTTGTCAACACGGGAGATGGTTCGCGAGATCGGAGCGAATTTGACCTATCTATTTCCGGACGCGTACTTTGCAGTCAGCCGATCTACTTCTCCCTTCAAGAAGTCATCGACGAGGTACATTTCCTGCTCCTTGATCTTAGGCAGTCGGTCTCTTACCTCTTTGTCCTGATTGCGGCGGTCAAAGACGATGGCTTCGCCGGCCAGTCCGCCGACGCGAAATTCCTGGGCGGTTTCTTCCAGACCTGAGAGACTCTTGTACGTCGCCAACGCATTTTCCAGGTCACCCTGGTTTAGATAATACTCCCCTAAACGTCGACTCGCCCGGCGGGACCAAAGCTGATTGTCAATGTTTGCGGTAGGGGGAAAGTATTTGGCCACCGCTTTCCAGGCTTCTTCGGACGGCGAAAAGAATGCGTCGTAGTACTGCAGCTTGGCACTTTGCAGTTTGGGAACTTGCAAGGAGTTTGACGCGGCCGCCGAAAGCAACGGCTTTGGGCGAGTGAGATAAGCGATGCCAACTCCCAACGGCAAAGCCAGAATCATGCAGAGGGCCGCCAGTCCCCAGCGGACCCTTTGCGCACGGAGCTTCTTTTGCTCAATCAGCACGGTGGCGAGCATTTGGGTCGCTTCCGTCCGCCCCTCCCCCTCGGTGACCATTTCCGTCGTGGACCAGCCAGCCAGGTCATTCTGCCATTCTTCCCCGAGGCCGGTAATCGTGAGCGTGCGCAGCTCTTTGAGCACATCCGCCGGCTTTTGAAAGCGGTCCTGCGGATTCTTGGCGAGCATCTTGTGAACAATGCGGCAGAGTCCGCTAGGAATATCCGGCCGCAGCGTCTCCAGGCGAATGGCTTCGTTGCGGAGATGCTGGACCGCGATTGCCAGAGGCGTTTCGCCGTCAAAAGGTGGACGGCCCGCGAGCATTTGATACGACGTTACTCCGAGCGAGTAAATGTCGCTCCGCGGGTCGACGTCTTTGCCCTCGACCTGCTCGGGGCTCATGTAGAGAGGCGTCCCCATCGTGATGCCGATTTCCGTCAGGTTGACGGCTTCTCCCTCGCGTACAACGCGGGCCAGGCCGAAGTCCGCGACTTTCACTTCGCCCGATGGGGCCAGCATGATGTTTTCGGGCTTGATGTCCCGATGGATGATCTTCTGTTCGGCCGCTTTGTGCAGCGCGGCGGCGACCTGGCGAATGATATTGGCGGCGGGGGCAGCTTCCAGGCCACTGCCGCGGCGAACCAGCACCTGCTTGAGGTTTTGTCCGGCGACGTACTCCTGAACAATGAAATGCGTGCCGTCGATGCAGCCGACCTCGTGGATTTGCACAATGTTGGCATGGACGAGCTTGGCGGCAGCCTGGGCCTCATTGTGGAACCGCCGGACATAGGCGGCATCCAGAGCCAGATTGCTTTTGAGAACTTTGAAGGCGACCTGGCGGCGGAGCGAAAGCTGCTCGGCCAAATAGACTTCTGCCATGCCCCCCCGCCCAAGTCGGCGGAGAAGCTGATAGTCCCCCAGCCGCCGCCCGGAAAGATCCGGCTCGGGATGAGTGGCCATCGCGGTGAAAGGAGCTTGGGTCATAGCGGATGGAAAAACGGTTGCTTGATGGTGCTAGTATGACGGTTAAGCAACAAAACGAGAAGCCGACGGCGAATGGGTTGGCGGAAACCCTGAATGACGGTGTCTTCCGCGATCAACCGCATCTCATAACCCTGCCGGACGAAACTGTTGAGTTCTTGCTAAAACGCGTTATGATGAGAGAGGTCATCGCTTTCTCAGCAGATTTGATTGTAATTATTCATTAAATTGTTTGTTGTGTGCTAGGAGATTCACGATGAACGCCCAATTGGCCTATGCTATTGGCAGACGGCGGGGCGGTTTTACCCTGCTTGAACTGTTGGTGGTCATTGCCATCATCGGTATCTTGGTCGCTCTCCTGCTGCCCGCGGTTCAATTGGCGCGCGAAGCCGCGCGGCGAGCGCAATGCCAGAAGAATCTGAAGCAAATCGGAATCGCAGCCCAAATCCATCACGACTCAATGCGCCATTTGCCGCCAGGCTATCTGGGCGCATTGAACTCTGATCCCACTAGGGATGCCCAGTTCCCCGATTCGCTCAACGCGCAATGGAACGGGCTGTTTCCGTACCTCCTGCCGTTCATGGAGCAGGAAAATATTCGTTCGGCAATGACCGACCTCGAACTTGATGTCGAGAAACTCGACACCT
Organism: Planctomycetaceae bacterium; assembly: GCA_005778405.1. Taxonomy (GTDB): domain Bacteria; phylum Planctomycetota; class Planctomycetia; order Pirellulales; family Pirellulaceae; genus SXOA01. The sequence continues at coordinate 9,608 of SXOA01000067.1, forward strand.
ATTGGTACACCAAACCAGTAACGACCAACAATTGCACTTACAACCTGCCAGGACTTGTGTGTCCATCTACAAATCCGTACGCAGGATACACGGGTGTGAGCGCCAGCGTCTATATGTACATGTCCAGTCCCACCACTGGAACGCTAACCCTGAACTATTGGCCGTCACCGACAAACGCCGCCCTGGGACGCACCAATTATTTGGGCTGCGCCGGGCAAGTAGGCGATCTACCACCCTGGAAGACTTTTGAAGGGGCGTTTGCCCGACGTAGCCAAAACGCCTTCAGTTCATTCTCCGACGGCACCAGCAACACCTTGCTGTTTGGAGAAACTACTGGCGGCAAGGTGAGTCAATGGACAAGTAAGTATAGCCACTCCTGGATGGGCTCCGGCGTGCTGCCGACCGCTTGGGGGATCGGCACCACTCAGGTCAGCACCTCGGACATCCTTTCCAGCAAGTATTTTTGGTACATGTACGGGTCGGAGCATCCGGCCATCGTACAGTTCGCCATGGGGGACGGCTCGATCAGGACCCTTAGTCAGAGTATCGATCAGGAGACATACCGCCGCCTGTCAGGCCTTCGCGACAATCTGACAACTCAGTTCCCATAGCGCGCGGTCCAGTCATTTCCCTCGTGTCGGTGTAACAACGAAAGCGGGAACCGCCGCCCCAGACTTCGGTGGAGCCTCCAGGCGTCAACGCCTCAAGTACTGAAAAGATCTTAAATCTTCGCTTGGAGACACCCGTCTGGGGATCGCACATTAGCGCGAACGCACGAGCCCAGTTCAGGAAAGAGGGAACACCTCTCGTTATCATGGCTTACGTGGCGATGAGGCCCAAATAGGAGAGCCAATCGCTACAATTGGCGCACGAATCGGCATCTCTCCCCCAATAAGCTGGCAGGCAAAAGCATCTCGTGTAAATGAAGATGGTTTTGGTTGCCCCATCGCATCGTTTCTTGTTCGACTATGGGCTAAAAAAGCCGGAATTTCGAGAATTTCTTGGTCAAAAAGGGTTGAATTTTTGTTTGCGCCGGTTACAATCTGGGGGGGTTGAGGCAATCCAAGAACAGATTGGAAATCGTTAATTTTTCATTATTTTCGTTTGTCTCTTTGCGGAGTTACACAATGAAGAGCCATTTGGTTCGAGGTGTCGGCGAACGGCGGTTGGGGTTCACCTTGGTCGAGCTGTTGGTGGTCATTGCGATCATCGGAGTCCTGGTTGCCCTGCTCCTCCCCGCGGTTCAATTCGCCCGCGAAGCCGCTCGCCGTTCCCAGTGCCAGAACAATCTTAAGCAAGTGGGGATCGCAGCCCACCTCCACCACGACACCATGCGCCGTCTGCCGCAAGGCTACATGGGCGCTTTGGACTCCGATCCTAACCGTCATTTTGCAAACTACCTTTCAACCCCCGTCGCGCAGTGGCACGGGCTGTTCCCTTACCTTTTGCCGTACATGGAACAGGAGCACCTTCGCACCGGGATGACCGATCTAGAGTTTGATGTCGAAAAGCTCGACACCAAGCAATGGTGGGGGACTTCCTTGACCTGGGACAAGGCTCTCTGGAACATTCCCACGCTCATCTGCCCCTCGACCAACGCGTATGCGAACAATACTGGCGTGACAGCTGCTCTTTACCCTTATAGGAATAGCCCAACCTCGGGCACATTTCAGTTGGTTTATTTCTTGCCGCAGGGTAGTCCCAACTTGTTGGGACGCACGAACTACCTGGGATCCAGCGGACGCCTTGGAGATTTGGTGGGCTTCGAGCTCTATCAAGGGGTCTTCACCCGCCGGAGCCAGAACAATTTCGGCGGTATCTCGGACGGTACCAGCAATTGCTTCTTCTTTGGCGAAACCACCGGCGGCAAACAGAGCCAATATGGGACCGTTAAGTTCGGCCACTCGTGGATGGGTACGGGCGTGATGGCCACGGCCTGGGGAATTGACCCCGTGTCGGCCGGCACCAACGGCGAAGGCAAACTGACCAGTAAATATTTCTGGTATAAGTACGGGTCGGAACATCCGGGAATCGTCCAGTTCACGATGACGGATGGGGCCGTCAAGTCCGTAAGCGAGAACATGAATTTTACGGCCTATATCCGATTGTCAGGTATTCGCGATAACCGAGTGGCTCAGCTCGAGAATTAAGATTTGGGAGACATACTTTTGTCGTCGCTACAGCGCGGGCATCGGCCGCGCTGACCGGATTTGACTGAACATCAAAAAGGGAATTTTCATGCGATCTCGTACAGGTTTTGCATTCACTTTGGTCCTGGCGGCGCTGCTTGCCGGATGCGGCGGCAAGCCAGAAGCCACGAAAAACGTAGGACCAGTCGTCAATACTTCCCCTACCGGCACGGCCACTCCGGGTGCAGGTGCAAAACCCCCTGTTGAAGCGCCGGCGAATTCTGCGGCCACCCCTCCCCCGCCTCGCGAACCAGATCCATAGTGAGCGAGCATTGCCAGGTGTCGGGCGTTGATCGTCCATCAGGGGTTTCTCGACTGCATGGCATGGCGTACATTGCCTAAAGAGGCACATGGCTCCCCCTGTCAGCGAGGACCCCGTGGAGACAGACTGGTATAATCGAGCGGAAACAATCCGGCAGCGCATCACTCAACTTCGAGACAGTCTTTGACTACGACGTCAAAGAGGCGCGCACCAGCCAAATCGAAAACGAAATGGCGGCACCCGATTTTTGGTCCAGCCAGGAACGCGCTCAAGAGACGATTGGACGACTGAAAAGTCTGCGGGCCATCGTCAAGCCAGTTTCGGAGGTCATTAAGTCGGCTGGTGACCTCGCGGCCATGCTAGAACTCGCCGAGGAAGACGACGGCTATGCAGCCGAAGTCCGGGCCGAGATCGAGCGGCTGGAAACATCGCTGGACGGCCTGGAGCTCAAGGCTCTACTTAACGGCCCGCACGACATGGCTACGGCCGTTGTCAGCATTAACGCGCGGGATGGCGGAACCGACGCCAACGACTGGGCAGAGATGCTGCTGCGGATGTATACCCAGTGGGCCCAAAAGAACGACTACGACGTCAGCCTGCTCGACCGGCAAGATAACGAACAGGCCGGCATCAACAGCGCCACGATCTCCATCCGTGGCCCCATGGCCTATGGCTATCTGAAGGGAGAAAACGGCATCCATCGCCTGGTGCGAATCAGCCCCTTCAACAGCGAAGGAAAGCGGCAGACTAGCTTTGCCGCCGTGGATGTAGCACCGGAAGTTCCCGATGAGGATGAGATTGAGATCAACCGAGAGGATCTGCGCGAAGACACTTACTGCGCCAGTGGAGCGGGTGGCCAGCACGTGAATAAGACCGAAAGCGCCGTCCGCCTGACGCACCTGCCAACTGGAGTGGTCGCCGCATGTCAGAACGAGCGAAGCCAGCATCAAAACCGCGCGCTCGCATACAAAATGCTGCGTGCCAAGCTCGTTCGCCGGCGCGAAGAACAACAGGAAGCGAAACAAGCAGCCAAATACCAAAACCAGTCCAAGGTCGGCTTCGGGTCGCAGATTCGCAGCTACTTTTTGCATCCCGATCAGCGGGTCAAGGACGCCCGCACGGGATACGGCGAGACGAATTTTCACAGCGTGCTCGACGGCAATCTCCAGGGGTTTTTTGACTCCTACCTGCGGTGGCGGATGAAAAACGTCGGTCCCGATGGTGATGACGAGGAATAAGACGTGAGCAAGGTTCTCGGAATCTTGGAATCAAACGCTCCCAGCTCCCACACCTTGCGCCTCACCTTTGAGCAAGCCGCCGACCGTGTGGCCCACCGGATCGAGGTTCTGGATCCGCTGGGCCACAGGCTGGCCCAACTCCACAGCAAGGAAGGAACAAGTGCCGACGAATGGCCGGCGAGTCCCGCATTGCAGAGCTGTAGTCTGCAGGAGATTCGTCCCGGCGAGTCCGCGGCTTTTCTCATCGGCATGGCGGGAAAAAGTCATTGGTCGGCGAGTGTCGAGGCCATACCGAGCCAGGGCGAGCTGCGGTTTGATTTCGCCTGCCGCATCAACGCACAGCCGGATTGGCTGGGAAGTACCTATATAACCGGATTTCCTACGAATGCCGATTCATTGCACTATCCGGAAATGGCGATCTTCAGGGGGTCGCGATCGGAAATCGCTGCCTGGATTTATGGACTCGACGAAACTGTCTCTGGCACTCAAATCAACGGACAAGAATTGAAGCTGTCTTGCTCCGAAAACCTTTTACGGTTTCCGCAGACGCTGCGCTGGCAATATCGGATATGTCTGAAGCCAAATCGAATTTAGCTGCTTCGACCTGCCACTATCGCACGGTTTTGAAATGCACCATGATTGAGGCCAAGGTGCCCCACAGATGATCGTCGATTTTTCCGCCGCCGACCTCGCCGCCATCGAGGAGGAGACGCAATCTCTGGGCCGGCATCTGTTCGCCAATTTGTCCGAAACGCGCCCCCGTATTTGGAATCGCCGCTGGTGGGACGACCGGATGATGGCTTGGTCGATGCAGGACGAGTCCCTCAAGGTGCAGCTCTTCCGGTTTGTGGATGTGCTGCCGATGCTCGGCTCGGCGGACAGCGTGACGGAGCATCTGCACGAATACCTGGCAACCGTTCAGGACAAGCTGCCGATGGCGGTGCGCGTGGCCTTGGGAGTGGCTCGCCGGACGCCGTTTACCCGGGCCGCGGTTGCCCGAGCTGCCCGGCTGAGCGCGCAGGACTTTGCCCGACGGTTCATTGCGGGTGAAAATGCCCGCCAGGTGCTGCGGGCCGCCAGGCAGGAGCGAAAACTTCGCCGCGGCTTTACGCTGGACATTTTGGGAGAAGCGGTCATCAGCGAAAGAGAGGTCGAGAAGTACTTTCGCGCCTATCTGGATTTGCTGGAGGCCATTACCCCCGACGTAGGATCCTGGCCGGCTGATTCTCTTCTGGATGATGATGACCGCGGGCCAATCCCCCGCGTCAATCTTTCCATCAAACTATCCGCTCTCGATAGTCAGTTCGATGCCCTCGACCATCGTGGGACCACCGAGCGTGCCGGCAATCGGCTCAAGGAGTTGTTTCGGGCCGCTCGCAAGCTGGGGGCATTCATCAATGTGGATATGGAGTCCTATGACAAAAAGGACTTGACGCTGCACATCTTCCAGTCGGTCCTCGGCGACCCCGAATTCAGCGATTGGGCCGATGTCGGCATCGTCATCCAGTGCTATCTCTCGGACGCCTTCGCCGATCTGCGGGAATTGCGGGACTGGGCCATGACCCGCGGCGCACCGGTCTGGGTACGGCTGGTAAAGGGGGCTTACTGGGACTATGAGACGATCAAGGCCAAGGCCAACGGCTGGCCGATCCCGGTGTTTCAGAAGAAGTGGCAGTCCGATGAGAGCTTCGAGCGGTGCACTCGATTCGTTCTGCAACATTCCGCGCACCTCCGCTGTGCCCTGGGCTCACACAACCTCCGCTCCCTCGCTCACGGCATCGCCACCGCGCGGCACCTTGGACTGCCGCCGAATGCCTATGAGTTACAGATGCTCTATGGCATGGCCGACGCCGAGAAGCAAGCGCTCGTCGATCTCGGCCACCGGCTGCGGATTTACATGCCCTATGGCGATCTGATTCCCGGAATGGCCTACTTGGTCCGACGCCTGCTGGAAAACACTTCGAACGATTCCTTCCTGCGAGCGGGTTTCGTGGAAAAGATTCCGCCAGAAGAGCTGCTGAAAAGTCCGGCGGAAGTGGGGCGGGCTTTCAGCCTGCCGACAAATGAACCGATCACGCTCGTGAGCACTAACATGACCGCGACACCAACAACCTCCTTCACCAACCAGCCCCCCGTCGATTTTGCCCGCGCCGAAAACCGCCAGGCCATGTTTGAAGCTCTGGCCATCGTCAAGGGTCGCATCGGGCGCCATTGCCCGCTGATCATTGGCGGCCAGCCCATCGAAACAGAGGAAAAGGCACAGTCGCGAGATCCTTCGCTCCGCTCCCGCGTCCTGGGCACCTTTTCCCTGGCGGGAAAAGAGCACGTCGCCGCTGCCGTGGCAGCAGCCAAAGGAGCCCAAGGGGCCTGGTGGGAAGTCGGAGCCGAAGCTCGGGCGGACTTCCTCCGCCGCGCCGCGGAAGAGATGCGCCGCAGACTATTTGAACTGGCCGCCTGGATTGTATATGAGACGGGCAAAGGCTGGCGTGAAGCGACTGGCGACGTCGATGAGGCCATCGATTTCTGTGAGTACTACGCCGCCGAGGCCATCAGGTTGCAGCATGCCGGCGGCGTCGATGTTCCCGGCGAGGAGAACCGCTTCGACTACATTCCCCGCGGCGTGACAGCCGTTATTGCCCCCTGGAATTTCCCGCTGGCCATCCTCACCGGCATGACCACTGCGGCATTGGGCACGGGGAACACCGTTGTCATGAAACCGGCGGAGCAGTCTTCGCTCGTTGGCTCGCTGCTCATGGAGATCTTTCAAGAGGTCGGAATACCTTCCGGCGTCGTCAACTTTCTGCCTGGCCGGGGTGAAGTCGCGGGAGCCGCCTTGGTTGAGCATCCCGATGTCGCCATCATCGTCTTCACTGGCTCGCGGCAGGTGGGGCTGGCAATCAACGCCGCGGCGGCACAGGCTTCTACCCGAGGCGTGGTCAACGTGAAGCGGGTCATCGCCGAAATGGGTGGCAAGAACGCCATCATCGTCGCCGCCGATGCCGACCTGGACGAAGCGGTCGCCGGCGTGATCAAATCCGCCTTCGGCTATCAGGGGCAAAAATGCAGCGCGTGCAGCCGGGCGATTGTGCTGGCGGAAGTTTATGACATCTTTCTGCACCGGCTGGTGGACGCAGCGCACAGCCTTAGGTTTGGACCGGCCGATGATCCCGCCACGACAATCGGGCCAGTCATCGATGATGAATCGCTCGCGCGCATTTACAAGTACATTGAAATCGGCAAAGGGGAAGGGCAGCTTGAGCTGATCATGGAAGGGGGGGAGTTTGAAGAGCAAGGCTCTTTTGTTGGCCCACATATTTTCGCAAATGTTTCTCCCAGCGCCCGCATTGCCCAGGAAGAAATCTTCGGCCCTGTCCTGGCGGTCATTCGAGCCACCGATTTGAACGAGGCCTTCCGCATCGCCAACGGCACGGACTACGCCCTCACCGGCGGCATATTCTCGCGCAGCCCCGTAGCTCTACTGCGGGCTCAGCGGGAGTTCCTCGTGGGCAACCTCTATCTCAACCGCCCCATCACCGGCGCACTCGTCAACCGCCAGCCCTTTGGCGGCTTCAAGATGTCGGGGATCGGCAGCAAGGCGGGAGGGAGCGACTACCTGTTGCAGTTCGTCCTCCCCCGCACCATCACTGAGCACACCGTTAGGCGAGGGTTCGCGCCGCCGGCGAGTGACGGAGATTGAGGTACCGCATACGGTCGTGTTTGGGATTTCACCGAAACAGAATGAGTTTGCCAGCGGCGACAATCAGCACAACACCCAGCAGAAATCTCAGCGCCGGATGACCTAGCCGCTTGCTTCCCAGCTCCGATCCCAGCAGTCCGCCGGCAACAGCGGCAACCGCCCAAAAGCCGACGTAAGGGGGGAGCGTTTGCATTTTAGCGAGATGCCCGGCCAGCCCGGCCACGGAATTGACCAAAATGAAGGCAATCGATATTGCCGCCGCTCGCTTCGTCTTCGCCCAGCCCATGAACAGCAGCAAGGGTGTAAGGAAGATTCCTCCCCCAGTTCCGGTCAGCCCGGCCAGCAGCCCGATGACCGCGCCGCAGAGGACCGCAATGAACGGGTGAATGAATTTTTCTTCCGGCTCTTGGTCACTCTTGCCGATCGACCAGATCAGCCTGCCAGCAGCCACCAGCAGTACGACGCCAACAGCTGGCTTATAGAGCAGGCCTGGCAGCGTGATAAATCCGCCAATAAACGCGAGCGGAACTGAGCCGATGGCGAAGGGCCAGAGCAGGGAAAAGGAAAAGTGCCCGGCCCGATAGAAGCGGATCGTGCCGATTGTCGCCACGAGAATATTGAGGACGAGAGCCGCCGGCTTCATGACGTCCGGCTCGATTTTCATGAGGGCCATCGCAGCCAGGTAGCCCGATGCCCCAGCGTGTCCGACCGAAGAGTACAGAACGGCTGCAACAAAAATCAGCCCGCAAAGGATGAGACTTTCAGTCATAGGACAATTCTGTTAGCCGCATTTTCCTTCGCTGGCGCTTCAGGCTTGGGTTTACTTCCTCTTCTGCGCAAACAGCCATTCATACATCTTCGCGTCCCCATACGCCTTCTCCCAAGAGTTGTGCCCCACCTTCTCATACTCCGTATACTTGGGACTACCACCGACCCTCTTCAGAGCCGCGATCAAGTCGCGCGATCGTTTCGGCTTGACCGCTCCGTCCTCCGCGCCGTGAAATGCCCAGACCGGAACGTCTTTGATCTTCTCAGCCATGGCTGCATCTCCGCCGCCGCAGACGGGGACTGCCGAGGCGAATAGGTCCGGCCGCCGCTGAATGGCGTCCCACGCGCCAAACCCCCCCATCGATAGCCCGGTCACATAGATGCGGCCTTTGTCGATGGAGAATTCCCTTTGCAATGCCGCAACCAGGTCCAGCGACAGTCGCAGCGGCTCGGCCGGCTCTTTGGGCATGGTGTGGGAATCGGCGGACCACGGAACATCGACCCACTGCCTGCCGTCCGGACATTGCGGAGCGATGACGAAAGCCGGGTATTTCTCCATGATTTCATCCGCGGCAAACTCATTCAGCCCATGAATGAGTTGCTTCTTGTTGTCGTCTCCTCGTTCTCCCGCTCCATGCAGAAACAGTACCAGCGGATAGGCTTTCTTCGCGTCATATTCCTTGGGCCGCAACAGGCGGTAATGGAGCTTCATTCCCACTTCGTCAGCAAATGTACGGGCGTCATAGCGATCCCGATGATCGGCGGCGGAGAGTAATGAAGACATGGCAATTCCAGAAAAAAGGAATGAGACAGCAAGCCAACGACGGGCAATGGCGCACATGGAACTCACCAAGATAAAGTCCAAGGAAATGGTTGAACGTCCTGTTTTAACATACTGGATTCCGGCAAGTGGCAAAGTCCCTTGCCATTCGCTACCATTTTCGCTAGTGGCTCGTCCCGATTCCCCAGCTTGGAGAAGACTCCATGTCCCGCTATCGCAACCAGCTTCCCACGCGGCTACCTCCGGAACAGGTTCACCAAAACCTGGCGAACTACCTGACGTCGCAAGGGTTTCGCCTCGTCGATCAGAGGCAGAACGTCTGGCAAAAGGGGATGGGCCTGATGCTTGGCCCGCAGTTTGTCCGCTACGAGTCCCACCCTGGCACCCTGATCTTGGAAGCTTGGATTAAGTTCGCGCTCTTACCAGGGGTTTACCTGGGTGAAATGGGAATCGACGGTTTTTTTGCGTTCATTCCCAAAAAGATGCTCAAGGGGAAGGTCCAGGAAATTGAACGCATGGTGATGCAGTAGCCTAATTTCCCAGCCGCTTGCCCGCACAGTGAGCCGGCATTACCATCGAAGGGCCAGCCTGGAAACCGCCCTATCTTGATGGAAGAATGCCCTACCGCCTGCTACGTTTCGGCCTCAGCAAAAAGTATCCCGAGCCGCGGATGTTTCGCGAGCCGGCGCGGCTCAAAGACTCGTATGAGGTGGTAATCATCGGCGGCGGTGGGCATGGGCTGGGGGCGGCCTATTATCTGGCCCGCGATTACGGTATCACCGACATCGCCGTCATCGAGAAGGGCTATATCGGCGGCGGGAATACGGGGCGGAATACGGCGATTGTGCGCTCCAATTACTTGACCGTCGAAGGGGTCAAGTTTTACGACGAAAGTGTGCGGCTGTTTGAGGGACTCTCGCAAGACCTCGATCTCAACCTCTTCTATTCGCAGCGCGGCCATTTCACGCTGGCCCATGCGGACAGCACGCTCCGCACCATGCGTTGGCGAGCCGAGGTGAACAAGCACTTGGGGGTGAACAGCTACGTTATCTCTCCCGAGGAAATCCACAAGATTTGCCCGTACATCGATCTGAATTGTGGCGGCCGAGCGGGAATTGTGGGTGCCCTTTATCACCCGCCGGGCTCGGTGGTGCGGCACGACGCGGTTGCCTGGGGTTATGCCAAGGGTGCCGACAAGCGGGGCGTGGAAATCCATCAGAAGACCACTGTTACTGGGATCGAAGTCGAGGACGAGCGGGTCATCGGCGTGCAAACCGACAAGGGCTTCATCAATACCAAAAAGGTTCTCTGTGCAGTTGCCGGCTACACGCCGCGGATCACAAAGATGGTCGGCCTCCGCACCCCGCTGGTCATTCAGCCGCTGCAAGCCTGCGTTACGGAACCCCTCAAGCCCTGGCTGGACCACATCGTGGTTTCCGCCAACTTGCATCTCTACGTCAGCCAATCCTCGCGCGGCGAATTGGTGATGGGGGCCGCGCTCGATCCCTATGAATTGCACTCGGAACGAAGCACGCTCGATTTCGTGGAAGGTCTGGCTGACCACCTGCTCGACTTGTTTCCTTTCCTTTCCGACGTGAAGGTCAACCGCCAATGGGCCGGCATGTCCGACATGACCCCCGACTATTCACCCATCATGGGGACCACTCCCATCGAAGGCTTTTACCTCGACGCCGGCTGGGGAACTTGGGGCTTCAAGGCGACGCCTGTTTGCGGCACGACCATGGCCTTTACCGTGGCCAAGAACAAGAATCACGAGCTCATTGAAGCGTTCAACCTGGACCGGTTCAAGAATTTCACGCTTGTCGGGGAAAAGGGAGCAGCATCGGTAGGGCATTAGGCCGCACCGAGTGGGGATCTTAGGCGTCACAATATTTCCGAGCCCGACGTTGTCAAACCTGATGTCTGCCACTCCAAGACCTCCGCACTCCGCCTCTCAGTCGCGGTCGCTTGCGCTCTCCTCGGATTTTTTGCCCACAGTCACCGTCAAGTCGGTCGGCCTGCATCCGCTTCTTTATCGCAAACGCATCGAGCACGCGGAGCGGAATATTTCGCCAGGCGACACGGTCCGGGTCATGGATACCGAAGGCCGGCAAGCGGGTTATGGAATCTATAACCCACGGGCCGAGTTGGCTCTGCGAATGCTTTGCGATGCATCCAAGCTGCCGGATGAGGCCTGGTGGGAAGGCAAGCTCAAAATTGCCGTGGCGCTCCGGCGCGAAATGCTGCGGCTGGACGACGTGACCGATAGCTACCGGGTCATTCATGCCGAGGGGGACGGAATTTCCGGGCTGGTTGTCGACAAACTGGGAGACGTGCTTTCCGCCGAGGCGTTTGGCTTTGGCATGTATCAGCGGGGAGGAGCCATTCTGGCGCTGCTCGCTCCCCTGGTGGGGACGAAACATACACTGCTCCGCCCAGGTCCGGCAAGTCTCGCGCAGGAGGGCTTCGATGGGGAGACAATTTCCTCGCCGGACCTTCCTAACCGCGTAACCATCCAGGAATTCGGCACTCGGTTTCGGGTCGATTTCGCGGAAGGGCACAAGACGGGATTCTTTTGCGATCAGCGGGATAACCGCCGGCTGTTGGCCTCGTTGTGCAAGGGCAAATCGGTCCTCGATCTTTGCTGCTACACCGGCGGCTTCGCCATTCAGGCCAAACAGCTGGGGGGCGCGGCCGAAGTCATCGGCGTCGACCTCGACGAAGAGCCGTTGGCCCTGGCCAAAGAGAACGCCAACCTGAACCAGGTGCGGGTGAAGTTTGTGCAGGCCGACGCCTTCGCCTACATGCGAGACATGTTGGCTCAATCCCGAAGGTTCGACGTCGTGGTGCTCGACCCCCCCAAGCTCATCCGCTCTCGAGCCGAATACGACGAAGGCTATCGCAAACACTTCGACCTTAACAAGTTGGCCATGCAACTCGTCGCCCCCGGCGGCCTGCTGCTTAGTTGCACCTGCGCGGGCCTGCTGCCGTCCGAAGAGTTCACTCGGATGATGCACCTCTGCGCCCGCCAGTCCGGTCCGCTGGTCTCCGCCGCGACTCCCGACCTGCCGGCCCGCCACGCCCCACGTGGCTGTCAGATTATCTACAAGACTGGCGCGGCCCCGGATCATCCGATCGCCACCAACTGCCCGGAGACGGAATATCTGAATGCTGTCTGGATGCGGATGGAATGAAATTCCTGCCGCGAAAGTGAACGCCAACGCCTGGCCCTCGCCTGCTACCCGCGACGGATTTCCGATCCTTTGAAGCCAATCTGAATCCGGTAAATCGTCTTCTTGCGTCCTTGAATCTGACCGGTCGCAAGGTGCACGCGTTCGGGGATTTCCTGGATATGCTTGTCGACGACGGCGTGAAACCCCCGCTCCGAAAAAATGTCGATGAGCATGGAGAGGGCGAGCGGGTCTTCGAAAATGGAGTCCTCCGAGTTGACGATGGACCTTCCCGAAAGGGCATGCCGAGTGATGATCGGCATGAATTTGCTCTTGATGATCTCGACAATTCGGATGAACAGCTCGGTGTGGACCAACTCGTAACTGTCGAGACGCCTTACCAGTTCCTGGCGGGCATGCAGGGTAATGTCCTCTGCCAGGGGGAGCGGGCTCAGCCGGTCGTAGGTGCGGGGCTCGAGCTCCAGCGAGCTTTGGTACTTTAGCTCCTTGAGGATGTTCTCTTCGACTTCCTCGATCGGGCCTTCCGCGTTGACGAAGTGATAGTGATAGAGGTCCTTCAGGGACTGCAGCGCGTCCCAGGTCTGCTCCTTGAAGACCCGATACCGACGACGGGCGGTATCTTCGCTCAGGTCAGTGGGCCGCAGCTCGATTTGCTGGCCCACGCCGGTCTCCTCAACTTCCTTGTTGTGTTCGGCAATCTGCCGCCCGCGCATGAGCTGCCGTTCCACGCTAATCCGCTCGCTCACGAATAGCACCATGGCGTGAATCGTGGGGCGGCGAAAATAGATAGCCAGGGAAGTATTCTCGAACTCCGCGTGGAGCTTGTTGATCTGGTCCACCAGCAGCTTGAGACACTCTACTTGTACGCGAGTTCGCGGGAATCCGTCCAGGAGCGCGCCGTCCCGGTATTCCTCGTGCAGCAGCTTTCGAAGCAGGATTCCTATGACCTCCTTGTCCCCGACCATTCCTCCTTGCTCTTTGATTTTTTCCGCCTCCGGCGTCGTCAGCAGCTCGCTGATCACGATGGGTGGACGAGTCAAGCCGCGAGCTTTCATGATGAACCGCGTCTGCGTCCCCTTTCCCGCGCCAGGCGCGCCACCGAGCAGGATTAGCTCCTTAGGAAACCAGAGCTTCTCGCGGCCGAGCTCTTCCTCCAGGTTTTCCCAGACAGCGCTGAAAATCACCTGGGCGTCCTTGATCTCCAGGTCGAGTGGCTGTCGGTCTTTGACTTGGGTTGCAGGCATGAAATTTGAATTCGTCGAATCGAAAAATAATGGCGGAAACCTGATACGCCCGCTAAGTCCCTGATGATAACGTTTGCAGGGCTGCCGTTGTCAGGTGGCTATCCTCGCGTCTGCCGCAGTGCGACGAAGCTGACCAAAAGTAGCGCCCCGGTGAGCAGGCCCACGACCAGCAGCACTTCCGCCTGGAGGGATGGGAGTCTCAGCCAGCCAGGCTGATAGGCGGCCAGCATGATCCAGCCCAGCGAAAGGATGACCAGCAGGAGCACACCCGAAGCGACCAGTTCCAGCAGTTTGTCCGGCTTCATGCGGGGGGCCCTCCCTCCGCCTGACGCGCAGTCAGCTCCTCCGGAGCGGCTGTGCGAATGCGGCCGTGGGACCAGAACCAGTAGTAGCAGAGCCCAAGGCCGTAAAGCAGCACCGTGAGCGGAATCACTTTCACGTCGATGCCCGTGTAGACATAAATGGCGAAGGCGGAGAGGAACACGACTGCGATAGGTAGCATGTGGTAGAGCGGGGCGCGGTAGTCTTTGAATAAGCCCGGCTCGCGAAGGCGAAGGACGTAGAGGCAGCCCATCGCGAGGATGTACCAGACCAAGGCGGTGAGCGTGGAGACGAGGACCGCCACATCCACGGCACTCTTGAACCAGAGATTGGCGACGCAGAAGCCTGCGGTGATCAGGCTGCTTACCGCCAGGGAAGCGACCGGCGTCCGGCGGGTTGTATGCACCTTCCCCAGAAACTCCGGCAAATAACCAGCCCGCCCCAAGCCGAAAAGCTGTCGGCTGGTGCCGTAGATCATGCCGTGGTAACTGGCGATCATGCCGAACAAGGCGATGAGGCCGAAGCTGTAGACGGCAACCGGATGCTTGCCGATGGGGATATCGCCGACAACTTTCGCGAGTGGATAGGTGACTTCGGCAAACTGTGTATAGTCCAGCGCTCCGCACGCGAAGAACCATGTGAGTCCCACCAGGGCAATCAGCGTGAGCTGCGCCCAGACCAGGCCGCGGGGAATGGTGCGGTGGGGCTGGTGGGCTTCTTCGGAGGCCAGAGCCACCGTTTCAATCATCACAAGCCACCACAGGCAATAAGGAACGGCATCGAGTACCGCTTGCCAGCCCTTCTTCTCCGGCAGGAGCGGATTCGTCCAAACGCGGTGCCAGGAAAAGTTTGTCGCGGCCAGCCCCCAAAAGATGAGCAAGCCCAGAATCGCGCCGTAAGTCATGACGACCATCGCCAGCGACTGCTCCTTCACCCCCCAGACTTGTAGCACAAAGAAAATAGCGACCGTAGCCAGCGCGGCCCAGACTGTGACGGTCGCACTCGGCTCCGCGGGATTCAAAAGGAACGCGATATAGCCGCCGGTTGCCAGAGCCGTCGCAATCGTGGCGAACTGGCTTTCCAAAAACATCGACCAACCCATCACAAAGCCGAGCGATCCATCCACCGCCCGCCTCCCATACGCCAGCGGCCCACCGGCGAAAGGCATGCCGACCGAGAGCTCCGAAAGTGCCAGCACCCAAGTGAGATAGAGGACGCAGACAATGAGCGAGGCGATCAGTACCGCCACCGGGCCGTTGTTCTTGAGGGCCAGGTTCCAGCCGAAGTATTCCCCCGTAATGACGACGCCGACGCCGAGGGCCCAGATGTCGAGAACACGAAGAGGCCGCTTGAGAGAGTGCTCGGCGAGGTATTTTTGATCGGCGGCAGTGACGGGGTCGGGAGTCTTAGGCGTCATGGGAATTCCTAATCATTAGGTCGCAAACGCCAATCAGACCCCACCGAGCTTGTCTAGGTGGTGAACTGATTCTGCACTAGAAACGGTCCCTCAAAACTCCTTGCCCCCACCGATCTCGCGTCGGTGGAGCAAATGATTCCACGTCCAAGATCATGCGTTCCACCGGCACGAGGCCGGTGGGGACGTCTGTCATTTTCGTTTCGTCGCTAGTGCAAAATCATGGCTCCACCGACACAAGGTCGGCGGGGGCCAAGACCTTTCCTTTTAACCCTTCACCCCCGGCACCCAGTCCGTCCCCGCCAGCGGCACCTTGGCCATCGCGGCGGCTTCGACGGTGAGGGCAACGAGGTCTTCGCGCTCCAGGTGATGAACGTTCGCTTTGCCGCAGGCGCGGGCCAGCGTGGACAGCTCCATGTTCATCACGCTCAGGTAGTTTTGCAGCCAGCGAGCGCCGTGTTCCGCCGTCAGCCGCTTCTCCAGCACTTCGTCTTGCGTGGTGATGCCGACGGGGCAGCGGCCGGTGTGGCAGTGGTGGCAGAAGCCGGGGGCCGTGCCGAGCCGCTCGTAGTCCTCGGTGGCGTTCATCTTTTGGCCCGACGGGTCCACGTAGTGGTCACTGTTGCAGCCGAGAGCGACGAGGACTCCCTGGCCGATGGAGACGGCGTCGGCTCCCATGGCGAGGGCCTTGGCCGCGTCGGCACCGGTCCGAATGCCGCCCGAGATGATGAGCTGCACGGTGCCGACCATGTTCATCTCTTCCAGGGCTTCCACCGCTTGCCGCAGGGCGGGGAGCGTGGGGATGCCGGCGTGCTCGATGAAGACCTGCTGCGTGGCGGCTGTTCCCCCTTGCATGCCG
>SXOA01000068.1 GCA_005778405.1 Planctomycetaceae bacterium
CCCTTTGGGAGAGGGCTGGGGTGAGGGTTTAGGTTCCAATATGGGTAGGCCTCCAGCCTCCCCAAGAACAAAAGGCTCCAGGAAGTCTTGGTTATAACCCGTCCCGGCGTGAGAAGCGCGATAACCGCGGATAACCCCTCTTCGGAAGTAGTTTATTCACAAATTCACACCTCTCTGCGCGAAAAACTTACGGCGACATGAGTCACCGCAAGTCCTTTGCTCGCTCTCACTTCGTACGACGCGCCGTGACGTAAGTCTGATTCATGAGTGTCACAAGTAACAAGTTGTTATTCACGACAATTTTATCTTTTGATAATCTGTGTTTCATCACATCGCGCCCCTCGTTTTGTGCCCCGAGAACTTCTGGGTGAAGGTCACGCATTTGCCGACAGTTCCACGTCCGCGGATTCCCTCGCGATTCGAGCAGCGCGCACCAGGACCCAGCCCTTCTCGCCGTATACTATACACTTGTTTCCTATAAGTCAAGCCCAGGGCGATATTTTCACCCCAAGGCTTGATATACTGCCCGTCGGTGAATGAACTGGTCTTTGACGGCGGAGGGGACGATACGTGGATTGGTCCTCGATCTTCGATGAATCGCGCCCCGGTTCTGGCGCTTCCGATGCCGATATCGGCCTCTTTGTGGCCGCCATCGGGAAGCCCCTCTCCGAGGAGGAAGTGGCCGAGGTCAATCGCAATCAGCGAAACCCGTTTCCCGCGAGCGACCCGTTTCACGCTGCTTACCGTCCGTTCGATCCGTCCCGCTGGGAGATGCCGAAACGGCCGTTGCCAGCGGACTTTCTCTCATTCCTTCGCTGGTGCAACGGCGGCTGGTGCCGCACGGGGGACAGGGAATTCGGATTCTTTCCAATATCCGATCCGGCGCACGGCGTGCGCGAGATGACTTTGGCTTACCACCTACCGCAGCACATGCCTGGAGCGCTGCCGTTCGCGTTCAACGGTGGCGGCACCTTCTATTTGTTCGATATGCGGGAGCAAGCGGACAGGGGTAACTACCCGGTCGTCTGTGCCCATGCTGGCGCCCTGGGCTGGGGACCGAATGAGCATTGGGTCGTTGCCGACTCGGTCGTGGCCGCTTTCCGGGGCTCAGTCAACGTCGATGATTGCCGAAAATCAGAGTCAGAATCCGAGTTGGA
Source organism: Planctomycetaceae bacterium (assembly GCA_005778405.1). GTDB lineage: Bacteria > Planctomycetota > Planctomycetia > Pirellulales > Pirellulaceae > SXOA01. The sequence goes on from SXOA01000068.1 coordinate 1,158, forward strand.
TGCGAGGGAACTCGTAGCCGTCTATCTGGAACAGCCTTTGAAGTCACTCAAGACACTGATCCTCATCAAGGAGCATCTGGGCATTTCCACGTCGATTGCCGAGCTGAATAGGGTGGCTCAGTCGCCGCCTGGTTGCATTTCTGATGGATTGACGTACGGGCAAGCAATGAAGCGTTGCGCGAAAGTAAATGCCATCGAGCATTGTCTGGGAATTCGGTTGTTGCGTGATCGCGATGTTTGCCTTCCACTCACCTGGCAAGGCTAGCGCTGCATGACCGGCTCCCTCCGCATCCGCCGTGTCAGCGATGACCCGAAAGTGAATGAGTCGCTCGCCGACGTGATGCTGGTCTGCGTGGAGGGTGTGCAGTACCAAGGTGTTCTATCGAATACTCTGCTGCCAACGAGGACAGAATCGCCCAAATGCGCTGACTTCGAAAACGCCACCTACTTAGCTGCTCGACCCCGGCGCTGCACGAGCGGACGAGCTAACGATGAGTTGTGGTAAGATAAAGACGTCCGGTCGTTTCGCCTACCAGTGCCACGTCGCCGACCACGGACGACCAACCCCATGACTCGCCGCGGTTTCACGCTGATCGAACTCCTGGTCGTCATTGCGATCATTGGGATGCTGGTCGCTTTGCTGCTGCCGGCCGTCCAATTCGCTCGCGAAGCGGCCAGGCGATTCCATTGCCAGAACAACCTGAAACAACTGGGGCTGGCCCTGCACCATCACGAGGCCGCTTTTCGCCAGTTCCCGTCTCTGGGCGACTATACGACCGCCGGCGGGACGGTGTACTGGAGCTTGCCGAGCCGATTGCTCCCGTACAGCGAGCAGGAGAACCTGCATCGGCTGATCGACTTCACTCGTCCGATCAGTCAACAGCCTGGCGTCGCCCGAATCAGAGTCCCTCTAATGTTGTGCCCCAACGAAAGGAACGACCGGGAGCGTCCGGACGGAGCGTTCGTCCACTACCCTCTCAATTACGGTGCCAACGCAGGCGTGTGGTACATCTTCCAGCCACCGACGGGCGTCGGAGACGGGGTGTTTTCGGTCAACTGCCCCACGTTGGCATCGGAGATTACGGACGGACTGAGCAACACCCTGGGAATGGCCGAAGTGAAAGCCTTCACCCCCTACTGGCGGGACGGCGGCACTCCTGCCGCTGCCGGCACGCCAATTCCGAACACGCCCGCCGACCTGGCCGCATATTTTGGTTCCGGGGAATTCAAGCTCGATTCCGGGCACACCGAATGGGTGGATGCACGCGTCCACCAAACGGGTTTCACGACGACCTTTCCGCCAAACACAAAAGTACCGCACATCGCCGGCGGGGTGACCTATGACGTTGACTTCAACTCGCTCCGAGAAGGGCGATCGGCCACGTTGCCGACGTATGCGGTGGTGACCAGCCGGAGCTATCACCCGGGAGGGGTCAATGTCTTACTGATGGACGGATCGGTCCGGTTCGTGGGCAACAGCGTTTACCTGGGAGTGTGGCGGCGACTCGGCACCCGATCGGGCGGCGACGTCGTTGGCGAGTTTTAAGGGGGCCGAGGCAGATGCTTCAGCAGACGGTCACTTCGCGCCTGCTGATAGCGCTTTCGCCGTTGCGTTGATAATGGCTTCGGATGTGATCGTCGCTCCGCTGGTAGCGTCGACTCCCTTGACGCCGTTCTTGGAGATGATCTTGGCGGTGGTGTCGGAAATCGAGGAGTAGTACTGCTTTTCGCGGTGCTGAGTGACTTTCACGCTGGTGATCTGGCCGCTGTTCACCACCACCTGGGTCCGCACCATCGCTTCGTAGCCCAGCGATTCCGCTTCGTAGGTGCCGTCGGGGACGTTGGCCGGGGTGGCGAGCTCGAAAAGCTTAACGGCTTCGAGGTTGGCCTTGGCACGCTTGATGGTCCCTTCCGCGCGCCCCTTGTTGGCGGGGAGAGGGGCGGCGATGGCCTTTTCGTAATAGGTGACGGCCTGGGGAAATTTGCCGGCAGCCCGGCAAGCATCGCCGGCAGTTAAATAGGACATGTGCGGGTTGCTGCCGCGGCCGTAGGACTCGGCCAGCTTGAGGGCGGTGGGGAGGTCGCCGAGCTCGGCGTAGAGCTTGATGTTGTTGAATGTGGCGGGGGCCTTCTTGAGCAGCTCCAGGGCCATCTGCTTGTTGCCGAGGCGATGATAACACTCGGCCAGATGGATCACGTTTCCGGGAGGTCCGCTCCCCTTTTCCACTCCCGCCTTCCGCCACCAGAAAGCCGCCCGTGGATAGTCCTCCAGCAGCACGAAGTACTCCCGGCCGAGGTCGTTCATGGCGCGGGTCCGCTTCTCCTCGTCGTCCTTGTGGAGCGTGAGAAGGTGATGCATCAGCTTGACCCCTTCCCGCCACTTATTCTGGTTGGGGTTGATGATGTCCCAGTTGTATTGGCCGACGTTTTTCTGATTGTTCCAGCCTTCGGGGGCCTTTTTTGGAAAGCTGAGATCGAGCGACTTGGGATAGTCGAGGGGCGTGGTCTCGAACCAGTCGGGGGGCGTGCGGCCCTGTTCGTCGATGAGCGCGTCGATCTCGGCTTTGGTGCGAGTAAGACCCTCGCCCCGGCCCTCTCCCAAGGGGAGAGGTGGAGTTTTCGACTTGCCGATGGTCTTGGCCGTCTTCGTCGTTGACTTGGGATTGATGACATAGCGATTGGCATTGATCGTAACCACGTGAACCTCGGCCAGCGGAATGGTCCGCTCGGTCGTCTTGCCGCCCTTGGTGATCTCGACCTTCATCTCTTTGTCGTCGCGGCTGAGGACCTTGCACTCCAGCTTCTCTCCGGTGAGGAACTCGACCGTGGCGGCGCGGAGGGGATTCAGGCCGAGCAGGCATAGAGCGATTACTAATGCAGCACGAAGGCAAGAAAATGCCTCCCTTCCGATGTTTTTCTCTGCGCACTCTGCGCCTCTGCGTGATGCTCCGACGGAAGAAGGCAAGGCATCACGCAGAGGCGCAAAGAGCGCAGAGGAAATGCAAAGACGAAAGCGAGAAGGCCTCATACTCCGGCCTCCTCATCGCGAGAAATCGGAAAGCCGGCAGTGCGGAGCAAGCGGCCGTTTTGGAGGACGCCGAGCAGATCGACTCCGGGGAGTTGTTTGACCAGTCTCTCTCCCTCCACCGGACCCAGTACGAATGCCGCCGTGGAAAGGCCGTCCGCCAAGTGGCCGCTGGGGGAGGCGATCGACACACTCGCGAAGCCGGCGGCTGACGTGCCGGTGTCGGGATCGAGGATGTGGTGGCGATTGTGGTCGTTGCCGAAAGTTGTGGCGTAGTCGCCGCTGGTGGCCAGGCAACGGCCATCGAGATCGGCCAGGGCGATGTAGGCGTCGTCCTGCCGCGGATGCTGGATACCGACACGCCACGGCTGGCCGCATGACTTGCGGCCGAGCGACGTGAGTTCCCCCGTGTTGATGAGGGCATGCTCGACGCCATGACTTTGCAACGCGGCTTTCGCCCGGTCGGCGGCATATCCTTGGGCAATGCCATTGAGGGTCACCGCCATGCTCGGACGCTGGAGCCGGATGAGATCCTTCGAGACTGACAGCTTTTGCCAATCAACCATCTGTACTGCCAAGGCGATTTCGGCGGCGGAAGGAGAGCGGTTCTGTTTGGCTGCTGACTCATGCAGTTTCCAGAGCGGCTGGACTGTGACATCGAATTTGCCGCTGGATTTTTCCGCCAATTCCTGAGCAGCCGTCAGCACTTCGACCAAATACGGATGCGGTTGCCGCAGGAGACCTTCGCGGTTGAGCCGGCAAAGCTGGCTGTGAGGACGATAGAGGCTCATGACCTCCTCCACCTGTTCCAGCTCGGCGAAGGCCGCTTTCATTCCTTCCGCGGCCTGTGTCTGGCTGGAATGCAAAGCGGTGACTTCGACTTTCGTACCCAGAGCGGTGGAAGTTTGCGAGTAGCTCAGCAATTCGCGTCTGCCGCTGCGCAATCGCGCCAGCCCATAACAGGCCGCCCCTCCCGCACCGAGGGCAAGCGACAGGCAAAATCGCCTGCGAGTTAAACTCATCGCCATCATCTATCCTCCCAGTTCCTGTGACCTCTTCGTCGCCGCCTCCACGGCCGCGATGAGCGCCGCCCGCAGGCCATGTTCTTCTAGCGCCTTCATGCCGGCGATGGTGGTTCCGCCGGGGCTAGCGACCCGGTCTTTAAGTACGGCTGGATGCTCGTTTGTACTCAATACCATCTGGGCACTTCCCAAAACGGTCTGGGCCGCCAGCGTTAGGGACAAATCCCGCGGCAGTCCCATTCGGACGCCCCCATCGCTCAGGGCCTCAATCATCATATAGACAAACGCGGGTCCGGAGCCGGAAAGCCCAGTGACCGCATCGAGCAGCTTCTCGTCAACCTGGCGGGCGATGCCGACCGCGCCAAGCAACTCCGCCACCAGCTTGCTGTCCCCCTCTGTCGCGCCGGGACCAAGGGCAAAGGCGGATGCTCCTTTGCCCACCAGGGCCGGAGTGTTGGGCATCACGCGGATGACCCGGTTGGTCTTCAGCCCCGCGCAGAGATTGGCCAGCGTCACACCGGCGGCGATGGACACGACCAGCGTTCCCTTGGCAATCTTCCCTGCTAGATCTCCCATCACCGCGGCCATGCTCTGTGGCTTGACGGCCAGAAAGAGGACTCCACCCCGTGCGGCCAAATCGGCATTGCTGCGGGCAGCGATGGTGCCCGGCAACTCTGCTTGGAACTGGGTAATGGCCGCCGGAACTGCGTCAAACGCGGCAATCTGGCCCGCTGGCAGGAGCTTCGCGCCGACAAAGCCCTTGGCGAGCGCTCGGGCCATCTGACCCGAGCCGACAAAACTGATTTTGGTATCGAGCATGCGTTTACCTTGAAGGTCAAGCTTAGCCCCTGCGTCCAGGCAGGGTTTCTGGACGAGCGCCGCGTGGACGCGGCGGCTAAGCTGCTAGCGGCCCCCTATCTTAACCAATTTTTTCGCCATTGCCTCACTTGCCTCGCTAATGATAGTCTTCCCCCGGTTTCCCAGGGTTTCCTAAGACTCGGTGAGGTTGCTATGTCCGCATGGATTCGCGCGACGGTGGGCGGCTGGAAGGATTCGTTCTTGGCCCGAATGGCTGGGGTGCTGTGCTCGCTGGCAGTTGTGGCGACCGCCCTGCCTTCTCTGACATCCGCTCAGGAAGCCAAGTGGATTTGGACTTCCGAGCACCAGAAGGATGCCGTCCCCGCCGGAGCCGTCTGCCACTTTCGCAAGTCATTTACGACCAAAACGCCCGAGACCGCGATCATCGCGCTGGCTGCCGATGACACTTATGAGCTTTATCTCAACGGCCGTCGCATCGGGGCCGGGGAATCGACGAAGCGGTTGGTGGAATATGACGTTTCCAAATTCGTTGCACGGGGGAATAACCTCGTCGCCATCAAAGTTGCCAACCGCAACGGCAAGACAGCCGCACTCGTGGCCCGCGTGACGGTCAAGGACCGCAACGGCGAATGGACTTCGCACTCCAGCGACGACTCGTGGCGATCGAGCACCAGCCCGCTCCCCCTCTGGAATACCGCGGTTTACAACGACCGGGGCTGGGGCAAAGCGCAAGTGTTTGGCACGCTGGGTGAAACGGCCCCCTGGGATCGGCGCGACGAAATCCCGGTGGCGGCCGGAGCTGGCGATGGCGAAGCCGCCGTGGCTCCCATTGTTAACAAAAGCGCCGTCCTGGGAACCAAGTCCAACGGCACCGCCAAGACAACCGAAACGCCCGCCACGAACGTCTCCAAGCCAGAGGCCAATCCCGCCGAAGAATTCAAAGAACCCGTCTCCGCCAAGCTCGTCAAAAACGAACGCTTTGAGCCGGTGGATGAGTTCGAAGTCCAGCAGGTCCTCTCCGGCGAGCAGACTGGCTCGCTGATCGCGATGACCTTCAATGAGTTCGGCCATATCATCGCCTCCAAGGAAGGGGGCCCGCTGTTGCTGATTGATGACAGCGACAAGGACGGCATCCTGGATAGAGTCCGGACTTACTGCGACAAGGTGAAGAATTGCCAGGGAATTCTCGCCCTGAACGGCAACGTCTTTGTTACGGGCGAAGGGCCAGATGGACCCGGCCTCTATCGCCTGTCGAAGCTCAACCGAGATGGGCAGCTCGAAGAGGTGCGGACGCTCATCAAGTTCAAGAGTGAGTCCATCGAACACGGTCCGCACGGGCTGGTTCTCGGTCCCGATGGTCTGATTTATGTCCTGTTGGGCAACTACACCAAGGTGGACGGCGAGATCGATCCCGCCAGCCCGCACCGCGACTTCTACGAAGGAGACCTCGTTACACCCCGCTATGAAGACCCAGCCGGCCATGCCGTGGGGATCAAAGCACCCGGAGGCACGATCATCCGGACCGATGCCGAAGGAAGCGGCGTGCAAATCGTCACCGGCGGCCTTCGCAATCCCTATGACCTGGCGTTTAGCAATGACGGCGAGCTGTTTGTCCATGACGCCGATATGGAATCGGACGAAGGACTCTCCTGGTATCGTCCCACGCGCCTGCTGCACCTCATTCCTGCCGGCGAATATGGCTGGCGAAGCGGCTGGGCGACCTGGCCGGATTATTTTGTCGATTCGCTCCCCACCGCGCTCGATACGGGCCGCGGTTCGCCGACGGGCATTGTCGCATACAACCATTTCATGTATCCCCGCCGCTACCACAACTGCCTGTTCACGGCCGACTGGTCGCAGGGAAAAATCCTGGCGGTGAGGTTGAAAAAGAACGGGGCGTCCTACACCGCCACGACGGAAGTCTTTGTGGAAGGGAACCCGCTCAACGCGACCGATCTCGACGTTGGCCCCGACGGCTGGCTCTATTTCTGCACCGGCGGACGGGGCACCGGAGGGGGACTGTACCGAGTCATTTGGAAGGGGACAGTTCCGCCACAGATTACCAACATCGGCACCGGCGTGACGGCAGTCATTCGCCAGCCGCAAATCCAAAGCAGTTGGGCCCGACAGGCCATCGCCGGCGAGAAAAAGAAGCTCGGCGATAAGTGGGACAAGTCGCTGATTGGCGTGGCTCGCAGTGCCGCCAACCCCGCCGCCTATCGCCTGCAAGCTCTCGACCTGATGCAACTCTATGGCCCGGCTCCGACGCCGGAGCTGCTCGTTTTCCTTTCGCAGCAGCAGAGCGAGCAGGTGCGGGCCAAAGCCGCAGAGCTGATGGGCCTGCATCCGAGCGAAGAAACGCAAAATCGCCTCATCGAGTTCTTGGCCGACACCGACCGCGGCGTCCGCCGCAAAGCGTGCGAAGCGCTCAGCCGGGCCGACCAGGCCCCGACGCTTGACAAGCTGCTGCCGCTCCTGGTGTCCGACGACCGCTTCGAAGCCTGGGCCGCCCGCCGCGTTCTGGAGCGGATGAAGCTCGAAGATTGGAAGGATGAGCTGCTCGCCAGCGACAAACATCGACTCTACATCCAGGGAAGTCTGGCACTTATCACCGCGTATCCCAGCCGCGAGAACGCTCAGCAGATTCTCCGGCGGATGGAAACGCTAATGGAAAACTTCGTCAGCGACAAGGATTTTCTCGACATGCTCCGACTGGCGCAAGTCTCCATCGCCCGCGGTGAATTAAGACCTGAAGAGCTAGGAGGCTTGCGGAAACGGCTGGCGGAAGAATTCCCTGCCGGCGACTCGCTGATGAACCGGGAGCTGATCCGCCTGCTGACTTATTTGCAGGAAGCGACCATCACCGACCGCTATCTGGCCTACCTCAAATCGGATGCCGGTGAAGTGGACAAGCTGCATGTGGCCCTGCATCTGCGTTTTCTGGAAAAGGGTTGGACCTCCGCCGACCGGATGGAGCTGCTGAAGTTCTATGAAGATGCCCAGAAGAAAAAGGGGGGCGGGAGTTATGCACGCTACCTGATCAACGCCACGCGGGACTTCACCAAGCAGCTCAACCAGGAAGAAGTGGCGATGGTTTTGGAAAAGGGCTCGCTTTGGCCGAATGCTGCTCTCGGGGCACTCTACCTGATTCCGGAGAAGCCTGATGAAAAGACCCTCACTCAGCTCAAGGAGCTTGACCAGCGGCTGAGCGATCAAGAAGGGGATTCCGTTCAGCGATTGCAAGTCGGCATTACCGCGGTGCTGACCCGCAGTGGCGATGAGGAATCGTTCAAATACCTCCGCAAGGTTTGGGATGAGAACCCCGAACGCCGCGCGGCCGTTTCCGTCGGCCTGGCGCAGTCTCCCGAAGGGGAAAACTGGGCCTACGTTGTCCGCAGCTTGCCGTATCTCGAACCGGCCGCCGCTCACGAAGTTTGCCAGAAGCTGATGGCTGTCGAACAGGCCCCCGAAGAAGCTGCTCCGTATCGCACGATCATTCTGCTAGGCCTGCGGGCCTTGGAGAAAGACAAACCGGCGGACGCGACCATTGCCCTCCTGCAGTTCTGGACCAGCGAAGAGCCGGCCAAGGACGAAAGCGAGAAAAAGCAGCTCGAAGCCTGGCAGGCCTGGTTCGCCAAGACTTATCCCAACGAACCTCCCGCCACGCTGCCGACCGCGGCTGAAAACGCGAAGCATACCTACGAAGTCCTGCTCACCTATCTCGGCGGCGAGGACATGGCGAAAGCCTCGGCCGAGCGCGGCCAGGCGGTCTTCACCAAAGTCCAGTGCGCCAAGTGCCATAAGGTCGGCGACCAGGGGGAAAGCATGGGCCCCGACCTGACCACCATCAGCCGCCGCTTCACCCGGAAGGAAATTCTGGAAGCGGTCGTGTACCCCTCGCACATCATCTCTTCGCAGTACGCCTCCAAAACCATCCTCACCACGGACGGCCGCACCTTCAGCGGCATTGTCGCTCCCGGCGGGGAAGGTGAAACGGTCGTCCTGCAAGCCAGCGGCGAGAAGGTCACCGTCAAGACTGCCGACATCGAGGAGACCAAACCGAGCAACGTCTCCTCCATGCCCGCCGGCCTCCTCGACACTCTCACCCTCGACGAAATCGGCGACCTCTTCAGCTACATGCAGGGAACCCCCAAGCCGAGTAATATCACCCGCAAACCGGGACCGGCGGGGACGAAGTAGTGACCCCACCGGGCTAAGAGCTAGTTCCCAAGCAGGGCTTGGGAACTAGGAGTGAACTTCATGCGCTGCCGCTCATTGGTTTTCATCCTGCTCGCCGGCATTCCCAGCCTGGCGAATGGGGAGAAACCTGCAACTCCCGCACCAGCCCCCAATGGAGTGCCCCTCGTTCAAGAAGTGACCGAGCACGGTCATAGTGAGCGACTGCTGCATCTGAAAGCCGCGCTGGCTCATCTGGAACGGGTGGGACTTGAAGAACCGGAGATTGCAAAGGCCGCAGCGATTATCGGCGACCTCATTGACGCGGAAAAACCTGAAGGAGCGGTGGTCGAAGCGTTCCAAGCCGTCGAGGTGCAAATCAAAGTCTTTGAGGTGAACAGGGTCAAGCTGCGAGAAGCGGGGGTCAAGAACTTGAGTGATGATGGCGACAAACTCGCCGTGCAGCTCGAAGAGTTAGCCGGCAAAGCACTTGTCAAAGTCATTAGCGAGCCGCGGATTCAAACGCTTAGCGGCCGGGAAGCTAACTATGAGGTTGGCAACGACACCCAGAAGATGACGGCGAAAGTCCTCCCGACCGTGCTCAAAGGGAACAAAATCCGGATCCACATCGAGTGCAGTCTCTTCAGAACGCCTCCCCCGCCGGCAGCCAATGGTCCTGACGGCAAGCCGCTGGCAAATAGGCGGGGACTCACAACCACGCTGGAAGTTACTCCGGGAAAGTCAGTCATCCTCAGCAGGAATCACGACGTCACCAGGAAAGAGGGCAAGGTAGAGGATACCGAGCTGATCTTTATGGTGACGCCGAATGTTGCGATCGCGCGCGAGGCGAATGCTCGCACGACCTGGCCCCCAACGCAACCGAAAATCAAACGCTGATAAGGCCGTCCATTGAACCGGCTCACTGTTGGAAGGACGATCGCTATGCGCTACTGCTCTCTGGCTCTCATCCTTTTCGCCATTAATCCCAGCCTGACTAGCGGAGAAGAACCTCGTCCTACCGCAGCATCCGCAAAAGCTGCTGTCGTGAGCCACAAGCAGAAGGCGAGGAAGAAGCTATTGAAAAGGAAGAACGTTCAACATCTCCAATACTCAGCAGTCCCAATATCAGGTCCACCCTCGGAGTTCCCGATATTGGGTCCACTTACCAGCGCTGATTCCGAACAGGCGCATGTGCCACCTGGCGACGACGAAGTCATGAAAGCTTGGGAGCGGAGTAAGAGTTCAACAAACTCGGGTCCAGTAAGACTGGAGATTCAACGGCGGAACGTGCGCATCGTCAAGGAGAAAATCGCCGACTATATCGACCCTCCCCGTGAAGTTCCTTTGATCGGTCCGGTGCAACTTCACCACTCGCACTATAAGTGCACGATTTTCTACACGAAGGTCTTGGCGGCGGGCAGACCGAAGACGGACGTGGAGATGGACGAGGACGGTCAAGATGTCGTGTACATCGACTACAACCATTTTCACCTGATGCCCGAGAGTGCCATCGCTGCCGGCTTGAAGGCCACTCTCCGGTAGTTTCGTGGGAGACATTCGAAATGCAACCGATTTCCTTAACAACAACTCAAGTCAGCCAGTTGTCGAGTTGCAGCCCGGCAATGCGGCCAAAGTCACGTTGATTGTTGGTGGCCAGAACCAGGCCGTGATGCATGGCGGTTGCCGCGATCAGAATGTCGGCATCGGGAATCAGTTGTCCACGCGAATGAAGATCGGCGTAAATGTCTGCCGCGACAACGACGATCTCATCCGTAATCGGCAAGACTTCGTTCTTAACACAGAATGCTTCGAATGCCACGAGTTGGAACGTCGCGCCTTTGGCTTTCAGGCCGCGGAGTATTTCGAATCAAGTGACCAGAGAAATCGACAATTGCTGGTGGTCACCCAAATAGGTCTTCGCTCGACCAGTCGCCTGGGAAATCTGCCGCATCAAGGCGGACAGAATGTCCGTATCGAGGAGCGTCTTGGGTTGCATTAGGGGGCATTCCGAGTCCCAAAAAATCGCTGGCGATCGAGGGCAATTTCTTCGACTTCGGCAATCTCTTTCTCCGACAGCCCCTCATAGACGCAGGCGGCCAGTCGCAAGGCTTCGGGTTCGGCCTGGTCATCGACCGTGATCCTCACCCGTTGACCATCGGAGATCGCCAGCGACGCCGGGTGAACCGGCCGAAAAGTACCGTTTTCGTAGACGGCTTCCAGGGATTGAGTCATGAGTACTTTCTTTCTTCCAGCGAAGTGGTATCAATCCAATTCTACCTCATCGAGCGAGTCTTTTCGCCGCTGAAAGGGCAATCTCTCTTTCCTGCTCTTCTGTTACCATACCTTGACGCCCCCCGCCTGTTTGCCGTACGGTAAGGGGTTCACCGGGATTTTTGCGCGCCAGCATAGCTTCAATTGGCAGAGCACCGCTTTCGTAAAGCGGGGGTTGTGGGTTCGACTCCCACTGCTGGCTCTGGTCTATCGAATTTGCACAGGAGCCTTCGCCTTATGCCCACTGCCGCTGTTGTCGACGTCCACGATATCGTCCTTTCCAATAGCTCGTTCGGACCCCGCGAAATCACGCAGCTTTCGCAGTCGATCACCGAGGATTATGCCCAGTTTGGCACCCTCCGGGATTCCGTCGCCGAGTTGGAAACGCGGGAAGACCGCACCCCGGCCGCCGCCGTTCGCTTGGGGGTCTGTTACTATCTGCTGGGCCGCTATCGTATGGCGATGGAAACGCTGGGCTCGGCCGATGGCGGGGCGCTGGCCAACTTCTACATCGGCAAGACCCGATTTGCCCTCGGCGATTATCCGGAAGCCCACAAGGCTTACCAGGCCGCCAAGACCGCGGGTTATAACGGCGACGACTGTGCCTTGGCCGTTTCGGAAGCCCAGCGCTACAACAAAGATCCCAAAAAGGCGCTCGAAACGCTGGACAAGCTCTCCGGCGCGGTGGAGCAGACCGCCGAATACCTCTATCAGCGCGGGGCCACCGTGGCGGCCTTGGGGGGGAGCACCCAGGAAGTCTGCGCCTTGTATGAACGGGCTGTTGAAGCCGACGGCAAGCATCCGGGGGCGCTCTTCAGCCTGGCGACCGAAAACGACCGCCGCGGCAACGACGAGCTGGCTCTGCAATTCTATCAGCGGTCGGCGGCGACCTTTCCCGCCAACGTCGGCACGCTCATCAATTTGGGCCTGCTGTACGAGGACCGCCAGCAGTTTGACCGGGCCCAGATGTGCTACCAGCGGGTGCTGGAAGTCTATCCCGATCATCCGCGGGCCCGCCTCTACATCAAGGATGCTTCCGCCTCCGGCAGCGGCTGGATTGATGAAGAGGCCCAGCGCCGCAACGACCGCCTGGCCCAGGTGCTGAGCATTTCGGTCAGCGACTTCGAACTCTCGGTCCGCAGCCGCAATTGCCTGACGAAGATGGGCGTGCGGACCCTCGGCGACCTGACCCGCACCTCGGAAGCGGAGCTTTTGGGGAGCAAGAATTTTGGCGAGACCTCCCTGGTCGAAATCCGGGACATGCTGGCCAGCAAGGGGCTGGAACTCGGCCAGTTCGCCACGGACAAGGCGCCTCCCGAGCCGGTCATGGACATGTCCACCATGTCCCCCGACGAGCAGGCGATGCTGGAACGGCCGATCTCGGACCTCAACCTGTCCGTCCGGGCCCGCAAGTGCATGGCCCGTCTGGGCCTGACGCTGATGGGCGAACTGCTGCGGAAATCGGGGGACGACCTGCTGGAGTGCAAGAACTTCGGCGTCACCAGTCTGAACGAAGTCCGCGAAAAGCTGACCTCAATGAACCTCAAGCTCCGAGGGGACTGAGGCAGCAACTTTGGCCGTTACTGTGTCTCAAGCTCTGTTTGGGACACCACGTAGCGAAGCTCCGCTTCGAGAAACCGGAAGCAGAGCTTCCAAGACGTGCGATCCCAAGCGGAGCTTGGGATCGAGGGTAATGCGGGTTAATACGTCTCGCGGTAGCAGCCGCGGCCGCTGACGCAGGACTGGCGGTTGGCGTACTCCCGGTCGGGGCCCATGAAATTCTGCGTGGTGTTGCACCAGCAGGAACCGGCGGTGGATTCGGTTGTTTGCTCCGTCTGCCCCAGTGTGCCGTGGACATACATCGACTTGCTCCGCAGGTGGATGCAAGCCGGGCCGGTGAGTTGGGGAAGCTGCGTGTTATCAATGTTGGTGGGCATGGTTAGAATCCTCCCGTTTCCTGGCCGGCCGCACGCAGAATGGCGCGCTTGACGGCTGTCTTGGCGAGTTGCACTTTGTACGCATTGTGACTGAGCGGGCGAGCCGCGGTGACGGCGGCGAGGCCAGCGGCTTCGGCGGTTTGCTCGTTCACCGGTTGGCCGATGAGAGCGGCGACGGCTGCGCGGGAAATCCAGGGCGTGGGAGCGACCTGACCCAGGACAATCTCGCCTTCCCGGACGATGCCCCCTTCGATTCGCAGCGACGCGGCGGCGGCAGCGAGCGGGAAATCGGGGCCTGCTCCCTGGCGAACTTCATAAGTCGCGCTGGCGAAGTTACGGCGGTCGGGCAGAATAATGTGCGTGAGGAACTCGCCGCGAGCGAGGACACTCTCCCGCTCCCCTTCGTGGCGAGGAATGCGGAAGAGCTGCTCGATGGGAAAGAACCGCTCGCTCGCATCCTCGCCATTCAAGCCGACAGGCGAGCCGCCTGTGGCTACGGGTCCGATGACGCGGGCGGTAGCATTCAGGGCGATCAGTGCCGGAGCGATGCGGGAAGCCGAGACGAATTTTGCCGCTCCGTCGTTGCCGAAAATGGCATGGTAACGGCTGTCCCCGTCTTCCACCGCGCTGCCGCCGGCAGCCAGCAGGCCGCGACCGCCGCGGAAATACCAGCACTGCGGCCGCTGGAGGACCTCGCCGCCGATGGTTCCCTGGCATTGCAACTGCATGCTGCTGATGCCTTCAATGGCCTGGCCGATGGCGGGATAGGGGTCGAGATACGGATGGGCGAGCACTTCATCGAGCGTGACCGCGGCTCCGATGGCAATTGCGCCATTATCGAGCTGCTCGATGGTTTTCAGCGAAGGGATATCAAGGATGTTCACGACCAGATCGGGCGTGATAATCATTTTCTTCATCAGGCCGACAAGATCGGTCCCGCCGGCAAGGATTTCAATCTCTCCCGGTTCGGCGAGGAGGGAGAGAGCTTCTCCTTCCGTCGTTGGGGAGGCGTAGGCAAAGGATTTCATGGTTGGTCTCCGCGAGGAGGTTGTATTTCAGTTTTCAGTGTTCAGTTTTCAGTTTTCAGGCAGGCTGGAAGCCTACCCCACTTTCTTACTCTTTGCCAAAGCCGCCAGCACTCGGTCGGGTGTGAGCGGCAGGACGGGGACGCGGACACCAAGGGCGTTGGCGACGGCGTTGCTGATCGCGCCGCCGGGGCTGATTACGGGGGGCTCACCCAGGCCGATGACGCCGCGGGAACGTTCGCTTTCGGGCTCATACAGGTTGATAACGATTTCGCCGATGTCTCCCAGCCGTGGCAGGCGGTAGTCCTTCATCTCGGCATTCAATACTGCGCCGCTGGCGGGGTCTTGAATCCGGGATTCAAACAGGGCGTACGCGATTCCCATAATGACCGAGCCATAAATTTGACTTTCGGCCTGCGTGGGGCTGACGACCAGACCCATGTCTTGCACGGCGACAAACTTCTTCATCCTGACGATGCCCGTTTCGCGGTCGACCGCGACATGGGCCATCTGCACACCGCCGACAGTCCTGTTGCTCAGCGGACTGGGAGTTCCCGATTTGTAGTCCGCCATCACTTCGAGCGGCTTCATGCCGATGAGGGAGCAAGCTTCTTTCCACGAAACGCTCTTCCCTCCAGTGCCGACAATTTTCCCGCCGACTGCCTTGAGCGTGGCCGCTTCGACGCCGAGCTTAGCGGCCACAAGGTCGGCAATCTTCAGCAACGCGTCCACCCCCGCCCGCCGATGCGATTCACAGACACTGCCGATGGTGGTGCTGCCGCCGGAAGGCCCGCTGGCGGGATATTTGGACGAGCCAATGTTGATTTTGATGGCTTCGATGGGGAGCCCGAAGGTTTCCCCCAAAACCATCGCACACGAGGTGCGGGTGCCGGTGCCAAGATCCTGCGTCCCGCAGAAAGTTTCGACGCCGCCATCGGGATAAACTTTGAGCAGGATCGTCGAAGAATTGGCGTTGCCTCCCCAGGTATGGATGGCCATGCCGAGACCTTCCACAACGGAGCCCTTGGCCGGGCCCTTGCCGTGGGGGTGCCACTTGGCCTTCCAGTCCATCAGTTTCGCGCCGACTTCCATTTCGCCGGCATAAACCGAGGGTTTGGCCCCGGCGACAAGCGGCTTTTCGTCGGTGCCAAGATTCTTCAGGAAAATGTCGTAGCTATCGGCCCCCATCTTAGCGGCCAGGTCGTCATACGCGGTCTGCGTCATCGCACAGGCTTGCGGATGATTGGGCGCACGCCAGGCCCGGTTGGGGGCGGCGTTGTTCTTGATATTGGTCGCCACGCGGCGGAAATTCTTGGGAGCAAAGACATAGGGAACCACGCCTTGGCTTACTCCGCTGGGGGTTGCGCCGCCGGAGCCCCAATGCTCGCTGTCCCAAACCGTGACCACGCCATCCTTGTCGGCACCGAGCTTGACCTTCAAATAGCCGCTGGGGCGATTACCGCCGAGCTTGAATTCCTGGTCCCGGTCGAGCATGAACTTAACCGGGCGGCCAGTAGCCTTGCTGATGCGGGCCGCGGAGATGGCCCAATAATCCGGGGCAAACTTGCTCCCAAAACCGCCGCCGATGTAGTCGCAGTGGACCGTCACATCGTCGGACGTGATTTGCAGGCCGGCGGCAAAACCCTCGTCGGTGCCCGAGACGTTTTGCGTGGAAAGATGGGCGACCAACTTGCCGTCGACCCATTCCACCGTGCTGCCGTGCGGTTCCAGGCAACAGTGGGTGATCGGGTCGACGCCGTAGTAGCCCTCGACCACGTGAGCCGCTTCCTTGAACAGGCGGGCCAACTCCTTAGCGGAGAATTCATCGACATCGTCGTCGTCACCGGCGATTTTTTCCGTTTGCGTTTTGTTGCCGCCGGGGAAAGTCCGGCCGGCTGCTTTCGCCGCTGCCAGATTGTCTTCCTGGACAAAGACCGGAAGCTTCTCGTATTCCACCTTGATGGCGGCGACCCCTTCGGCCGCGGCTGCCTCGCTCTCGGCCGCGACGACGGCCAGGATTTCCCCTTGCCACTCGATTTCCCAGTCCTTCTTGGGTGGTACTTCGTCGGGCTTTTTGGGATCAATCGGCGGATCGGCTGGCTTCAAAACTTCAATGAACACGACGCCCGGCAGCTTGGCAGCCGCGGTGGTGTCGATGGACTTGATTTTGCAATGCGCGTGCGGGCAGCCAAGCCCCTTGGCGATGAGCTGATTCTTGAGGTTGATGTCGTAAGTGTATTTTGCAGTGCCGGTGGATTTGGGGAGACCATCCAGGCGGGCCACCCGTTTGCCCACGAGCGAAGATTTTTCCTTGGCGGGCCAGCCATATTTGGCCTTTTCTTCGGCTAACTTATTGGCATCCGCTTCGGCCTTGGCCTTTGCCGCGGCGGCTTTCGCTTCGTCTTGAGCCTTGGTATCGGCCTTCTTCTTCTCGGCTTGCTGGTTAACCATTGGCCCCTCCCTTCACGACCATCAAGGCCGCATGAATGACGTTGGCATAAGTCCCGCAGCGGCAGATGTTGCCGTTGAGCCCTTTCCGGACCTCTTCTTCCGTGGCCTTGGGATTTTTATTCAGGAAGGCCCGCGTCGCCACCACAAAGCCGGGCGTGCAGAACCCGCACTGTTGGGCGTCGCAAGCGACGAAGGCGGCTGGAACGGCATCCTTGGCCAGGCTCTCGACCGTCTCGATTTTTTTGCCGACGCAACGCACGGCAAGCTCCACGCTGGCCGAAACCGGCTTGCCGTCGATCATCACGGTACTCGCGCCGCTGCTGGCGTCGCCGCTGACCGGTTTGGCTCCGGTCAGGTCGAGCTGATAGCGGAGGACTTCGAGCAACGTCGTTCGCGGCTCGGCCTTGACCTTCACGTCCTTGCCGTTGACGCTGAGCGCGAGGGTCTGCTCGCCACTGAGAATGCGAGTTCCTTTGGCTTCCTGAGCAATCGCCTGCGTCTGGGAGACAATCGCCCCAGCCGCGGCCACCGCCCCGGAGCCGCGGAGAAAGTCACGGCGACTGAAGCCCGAGGGGGGCCTGTGATGCGTGCGGTCCATGGTGAGTTCCTTAGTACGAGCTAATCGTCCGCCCAGGAGGCATGTGAAAAAACGCCGCGGGCGGTCGGTTCACAGGCTGGCGATTATACGACCTCTGGAAATGGAAGCAATCAAGGGGAACGGAATTCTGGACTCCTGCCAGGTGAGGTCAATTTCCCTCGTTAACGTCACCCGTCGCTACCCTCCCGCGCTGAATCGGCTATTGATACGATGGTTGCTTCTCACCCAATTCAGAGTTTTCTCGCCTCTCGCCGAGTCCGCCATGAAAGCCATTGCCGTCTATCCCGGCCAGAAAAACAGCGTGCATTTGGAAGACATTCCGCGGCCGACGCTCGGGCAAATCGCGGACGGCAAGGGGGTGCTAGTCAAGGTATTGAAAGTTGGCGTGGACGCCACGGATCGGGAAATTAACGAAGCGCTTTACGGGAATGCACCGAAGGGAGACAAGCATCTGGTGATGGGGCACGAATCGTTCGGCACAGTGGTCGAGGTCGGCCCGAACGTCCGCCGCGTCCGGCCTGGGGACTACGTTACGGCGACCGTTCGCCGGCCCGGCGGGTCAATCTACGACCTCATCGGCACCAACGACATGACCAGCGAGGAGACTTATTACGAGCGGGGCATCAACCTGCGGCATGGTTACTTGACGGAGTATTTTGTCGATGAGGAGGAATACATCGTCCGTGTGCCGCAGGGGCTCAAGCACCTGCATGTCCTGATGGAGCCGATGAGCTGCGCGGCCAAAGCCGTGTATCAGGCTTACGAGGCTCAACGACGGATGAAGGTCTGGCGGCCCCAACGGGCGTTTGTGATGGGGGCGGGGCAAATTGGCCTTTTGGCGACACTCGTCCTCAAGCTCAAGGGACTAGATGTTTACACCTGTGCCCGCTCGAAGCCCGGCACCCTCAGCAGCCAGATCATTCAGGGGCTGGAAGCGACCTATGTTAGTACGCAGGAGACTCCGCTGGAGAAGTTGGTGGAGAAAGTCGGCAAGGCGGACCTGATCATCGAGTCCAGCGGCAATAGCGAAGTCGCTTTCAATTCCATGCAGCACTTGGGGCATAACGGCGTGCTTGTCTGGGTGAGCATCACGGGTGGCAAGCGAGTGCATGAAGTTCCGTCCGACAAAATCAATATCGACTGGGTCCTCGGCAACAAACTCCTGCTCGGCTCGGTCAACGCCAATCGCGAGCACTTTGAAATGGGGATTCGGGATCTGGCCCTCGGCGAGATGATGTTCCCCGGCGTGCTGCAAAGGATTCTCACTAATCCGGTGAACGGACTGGATAATTATCAGGAGATGATGCGGCTGCTCGTTGAGGAGAAGTCGGCGCTAAAGGTGTATGTGAATGTGGCGGAGGAGTGACTTTTCGGAGAGAACTCAAGAAGATCGAACAGAAGGAAACGGAGGAAACGAAGGAAAGACAAAGCAATCAATTGCCTTTCTTCGTTCCCTTCGTTTTCTTCTGTTCAAAACTCTGGAAGGCTACCAGATGAGACGCATTCTTCTCTGTCTTGCAGTTCTATCGCTGGGTAGCGTAGCTTTCGGCCAGACAAAACCCTTGACGGAGAGCGAACGGAAATCGCTTACAGACGAACTATCCTTGCTGGAAAAGCAGGTCGGCACGTCCCCAATCGCTATCGATGCCGCCATTTTCGCTAAAGGGCTGGCCTGGGCGCTGAAATACGACAGGGAGTTCACTCTGGCCGATGTCGCACTTTTGAAGAAAGCGATTGCGCGGGGGAATGAGCGAGTTAGGTCGCTCGCCGACGAGAGTTCCCCTCGGAGAATTCCCCGCGGCAAAGTCGCTTTGGGCTATCACTCTCGCATCGATGGTTCCATTCAACCGTATGGGCTCATCGTTCCCAAAAACTACGACCCTGCCAGGCCAATGCGTCTGGACGTGGTGTTGCATGGCAGCACCAAACCGGTAGGGATGAGTGAGGCCCGGTTCATCGCCCGATTCGACGAAGGGGATGGCGAGAATCCAACTCAGCCGGAAGCGCCCTACATCGAGCTGCATCCGCTGGGGCGAGTCGAAAACTGCTATCGCTGGGCGGGTGAGACGGATGTTTTCGAAGCGATTGCCGATGTCTGCAATCGCTTCAACATCGACAAGGACCGGATTGTCCTCCGCGGTATGTCGATGGGTGCTTCCGGCACCTGGCACCTGGGCCTCAAGCATCCGGACTTCTTCGTGGCCCTCGGTCCCTACTGCGGCTATGTGGATACCCACAAGTTTTCCGAGACGCCGCTACCGAATTTTGTGAAAATCGGCACATTGCCAGAGCATCAGGAACTGGGCCTGCACATGCTCGACAGCGTGGATTATGCGGCCAACGCGGGCGTGGTCCCGGCCATTGCTTGCATGGGGGAGAAGGACATTTTCTTCCAGGCCCATGTCATCATGGGAGAGGCGATGAAAAAGGAGGGGCTGACGATGGTCAATCTCATCTCCCCCGGCACGGGCCACGTGATCGATCCAATCACACATGCCGAACAGATGAAGCGGATCGGCGTTTATGCCGATAAGGGGCTGAACCATCAGCCGAGCGACATCCGGTTCGTCACCTGGACCCTCAAGTACAGCAAGTGTCATTGGCTGCAGGTGCTGGGATTGGAAAGACACTACGCACGAGCGGAAATCTCAACTCGGCTGAAAAATGATGAGATCGAGGTCGATGAGCCGAAAAACATCGCCCGCTTCTCCGTTCTTCCTTTGCGTCCCAAAGTTCGGATAGGCAAGGTTGAGATCAAGTTGCCCGAAGGTGAAACGGCACGAGTCATTGCTCGAACCAACAAGGGCTGGGCACTCTCCTCCGAGCCGCTCGCCGGCAAACGTCCCGGCTTGCAAGGACCGATCGACGACGCGTTTACGGAGCCATTTCTTTGCGTTCGTGGTACCGGAAAGCCTTGGAACAAGGGAGCCGACGATTACGCCAAGGCGAGCCTCAAGCGGTTTGCCGAGGAATGGCATCATTACTTCCGCGGCGAGCTACCCGTCAAGGACGACACCGCGCTGACTGAAGACGACATTCTCCATAAGAACCTGATCCTTTTCGGCGACCCCGGCAGCAATTCGTGGATTGCCAAGGTGCTCTCCAACCTGCAGCTGAAATGGACGCCAGAAAAGGTGACGCTCGCCGGCCAGGAATACCCAGCGGCGGATCATGTCCCGGCTCTCATCGCCCCCAATCCGCTGCCAGGCGGCGAGCAGCGCTACATCGTCCTCAACAGCGGCCACACCTTCCGCGAAGCGGAACTCGCCAAGGTCAACTACCTGCTCTTTCCCCGCTGGGGAGATTGGGCCGTGTTGCAGATTGATCCCCAACGCGACGCCGCTGCTCCCGCCGAGGAAAAGGTTCTGCGGGCAGGTTACTTTGATGAAAACTTTCGTTAATTCTCATAATCCACTTCCTTCCTAGCGAGCGCTTCCATGACGAGCTCTGTCCGTTTACTTCTATGTCTGTTCCTGCTCATGGCCTTGGTCGTCGGTTGCGGCCCCAGCGGGCCGGTCAATGACAAGGTCACGAAGGCCAATTTCGACAAAATTCAACTCGAAGCCAAACTCGCCGATGTCGAAGCTCTGCTCGGTCCCGGCCAGCCCTCCGAGCCTGGCCCCAGCGCGAAGCCCGAGGATAAAAACCTCTCCTGGAAGAAGTGGCAGCACTCGCCGAAAGGAGCCGAGATCATTATCGGCTTTGACAAGAGCAACACGGCAGCCGTAATCGACAAGGCGTTTCCACAATAGAACTTACGCGCGGCGTAAATTGGAACGGGCCTATTGCTTATACTTGTCTAAACAACTATTGTCTTGACATCTATTTGCCGGCCGCGGTAGAATGCGGACAGACCAGTTTGCCTCTAAGACAAATAATCAGCCATGCCTCAAAATCCCCGCGTCATCGTCATTGGCGGCGGACCCGGCGGGTCCACCGTGTCGACCCTCATCGCCCAGCAGGGATACAGCGTGCGGCTCTTCGAGCGGGAGCATTTTCCCCGCTTCCATATCGGCGAATCGCTGATCCCCGAGACCTACTGGATTCTCGAGCGGCTGAACATGCTGCCGAAGATGAAAGGGAGCCACTATGTCAAAAAGTACAGCGTGCAGTTCGTCAGCCAGTCCGGCCGGCTCAGCGAACCGTTCTACTTCGTGGACCATAAGCCGCACGAGTGTTCGCAAACGTGGCAGGTGAGGCGGAGCGAGTTCGACCACCTGATGCTGCAAAACGCCCGCGAACATGGCGTCGATGTGCAGGAAGGGGTTCGCGTCCTCGAAGTCCTCTTCGACGGCAGCCGAGCGACCGGTGTCCGCATTCAGCGGGAAGATGGCAAGGAAGAGACGGTCCAGGCCGACGTCGTGGTCGACGCCAGCGGCCAAAGCTCGATGATTCAAAGCCGGCTCAACCTCCGCGAATGGGACCCAGAACTCAAAAAGGCCGCTTGCTGGACGTACTGGGAAGGGGCCTACCGCGACACGGAGCGGGACGAAGGAGCGACCATCGTGCTGCAAGTGCAAGGGAAGCAAGGCTGGTTCTGGTACATCCCGCTGCATGACAACATCGTCAGCGTCGGCGTCGTTGCCGGGTACGAATATCTGTTCAAGAACCGCCCTGGCAAGGACTTCGAAAGCGTCTATTTCGAGGAAGTGGAGCGCTGCCCCGCGGTCAAACAACGGATCGCACTGGGCAAACGCTGCAGCCAGTTCTTCGCCGCCAAGGAATACTCCTATCGCGCCAAGCAAGCCGCCGGCGATGGCTGGGTGCTTGTTGGCGACGCTCTCGGCTTTCTCGATCCGCTCTACTCCTCAGGTGTGCTGCTCGCCCTCAAGTCGGGCCAGCTCGCGGCGGACGCCATTTGCGAAGGGCTCGCCAAGGGGGACACCAGCAGCCAGCAACTCCGCAACTGGGAAGAGTTGTTCTTTCGCGGCATGGACCGGATGCGGCGGCTGGTGATCGAATTCTACGAAGGGTTCAGCTTCGGGCGGTTCGTCAAGCATTATCCGCAGCATAAAGGACTCCTCACCGACCTCTTGATCGGCGACTTGTTCGATGACCATGTGGACATCGTTTTCCCGCTCATCGATTCGCTGAAACAAACGCCGGCCGAAACCCCCCAAGCAGCAGCAGTGGAGTAAAGTAGCCGGCACACTCCGCGTGCAGGCATGTCCGCTCACGGAGTGAGCGGACTACGTTATGTTCCACCTCTTCTTCGCCCTCGCCGCCGTCATCGTCGCCGGGCGGTTGCTCGGCATTGTCTTCCGC
Source organism: Planctomycetaceae bacterium (assembly GCA_005778405.1). GTDB lineage: Bacteria > Planctomycetota > Planctomycetia > Pirellulales > Pirellulaceae > SXOA01. The sequence goes on from SXOA01000068.1 coordinate 23,747, forward strand.
TGGATCGGGCAGCCGCCGGTGATTGCGGAAGTGATCGCCGGAATTCTCCTCGGCCCTTCGCTGCTAGGGGCCATTTCACCCGCCGCCCAGCAATACCTGCTTCCCGACTCCATCAAGCCGGGGCTGGAAATCATCGCCCAACTCGGCGTCATTTTGTATATGTTCGTCGTCGGCTTGGAACTCGATCTCCGCGTGATGCAGCAGCGGGGAACCGCCATCCTCACCACAGCCATCGCCAGCATCGTGGTGCCATTTGCCTTGGGTTGTGCCCTGGCCCTGCCGATGTACTCCGCGCATTCCGCCAGCACCGTTCCGCTCTTCAATTTCGCACTCTTTTTCGGCGCTGCCTTGTCCATCACCGCCTTCCCTGTGCTGGCCCGCATCCTCAAGGACCGCAGTATGAGCCGCTCGCCGCTGGGAGTCATGGCCCTGACCTGCGCGGCCATGAACGATGCGGCTGCGTGGTGCCTGCTGGCGATTGTGGTCGGCGTCGCCCAGGCGGAAGTCGGCTGGGCCTTTGCCGTAGCCGGCATGACTCTGTTATTCATCGCCTTGATGTTCTTTGCCGTCCGCCCGATCATTACCTGGCTGCTCGCGCGGCTTGGCGATGAGCCGCCGCCACAGGGGGTGCTGGCCCTCATCTTTCTGGCCCTGCTGGTCTCCTGTCTGGCGACCGAGCTGATCGGCATCCACGCCATCTTCGGGGCCTTCCTGCTCGGTGCCGTCTTTCCCCACAAAAGCCGCATCGCCATCGACCTCTGCCACAAGCTGGAAGACCTCGTCACCGTTCTGCTGCTCCCCGCTTTCTTCGCCTTCACCGGTATGCAAACCAAAATCGGCCTCATCAACGGCTGGGAAAACTGGCTGTGGTGCGGTGCAATCATTGCCGTCGCCACCGCCGGCAAATTCGGCGGCACTTTTGCCGCGGCCCGGCTGACCGGCCTTTCCTGGCGCGATTCCGCGGGCCTGGGGACCCTGATGAACACACGCGGCCTGATGGAGCTCATCGTGCTCAACATCGGCCTAGAGCGGAAGATCATCTCGCCGACCGTCTTCGCCATGATGGTCGTGATGGCCATCGTCACGACAATGGCCACGACCCCCATCCTGCAGCTTCTTGGTCTGAAATGGGAAGAGAATGGCCACGACAAAGCGGCCTACCGAAATGGTGTTTGATTTAAGCTTCGATCCCCGCGAGCTCGCCAAGGTTGGTATTCAGCATCCCAGACGGGCAACTCCAGACCAGGAAGGACAAGGCTTTGCGGCATCAGCGTTCTGCGGGATGTCCGGCGACGAAGCCGGCGGAGATGTGGCGTCTGGGTAGGGAAAGCTACTATACTGATATTCCCGCCAAAGTTTCCTTCCTTTAGTAGCCTGTACACATCGTGTGCAGGCAATTTCCGCACACGGAGTGTGCGGACTACCAAGGACCCCGCCATGCAAGCTCCCGCTCCCGACCCCAGCAAAACGCACGTTGCCAAGGATCTTGTTCACAACAGGGCGCTGGTTTCCTGCCGGTTCGACCCTAGCGGCAAATATGTTTTTGCGGGGGGCGAAGACAACCGCATCTGGCGGTTTGACATCGGCACTGCCGCCAAGACCGAACTCGCCGGACACGATAGCTGGGCCAGGGCCATCGGCTTCAGCAAGGATGGCCAAACGCTCATCACGGGAGGCTACGAGGGAAAACTCCTCTGGTGGCCCACTGCCGCGGAGAAGCCAGTTCCGTCGCGGACGGTGCAGGCCCATCAAGGTTGGATTCGCTCACTCGCCGTCAGTCCCGACGGCGCGCTGATCGCCACGGCGGGCAACGACCTCATCGTGCGCCTCTGGAAAATGGAGGACGGCTCCAAGGTACGGGAAATGCCCGGCCATCCGCGGCACGTTTACAACGTCGCCTTCCATCCCGAAGGAAAGCGCCTAGCGAGCGGCGACCTGATGGCGAATGTTATCGAGTGGGAAGTGGAAACCGGCAAGGAGGTTCGCCGCCTCACGTTCCCGCCGCTCAGCAAGTATGACCCTGGCTTCATGGCGGATATCGGCGGCACGCGAGGAATGAATTTCAGTCCCGACGGCAAGCAACTCGTGATGTCCGGGATCACCAACGTCAGCAACGCCTTCGCCGGCATCGGCAATCCGATTACGCTGCTCGCCAATTGGGAAGACGGCAAGGAAATCGTGCAATACGGCAGCAAGGCCAACATTAACGGCGTCTGCTGGAACGCGGCGTTTCATCCCGCCGGCTTCATCATCGGCGCGAGCGGCGGCGGTGGAGGTGGCCATCTCTTCTTCTGGAAGGGAGCCGAGAAGGCGGAGTTTCACACCCTCAACATCGGCAACTCCATCCGCGACATGCACCTCGCTCCGGACAACTTGCACATTGCTACGGCTCATGTGGATGGGCATTTGCGCGTCAGCATGATGGCGGCAAAAGCTTAGGACCAAGCATCGTTAAGTGTCGACTCGTAGGACGGGAAAGCAGCAAACAATCCATGGGCTTGCCGGCGAGCGTCCCCCCCATCCGCTCCCTTGCCCGGACATTTCCCTTGCGCCCCGTGCTCCGCCTCCCGCTATAAACCGGCAATACACCGGTTTTCGCACTTTTTTTTTGCGACCCAAGGCATCAGGCGATTGTTCGCAACCACGGAAAACGAATCGCCGCTGACAACAGTCTCATCGCCACATTTGGTGTGTCTGTAGACTCTCAACTCCAGCACCAACTCGTTGGTCGTCGGATACTCCAATCGTGAATGCGCCGAACGACTATGCTCACCAGCCACGGTGGCCGATCAAAGGTCGGATTCAGTAAACGCTGTATGCCGTCGCGGTCAGGTGCAGCGGCTAGTTCGGCCAGTCACTTAGGCTTCTGGAGCAACTCTGGCTCAATGTTTTCGTTCACTTGGATTGAGGCCACTACGACCTTCGGGTTATCAAACGGCTTTCCGTCGAATCTTGTGCTCACCTGGAAAGGTACGACCAGGCCCTTCACCTCACGAAATGCGGAGTAGTCTCGTTCGACGTCCGCAATGCCCGCACCAGCGCGACCCCGATAGCCGACACGAATGATCCGTCCTGAAACCGCATCGATTGAGAATTTCGTTGTCGCACCCTTCACGTAGACAGCGACTCGGTCCACAAGTACTTCGCCGATCTTGTCGCTGTCCAGGTAAACCGCCTTGACCTCGCCATCTTGCCACGCTTTCAGGACGTGGATTGGGTGCCGATAGAATTCGCGATCCATGTACTGGCGGACAGATTCGTCTACGGGCTGGCCGCGTCCCCAGCTAAGGTAGCCGTCCTTCGGATGCAGGAGCCAGCCTGCCTTGTAAGCTCCGAAATCGTCCATTTGGACGTAAGTGTTGGGGAACGTCGTGGCGGAAATCCGCGAGTACTTGACCTCGGCATCGCCCCGCTTCAGGGTGAATTGATACTGAACTTGATAGGTTTCAAGTTTCTTCAGGATCTCTTCCCCTCCGCAACCCTTGACTGCGGTTCGGAGCAGGTTCTCGCCTTTCTTGACATCATCAGCCGTCCCCTTTGGTTGTTCGTCCGCTATGTCAATGAACCGGCGCGGATCGGCTTTGAATGCATCCCGGCAGGACTCCGATGCGAAGATGTAGATGCGGCGATCGAAGACATAGAATCGATCGGGGTGGCCACTGCCCGCAAGCGGTCCCATTTTGAGGCATGCACCGCCGAATTGAGCGGAGAATCGTTCGGGATCCCTTTCAAATAACTTGAGGTTTGCTTCGGTGGCGAACGAGTAATGGAACGTGCCACGCTGGACCGTCAATTTGGAGTCGCCTGCCACCTCCTTGCCCGCCACGAGTTCGACAGGGTCGAAGCCCTTAAGCGCGATCGCGAGCTTCATCGGCGGTTCATCGGCGCGCGATCCTGTAGCGATCACAAGCACCGCGAGCATTGCGAAAGGTAACCGCTGCATGGTGGTTCTCCTTTTGTCTGACGGGTTTATGGGAATTCATGGACCCAGTGGCCGAACTAGTTATTCTCAAGTGCCCGCGCTTGCTAACCTAGCAGCCTCGAGGAGCAGCGTCAAACTCCAAAGGCGTTTCCAGTACACGAGTTGTAACTTGGGCAAACCCTTTGGTTTCGGACAGCAATTCTCGCGCGCCAAGCTCTTTTATCGAATGGATCGTGAGCCGGGGGCGACAGCTCAATATCGCGATCTACACCAACCCCCACTTCTTCCGGAAAAACCACTCCACGGTCAGCAGGCCGGTGAGCAGCAGGAACAGGGGCCAGGCGTCGGCGGGGGTGCTGCCGAGTTTCCATTTGGTCTGGCGCTCTTCGTACTCGGGGGGTTTGGCGGCCATTTCGTCGAGGAGGGCGGCGAACTGTTCGGGCTGGACGAGTTTGCCGCCTTCTTGCTTGGTCCAGGCGGCGAGGGAGGCGAGTTGGTCGGGGTCGGCGGCGGGGTTGGAGAGTTCGACGTCCCGGTCGAAGACCATGAATTCGGCCCGGGCCTTGCCGAGCGGCTTGCCGGCGGCGGTGGCGGAGGTTTCCACGCTGTAGTCGCCGGGCTCGGACACCTCCAGGGAGCCGGTGAAGTTGCCGTCCTTGTCCTTGGTGAGCCGGAGCGGCTGTTTTTTCTTGCTCGGCAGCTCGAGGATGGTTTCGAGCGTCGCGCCGCTGACCACGTCCCCGGTGCTGGTACGAGTGCCGGTCGTGATGATGACGCGGCTGCCGGGGTTGAACCGCCGCTGGTCGAGCTTGATCCAGACGTCGTCCTTGTTGAGGTCGTCCCGCTTCACCAGCCAGAGGACCACCTGCCGCCAGAATCGCTTGTGCTCCTTCTCAAAGCCGTGCATCGGCCAGAGGTAAGTGGATTCCCCGGCGAAGGCCAGCACCCGCCCGCTGCCGAACTCCCCGGAGACGAGGAGCGGCTCGTGTTTGGGGGTTTCCAGTAGCATACGGACGCCCGGCCCTTCTTTTACGTCCTTGAACTTATGAGCCCACTTCAGCGGCGGCAGCTTTTGCCAGGCCGCGGCATTTTCGGCATCGGGGGCGAGGCGCGTGAGCGGATGCGTGCCGACCGGGACAAGCGGCAGCGGCCCGGCGAGAAAGAAGCGGTCCTTCCCCGCGCCTAGATTCGGCACTCCCTCCAACTCGTCGAATTCAATCGGCAGGGCGGCCCCCAGCGGAGTCTCCTGATAATGGCCAAAGCCGAAGCTGCTTTCCCCTCCGAGCATCAGCAGCCCCTTCCCTTTGCCGACCTGATCGGCGAGTAGTTCCAGACTCTCCGGCGTCAGCTTGGCAGCGTCGAGGTCGCGGAGGATGAATGCGTCGTAGCGCCCTTTGCTGATGTCGCCCGTGATGTCGATTTTCTGCTTGTTGCGGCGGTCGACGATTCGGTCGTCGAGCTCGATGTCCGGCGAGGCATTCAGCGACTGCCGCAGGAACCGCTGCTCGTGCCACTTCTCGCCGTCGAGGTAAAGGACGCGGAGGCCCCCTTCGAGCACGGTCAGATAGGCGGAAAGCTCGTTGTTCTTGGCGACGAGTTCCCCAAGCTGCGTCTCCGCTTTGAGGTACAGCCGATAATGCCCCGGCTGCTGGGGCGTGAAGGCGAAAGAAACTTCCACCTGCCGGCCGTCTTCGTCGGCCCGGATGGACTTTCTTCCAATGGGCTGTTTCTGGCCCATCGAATCGACCAGCTCCAGCTCGACCGGGATGTCCTTCTTCACGTAGCCCCGGATGCGGACGAGCCCTTTCACCAGCAGCTCGTTTTTGACGAAGACCGTGAACTGCTCGTCGAGGCGCTCGACCGCCACGTCGCGGGCGGAGGCGGCGTCGGCAGCGGGGCCGAAGGGGATCGTGTAGAGCGGGGCCCCGAAGTCGTCCCTCAGTTTTTGGCCCGCTTGCTGGACTTCGATTTGCGGAGAATAGGCAGTGTGCCGGCCGTCGCCGAGCAGGATGACGCCGGCCAGGCTCCGCCCCTGCTCGCCGCGAACGGCGTCGTAAAGGGGCGTGCCGTAGTCGGACGACATTCCCACGGGTTTTTCCGGGACGTTGAACTTGCCGCCGGATTGTGCGATGGAGTGCAAGCTGGAATCAAATGCAAAGACCTTGAGATTGTGATTGGCGGCGAGCGCGGCAAATTTGGGCTGAGACTTTTCGAGCAGCGCCTTCTGCGCCTGCCAGCGACTGGCCTCCGAGTTGCCGGTGCCGCTGGGAAGCTGCATCGAGCGGCTGACATCGAAGAGCAGCAGCAGCATGCTGGTCCGTTTGGTCTTTACCGAAGTGATCTTCGTCGGCTGAAGCAGAGTCAGCAGCACCAGCAGGATGACGAGCACCCGCAGGCCAATCAGCACGGCCCGGCGGACCGGCGTGACGCGGCCGAACCGTGGCCCGAAGAAGAGCAGCGACGATAACCCCAGCACGATCAATGCGACGGCAAGATAGCTGTCGAAGACGGGCTCGGTGCTGAGAGACTGCATGAGGAGCGGGGTTCGGGGCTAGGGACTGGGGACTCGGGACGAGGATGAAGGCGAGATTCGGACGGTATTACCCGAACCCCGAGCCCCGAGCCCCGAACTCCCGTCCTCCCTGTAGAACCGATTCGCCAGCGTCTGCTCCAGTCCCAGGACCAGGGCCAGCAGCGTGACGAGGAGGGGATAGAATTCGCTGCCAATGCGATCGGCGCCGACGGCCCGGTTGATCTCTTCGCGGCTGCGGGCGAACTGAAAACGGTCTTTGCCGAGCAGGTCTTCCAACTTCTCTTTCGGCAGGCGGGTGAGGTCGCCGAGGTCCGCCGGCAAGTTGACCGCAAAGCCTCGGACCAGGGGGCCGCCGCGTTGGCCGCGGAGGCGATAGGCTCCGGGATTATCGGTGAAGCGGACCGTCACTCGTTCTTCGCGGGCCAGCACGTCCACCGGCTCGTCGAGCGGCGTGAAGAGCTGATACCGCTCCGGGAAAACAGCCGGGTCGTTCGTTAGCACGGCCGTTTCACCGGTGTGATAGTTCAGCCGCACTTCGCCGGTGCCGACAAGGTAGTTCAGCATCTCGTTCCAGAGCATGAAACCGGGCCAGGCGTTGCTGCCGAACCACAACTCATTCCAGCAAGGGCGTCCGCGGGGCTGCAGCGGATCGGTCAGCGGCGTGGTCATGACCAGCACCTTGCCACGGCCGAGCCGATTCTCCACCAGGGCCGGCTTGTTGTTGCCAAAGGGAATGAGCGTGCGGGAAGTGGCGGCCAGGTCGTCGAGATTCCAGTGATAATAAACGGGGAAGTCGTTCCACGGCACGTTCGCTTCGTTCTGGCGGAACTCGGCCATCAGTGGATGGTCGTAGGACGATGGCGCGAGATACAAATCTCCACCGCTGCGGGTCTGCCGCGTCAGCTTGCCCCCCAGCACCTTTGCGGCGGCCGCATCCTGAAACGACGCCAGCGGCTGGGCATTGTGACCGAGCAGAATGGCCAGGCCGTTTCCTTTCTCGGCGTAGGCGGCGAGCTTTTCCCAGGCTTCGGGGGGGAGCGGCAGCGGGTCCATGACGCAGACGGCGCGGTAGCTGCCCAGGTCGCGGTTGATGAGCTCTTCCTGGGGAAGGACGGTAATGTCGAAAACGACCTTGCGACTTTCGGACTTGGCTTGCAGGGCAAAGACCTGGCTTCCCGTCTTCACTCCCGCCGGCGCGACAATCAGCACGGGCCAGTCTGGCTGCACTTCAATGGCGAAGTGCCGCACGTCGTCGAGAGCCAGGCCGTCTTCGCCCACGAGCCGGACGGTTCCTTGGGTGGAGCCACTGGGGAGCTTGTTCACGACAAATTTGATTTGCTGCGAGCCGCCGGGCTCAAGCTGAACCGTTTCCTTGCCGCGGAGTTCAGCACCGGGAAGGACGACTTTGCCGTTGCGGATGATGGGGAGCGTGGGATCGGGATGTTCAAGCAAGAGCTCGACCGTCTTGGCCCCACCCACGCCTGCGGAGTGGACCTCGGTCTCGATGACGAGCTGTCCCTGTGGCGGCAGAATCTGGCTGGAAAGCTGCAGGTCGCCGAGCGAAAAGTTCCTGGGCCGCTCGCTGCCGACGTCGATGACGTAGAGTTGGACCTGCGGATGGTCGGTGAGGGTTTTCTGAATTTCCGCGGGCTGCGAGGTTTTCCAGGCGGCCTGCGTCAGGTCGCTGAGGACGTAAATTTCCTTGCGGGATTGCTGCTTCTGCTCCACGAGTTGCACGGCGGCAGCGAGCACTTCCACCAAGGGCCGCGGCGTGCCTGTCGGGCGAAGGCGCTCGATGGCTTTCTCGGCAGCGGTCCGGTCGATGGCGAAACTGGCTGCGCCGGGGCGAGAGTCCACGACGGCCACTTCGCTGTCTCCCGGAAATTGCTTGAGGAGCCAGGCCGCAGTTTCCTGCGCCACCTCCAGCCGCCGCTTGTTCTCCTGGCGGAATTCCATGCGAGGGGATGTATCAATGACCAGAACCGCGGCGACCGGTGCTTCCTGGTCCCCCAGCACGGGCTTGCCGCCGAGGAGCGCCCGGATGCCGGTAAAGAGAATGACCGCGCCGAGCAGCGTCGCCAGCAGCCCCAGGCCGCCGACGAGATACCTCGAGAGCTTGCGAACCGCCGCCACATAAAGAAAGAGCAGCACGGCAGCAAACGCCAGCCCCATCGCGCCGAGGGCGAAATAGTTCCCCCACATGGCCGACGCCACGCTGGGGCGCGCCAATGCCAGCGCGGGAATGATGACCGCCGCACACCGCAGGGCCAAGAGCAACCAGTGCCGCAGTTGCAGTCGCCGCGTATTGGATTCCCGCCGCTCCTTGACGAACCGCACCGCCGGAAACACTAGGTGTTTCGGCTTCTGCCGCATAATCAGATGCAGCACCACGGGAATGGCAAAGAGGGCACCCCCGAGGAGCAGCGACACGTTCAGAAAGGCCATAAGTTCGTTCTAACAAACCGGCCGCGGGGCTGCTATGGGCGACTTAGGAGTGGTTGCGGGCGGGGAACTGCTCGCTGATAATCCGGCGTCGTTATAACCCGGTTCAATCTACATCTTGACATCGGACGGGCCTTTATGGAATTGCAAATCTGTCCAGGATGTGGAATGAAGGTTTTCCCGAAGCAAGATGGAAGTTGCCCGAGTTGCAGTCGGTCGCTAACCGCAGAGCAACCGATAGTTGCAGCTGCGGAGCCCGTGGTAGCTGCGCTCGCGGTTTCCGCGTATGCGCCCGTTGCTGCGCGTCCGCCTATGCCGATCAAGCTGATGATACCTGGCATACTCGTCTGTCTGCTCGGTGCGATTGGCGCGCTGATTTCCATCTACATGATGATTGCCCCCCAGCCGGTCGCCGCCAGATTTGATGATCCGGAAATGCAGGCGGCGGCGAATCGCGGCAGGGCTGTCGCGGGAATGGCCGCCAGTCCAATCGTGCTTGTTCTTTACCTTGTGGCGGCAGTTGGCGGTCTGGCGATGCTCAAGCGGCAATACTGGGGACTAGCGCTCGCGGGCGCTATATTGTCGCTCGTCCCGTGCTCCTTCGTGTTCTGCCTTGGCGTGCCTGTTGGGATCTGGTCGGTCATCGTACTTAGCATGAGGGATGTACGAGCAGGCTTTCGATGATGGCCCAGTCCGCGTGCAGCGGTCATAATCACCGAATATGCCAGCCAATGGACCTCGCTATAGCAAAGAAGTGTTTTCCCGCCGCGGGGAGGCGATCTTTGAAAGTGACATTCGTCTCGCTATCAAAGATTGTGACCCAGGCGATTATGTCGCCATTGACATTGAGACAGGTGCGTACGAAGTTGACCGCGATGAACTCGCAGCGACGGATCGATTGCATGCCAGGATTCCCGGCGCGCAGGTCTGGCTGCGGCGAGTCGGCTCCCCATTCGCACGCCGGCTCGGCGGCGGTCATCGATACGGGCCACGATGGCCGGCTGCTGTTGCCTCCTTCGCAGGTTGCTCAACTCAGCCATGCATGGAGCACCGAATGCAAAGTGGTATTGGCGGATGGAACGAAGACCAGCTTCGATGTCTATCGCGGTACAATTCTTTGGGATCGAAGGCGACGATCCATGTCTATTAATGAAGCGGCTTCTTCACCGATAGCGTAACCATGGTGCTGTAAAAACTTACTAGCTGTCAGCCGTTAGTGCGGCAGCGGAAACGTGATCTTTGAAAAGGCGGGTCAGACGGTGTTTCCTAGCGAATCTTCAACCTTTCCCAAGGAGACTCGCATGACCCACCAAGGTGATTCTAATGGACTCGCATCGGATATCCAGTTCCTCGAACATGGCGATCCGACTGCCGGGTAATCAAGCAGGACATGAACCCGGCAATAAGTCGAGACGAGTTCAGCGATAACGTGGATGGTGACAAGGTGTTAGACTGATAGGAGAGGCTGGCGGAGAGGTTGAGCCATTTTTTCATGAAGTCCCATGCAGGCTGATTTTCCCAATTTCGATGCTCCGGAACTGCCGCGACAGCGCGTGCGGCAGCCGATTGATTACCGCTCGCGGAATACCAAGTTGCGGCTGTTTGTGGCGGTGGCGGCGGTCATTCTGGTGCTGGCTCTGGCTGAGCGGGCGAGGGATCCGGAGAGTTGGAACTGGCTGCTGGGGATTAAGACCAAGACCGGCGAGGTGGAGAAGCCGATCAACAACCGGCTGGCCCGAACCGAGGCTGCGTCCAATGAGCCGGAGACGGTGTTTGCGAATCCGGGGAAAGTAAAAGTGCTTCCCGAGAAAACCGCGGTCCCGGAGATGGGGCCGGCGCAAGACTCGTGGATGGCGGCGTGGCGGGCCGTCTGGCGGGATCTGGGGAGCGACGAGCGGACACTCTTGTTCCGGCTGATCGAAACGGCGGAGGATGACGTGCAGTTCAGCCTGGAAAGTTCGGGCCGGGCCGAGGCGGCGCTGGGAACCATCAACGACCTTTGGACCACCTATCAATCAGCCGCTTATCAGGAATTCGCCGCCCTTAAAGAGGAGGAGCAGACGAAGTGGGTCGAGACGCTCAAGCAGGTCAACGCCCGCTGGCTCCAGGAGCTAAAGCCGGCACTGCAACTGGTGGCGCTGGGGGGGAACACTTCCGCGGCCGAGCGAAAGATCATTGCCGACTTTCAGCGGGATCTCGAGCAACTTTGTTTGACTCACGTGCGGGACGATGCCACTTTCCTTCGTCCCGACGAGAATCAAATCTGGTTCCACCTGATGCATGAGCTGCAGTCCCACGCGCCGGCGGACCTGAAAAAAAGGAGCGAAGGGGTCGTCGGCTATAGCGCGATGTACAACCAGCCGGAGGCGTATCGCGGTAAGGTCATCTCGGTGCGGGCCCAGGTGCGGTGGGCATATCGAGTGCCGGCGATCAAAAACTACTTGGGTATCAAGGAATTCAATGTCTTGTACCTCGCCCCGGAGGGAGTTCCCGACAAGCCCCTGATTGTGTACAGCCTCGCCTTGCCCGCGGGTTTTCCGCTTCTTCACGAGCAGAACCACCCCAGCGGGATGACCCCTCTGCATGAAGATGTGGTCGTGACCGGCTATTTTTTCAAACGCGGGGCGTATCGCGGCAAAGACGCCAACTATACCGCTCCGCTGATTCTAGCCAACTCTTTGGAATGGACTCCGGCACCCGGACAGCAAGAGACATTTGCCAAGGGGGAGAGTATCTGGCTGGAGACTTTCATCATCGCTTCGGTGGTGTTTGCGGTGGCAGCCATCGTGGTCTACTTCGTCACGCGGCGCGGCGCAGGCGAGGGCCGGCGATTCGACAGCGAACAGGTCCGGGCGAGTGTTGCGGAACTGAAGAACGCTGACTTGCCGCCGACTCTGCAAGAATCTCTCAAACGGCTGGCCGAGGAAGGGCGAGACGATGCCAACTAGAATTCTCTCCGCGATTCTGCTCATCTTCCTGTCAGCCCTCTCGTCCGCGCAGGAAAAATCCGCGGCGGCCTTCCGTCCCCCTGCCAGTGCGCTGGAAATTCTGAGCAAGTTTGGCATCGGCGAGAGCCAGTTCGGCAACTTCTTCAGTGGCCAGCCGCTCGGTCCCGCGGAAGTAGAGGTGCTGGCAAAGATTCTCTATCGTTGGCCGCGGCTGGGACAGGAGAATGTGCAGGCTTGGCGTCAGAAGGGGGTTACTTGGGACCAGTTGGTGGCAGAGGCCTCCCAGCATCGGGGCGAGGTACACTTCTTTCGCGGCCGGGTGACGCATGTCGCCAAGGTCATGCTCGCGCCCGAGGTTGCGGAGCGGCTGGAGTTTGACCAGTACTACACGGCGAGCATCAAGATTCAAGATTCTCCGTCGGTCGCGCTGGTGTATGCCCGTTTTCTGCCCGCGGCCTGGAAGCTCGATGCCCCGATTGACGAGCCTGTTTCCGTGGACGGCCTGTTTCTGAAAGTCGGCGATGCGATGGCCGAGCCGCCGCCGCTCCTGTTTGCCGCGGAGCGGATCGCCTGGCATCCCGACAAGCCGCATCCGGAGTTTCACATCGGCCCCGACCAGGTGGCGCTGGCCCAGGCGGGAGTGGACTGGGGACTGTATGAGGTGGTCAAGGCCGAGAACGGTCGGGGCATCGGCGGGCCAGACCGCGAGCCGTTCTATCAAACTCTGGCCGTCATGGCCGGTGAGAAAGCGAGCCAACTCGCCGCGCCCGCCAATGCCGTGGACATCCCGCTGCTGCTGCAAGAATCCGAGAACCACCTCGGCAGCCGCATGAAGGTCCGCGGGATTGCGCGGCGGATCACCAAGGTAACGGTGGGGGCCGACGACATCCACAAGCGATTTGGGATCGACCACTACTACGAGATCGATCTGACGGTCCCGCTCGCCAAGTCGCTGAAGGTGGCCAAGAGCGCCGACGACAAAGATGCCCTGTTGTATGTCAACGAATTCGCCGTGGCGCTGCTGGTGCCGCGACTTCCCGAGGGCATCCAGGCGGGGGAGAATCGCCATGATCAGATTTCGGCCGATGGCACATTTTATAAGCTCTGGACCTATCAGTCCGCCTTTGCCGCGCAGAAAAACAAACGGCAAGCTGCTCCGCTGCTGATGGCGGCGGAAGTGCGGTTGATCAAGCCGGCCAATCCGCTCTCGGAGTACAGCGGCGCGATTGCGACCATGGCGATGGTGATGGCGGCGGGAACCTTCCTGATCATCTATTGGTGGTTCCGCCTCGCCGACCGGAAAGCGAAAGCCGCCGCGCCTGCCATCACGATTCACGATGCCCTGCGACGAGGGGCCGAGCAGGCGCATGACGAGAAGCCGAATTTTGAGGGGCTGAAGTAGGGCGGAGCCTACGCCAGCAGCTCATTCACCACTCGCCCCGGCTGCTGATCCGTCAGGGTCATCATCTGGCCGTTCCGTTTGAACGCGAGCCGGGTGTGGTCGAGGCCGAAGAGGTGGAGCAGTGTGGCGTGATAATCGAAATGGTTGACGAGGCCTTCGACCACCTTGTGGCCGAACTCGTCGGTCGCGCCATGGACATGGCCCCGTTTGAACCCGCCGCCGGCGACCCACATCGTGAAGCCGTAGGTGTTGTGATCGCGGCCGACTTTGTCCGGGCCGGCGTCGTTTTGCACCACGGGAAGGCGTCCCATCTCGCCACCCCAGTGGACGACGGTCGAGTTGAGCAGCCCCCGTTGTTTGAGATCCTGCACCAGCGCCGCCGAGCCCCGGTCGATCTTCTTGCAAGAGTTTGGAAGGGCGGTCCGGATGGAGCCGTGATGGTCCCAGAACTGGTTGGATGTAAAGAGCTGCACGAACCGCACACCCCGCTCGACCAATCGCCGCGCGATCAGGCAGCGGCTGCCGAAGTCCTTTGTGGCAGGATTGTCCAGGCCATAAAGTTTGTGCGTGGCCTCGCTCTCGCGGGAGATGTCCACCGCCTCTTTGGCCGCGGATTGCATCCGGGCGGCGAGCTCGTAACTGGCGATGCGAGCCTCCAGATCAAGCTCTCCCGGATGCTGCTCCAGGTGCTTGCGGTTGAGCTCCGCGAGGAAGGCGAGATATTGCTCCTGCGGCGCGCCGCGCAGATGCGGCGGTGGGTCGAGATTGAGAATCCGCGGCTCGCGGGGGCGGATGACGGTCCCTTGAAACAGCGACGGCAGCCAGCCAGCCGACCAGTTGGCCACGCCGAGCACCGGCAGGCTGGCGGGATCGGTCAGCACTGCGAACGCCGGCAAGTCTTGCGACTCTGTTCCTAGTCCATACGCCATCCAGCTTCCGAGGACTGGCCGGCCAGAGGTGGGGCGGCCGCCGTGCATCGCATCGATCGATTGGCCGTGGTTGGAGACGCCGGTGTACATCGAGCGAATGACCGTGAGGTCATCGACCGCGCCGGACAGATTCGGCAGCAGCTCGGAGACCTCCGTCCCGCATTGTCCGTGCCTGGCGAACTTCCAGGGCGAGCCCAAAACCTTGGAGCTGGCCTGAGCGGCGTTGTCGTACTTGACCTCGCCGGGAAACTTCTGGCCGTCGAGCTCGCCGAGCTTGGGCTTGGGATCGAGCAAGTCCATCTGGCTCGGGCCACCTTGCATGAACATCGAAATCATCGCCTTGGCCCGCGGCGGAGAGCTCGGTGACTTCGGCTTCAGGTCGTAGGTTGGCTTGATCAGGTCCGGCTTGTCGAGCGGCGGCTTGGAATCGGCCGCCAGCAACCCTTCATCCCGCAGCATCGTCGCCAGCGCAAGCGAACCCAGTCCCAGTCCGCTGCTAGCGAGGAGTTGACGGCGTGAAAGAGGGTGGCTCATGGACTCCATCATAACAATGGTAGGGTGCATAAGCGAAGCGCCATGAGCTGCTTGGCAGATTTCGGACAGTGTTGTGGCTAAGTTGACAGGGTTAGTTGGGCTTCGAAGGTGGCTGGACTGAGGTAGTTCAGGGAGGAGTGTATTCGCTCGTTGTTGTAATAGGCCAGGTAGCTGGCGATTTCG